>DASYQV010000120.1:0-5521 GCA_036005125.1 Vicinamibacterales bacterium
GATGGAGCTCGGTGCGGTGATCGGCGGCAACGCGCTGGATCCCGAGATCTATCGGAATCAGGGTCCGACGCTCAAGGTCGACGGCGAAAAGCGTCGAAGCGCGAAAGTGGGCCAGGCGGTGACGCTGGTGGCGTGGGCCGCCGACGACGGCATCCCGAAGCGGCGGGGCGCGCGCAAACTTCCAGGTCCAGGTGGGGACGCGAAATACAGCCCTCCGAACCAGGCCATTCTCACGAACCCGACGGGTCTGCGGCTGTCCTGGTTCGTCTACCGCGGTGCCGGCAAGGTGACGTTCAGTCCCGAGCAAACGAAGGTGTGGCAGGACACGCGCCCCGACGCGAACTCCCCCTGGGCGCCGTTCTGGTCCCCTCCGCCGGTGCCTTCAGAGGGAAAATGGGTGGTTCAGGCGTCGTTCGATGAGCCGGGCGAGTACGTCGTCCGGTGTCTCGCGAGCGACGGGGCTCTGCTGGCCTATGAAGATCTGACGTTCAGCGTGATCGGACGTGAGAACCGAAAGTGAGGGCGCACATGACAGGTCGATTACCGGCTGCGTTGCTGATGCTCATCGCCGTCGTCGTGTTGTCGCAGGTCCCTGCGACGGGACAGGCTCCAGGGTCGACGTCGAAGACGCGGGCGTCGTCCTGGACGCAGCCGCTGACGCCGTGGGGCCACCCGGATCTCCAGGGGATCTGGAACAACGTGACCGCGACACCACTGGAGCGGTCCAAGGAGCTGAGCGAGAAGGCGCAGCTGAGCAATGAGGAGGCCGCCGATTTCGAACAGCGGAGCGCCAAACGGCGGGCGGAGGCCGAAGCGAGACCGCACACCGGCTATGCCGCAAGCATCTGGTTCGAAACCAGCTACTCGCTCTCGGGGAACCGCACGTCGCTGCTCGTCGATCCGGCCGACGGTCGCCTGCCTGCGCTCACCGAGAAGGCGAAGAAGGAAGCTGACCAGATCGCCGCGGCGAGAAAGACGAACCCTGCCGATAGCTGGGAGGATCGTGGTCCCTACGAGCGCTGCATCACACGCGCTCTGCCTGGCGCGATGATGCCGGGGTTCTACAACCACAACTATCAAATCCTCCAGACGCCGGGCTATGTGGCGATCGTCGTCGAGATGATTCACGACGCGCGGATCGTCCCGCTGGACGGGCGTCCGTATGTGGGCGCCGGCATCAAGCAGTGGCTGGGCGACTCGCGTGGTCGGTGGGAGGGCAATACGCTCGTCATCGAGACGAAGGGTCTGCGCGGGGTCAACCTGAGAAACGTGGGGGTCTTCGGCACCAGCGAGCAGGGGCGTGTCATCGAACGGTTCACGCGTCTCGGCCCCGATGTCATGGATTATCGAATCACCGTCGACGATCCGGCGACCTTCACGCGGTCGTGGACGGCGTCGCTCCCGATGTCGAAGGTCGAGGGGCCGCTATACGAGTACGCGTGTCACGAGGGCAATTACGGTCTGCCGAATATCCTGGCGGGACATCGCCAGGAGGAGAGGGAAGCCGCGCAGAAGCGTTAGCCGGCTTCGGGCTCCAGGCTTCGGGCTACGGAGTTGCCGTAGGCCGCATCTTTAGATGCGGCCCCGCCCGGCCTACGAATCGACAGCCGCCCGGTCCGCATTTCAGCGGACCGGGCGCCATCAAGAACCTCTTCGTCGCGTCAGCGCGTCGAACCGGCGCCGTCGATGGCAAACACCATGACGACGGGGCTGCCGCTGTGCTCCTGTGCCCACATCCTCGACCGAAGTCCGGACGCGACGGCGATGTACTGCCGCCCGCTCACCTCGTAGGTCACGATCCCGCCACCGATCGGCCCGCCGGTGTTGAAGCGATACGCGACGTCACCGTTCTTGGCGTCCAACGCCAGGAAGTCGCCCGTCAGCTCGCCCGCCAGAATCAATCCGCCCGCCGTCGCCGTCACCGCGCCGACGATTGGACGGGGCGACCGATACTTCCATCGCACGCTCCCGGTGGCGGCATCGACGGCCGTGATCCAACCCTGTGACTCCTTGTCACTGACGTTGCGACCGCCCAGGAAAATCTGACCGGGAACGAAACGGATGTCCGTGTCCACGTAGAACGTCGAGCACCAGTCCACGGCCCCCACGACGATCAGATTGAGCCCCGGATGGTATGTCGGCCCGTTCCATTCCACACCGCCGACGAGGCCCGGGCAGGCATGCGTGCCGGATGACGTCACCGGTGCGGTGGTGTTTTCAATCGTCGTCACCGGCGTTTCGAACACACGCGCGTGCGAGTCCCGGTCCAGTACTCTCAGGATGCCGTCCTTGCCGACAGTACTGATCAGCCTTCGTTCGCGATCGCCGATCCTGGTGGAATAGATCGGGCTGGCGTGGGTCAGGTCCCAATCGTGATTGTCCGCCGGCACGAGCTGCTCGTACCACGCAAGCTTCCCCGTACGCACGTTCAGCGCGAGCACCGAGTTCGTGTAGAGATTCGATCCTCCTCGCGCCTCGGCAGGGAAGTCGGGAGCGGGATTGCCGGTCGAGACGTAGATCATTCCTCGCTCGGGATCGAGCGTGGGTGCCGTCCACACGCCCCCGCCGCCAACGGGGAATCCCTTCGGCTGGCTCCACGTGTCGAAGCCCGGTTCGCCCTTGCCGGGAATGATGTTGAAACGCCACACCCTCTCGCCGCTCGTGAGACTGAACGCTCCGACCCATCCCTTGATGGCGTACTCGCTGACGGCCGGACCGATGATGACCATGCTCTCGAACAGGAGCGGCGCCATCGTGAAGGTTTCACCCTGCGCTGTATCCGCGGCGAGCCGGGCCCACAGGAGGGTGCCGTCCTCGGCATCGAGCGCTATCAGGTACCCGTCCGACGTCGCGCGCACGACGCGCCCGTCCTTCACCGCCACGCCGCGGTTGTTGCCGAAGAGCTCGCGTCCACGTGGCGTCCAGACGTAACGCCATTTCGGCCGGCACGTCGCCGCATCGAGCGCGATCGTGGCGCTGACGCTCGTCACGTACATCGTCCCGCGGTGGACGATCGGTCCTGTCTGGAAATTACCAGTCTCACCGACCTGATAGGCACACGCGACGCGCAACTGCGAGACGTTCGCCGCCGTGATCTGGGAGAGCGGCGAGTAACGCGTGCCGGAATAATCGTGCGTGTGGGTCAACCAGTCGCGGCCGCGGTCGACCGCGGCGAGCAGGTCTTCCTGCGTCGGCCCCGTCGCACGAGGCGTGACGCCACGGCTTCCTGCAATGAATGCAGGAGGCGGGGCTTTCTTCTCGTCCGCCGCCCCCGTCGGACGCGTCAGGCGGATGGCCGACAGAGCGGTCGGGTCGGCGGGGAGCTCGCGGTTGCTGGCGGCGTAACCGTTCCGCGCGAGCATGTACGCGAGGACGGAGACGTACTCAGACGGCGTCAGCGTGCCCGCCTCGTTCTTGGGCATGGTCGAGCGGATGATGAAAAAGAGGTCGTCAACGGAACGACCGGGGGCGGTCCACGTCTCGAGGAAGCCGGGGCCCACGAGCGGTGGCGCCGCGCCATCGTTCAGCCGCGTGCCGTGACAGCTGGCGCACTTCTGCGTGTAGACACGACCACCGGCCGTCACCTGGGCCTGCGTGAACTGCACGCCGGATGCGGGCGCCTGTCCCTGGAGAACTGGCGAGACCGCTGCAATCAGCAGGAGACCGGACAGCCAGGCGCGTCGCGAGAACCGCGCCGGATACCTTGCCGTCGACGGGTTGAGTCGTGGCATGTGAGGCTCCTTCGCCATGCGCAATCCGATACGGCCGCTGCATCCCGCCGCGCAGATGTGCGTGGCGGGACCGCGCGTCCATCCCGGCCTTCCGGCCGCCGCGCTGGCAATCGGCGCTGATTATCGGCTCGTCGTCTTCAGCGGTCAACGTGCGGTGCTCTCGGATGACCGGTTCGGAGACTTGCGCGCCGGGGGCGACTGCCCGGATATCAAGGGCAGAGCCTTTGACTGATTGTCGCTTGACACGCGCCGGGCCGAGGCTATGCTTGCTGATGGCGAGGTGGGTGACCAGCTCGCCGATGGACCGACGCGGGTACGGCGGATATTCAAACGAGAGGTATTTCATGAACCGCACAGCGAGGATGCCGGTCATCGTCACGACATTCGGTGCGTTGTTCTTCACCGCTGTATCTGCGCGGGCAGCCAGCGACAAGGTGACGTACTACGAGCACGTCGCGCCGATCCTGCAGGCGAACTGCGTTTCGTGTCATCAGCCCGCGGGCAGCAACATCGGCAGCCTCGTCGCACCGATGTCCTTGATGACCTACGAGGAGACGCGGCCCTGGGCGCGCGCCATCGCGCGCAAAGTGCGCGCGCGCGAGATGCCGCCGTGGTTTGCCGACGCGCCGAAGGGCGTGTTCCTGAACGAGCGCGGTCTCACCGAGAAAGAGATTCAGACCATCGTGGCCTGGGTCGATGCCGGCGCGCCGGGCGGCGACAGGTCCAAGGCGCCGCCGTCAGCGCGGCTCGCCGAGGCGCAAAGCGGCGGCTACTCGCTCGGCACGCCGGATTTGATTGTCAAGATGCCGCCGTACTTCGTGACCGACGAGGCCCAGGATGTTCAGGGACTCTTCCAGGTGAAACTCACCGACGAGATGCTGCCGAACGACGTGACCGTCCGCGCGTGGGAGTTCCGCGCGGGCACTTACCTGGCGGGACGGGACACGGTTCATCACATGTGCGGTGGCGTGTCAGAACCCGATCAGGCGCCCGCCGACGCCGTGGACGCGGGAGAGGGCGCGGCGAACCTGGCGTTGGGCTGCATCGCCGGCGGGGCGGAGCCGCACGAACTGCCCAACGGATTCGGCAGGGAACTGAAGAAGGGCTCGACGCTCATCTTCAACATGCATTATTACAAGCAGCCAGGTGCCGGCACGGGGTACTGGAACCAGGCCGAGATCGGCTTGTACTTTGCCAAAGGTCCGATCAAACACAAGGTGCGGACCAAAGCCATCGGCACGTTCGGGTTCGAGATCCCTCCCGGCAAGAAGAACCATCGCGTGGGCGCCGCGGAAACGCTCGACAAGGACACATTCATCCTTGCCTACTGGCCGCACGCGCACCTGCGCGCGACCGCCGCCCGCTACGTGGCCACGTATCCCGACGGGCGCACGGAGCTCCTGCTCGACGTGCCGCGCTACGACCAGACGTGGCAGGTCACGTACAAGCTTCGCGAGCCCAAACTGCTGCCGAAGGGAACACGTATCGACGTCGAGATGCTGTTCGACAACTCGGCCGAGCGGGGCGCGAAGCGCCAGTTCAATCCAAACATCGGCATTCAGTTCGGACCGCGCACGCAGGATGAGATGATGTTGGGCTTCCTGAGCTACGCGGAGCGCGACACCGAGATCACGACGTCCGGTCAGCAGCAGAACTGATCAAGGGCTCTTGATCATTCTTGATTCATGATTCAGGATTCATGATTTGGCAAAGGCCGGTAATCACGAATCGCAATCAAGAATCATGAATCAAGAATCATGAATGGTTTCACTCACCATGTCCCACCACGC
>DASYQV010000121.1:0-3955 GCA_036005125.1 Vicinamibacterales bacterium
ACCGTGATCAAGGCGCAGGTGCCGATGTCCGAGATGCTCACCTACGAGCAGCACCTCACCTCGGTGACCGGCGGTCGCGGCACGTACCACATGGAGTACTCGCACTACGAGGAAGTGCCGCAGCACCTGCAGGCGAAGATCATCTCGGCCGCCAAGGCCGAGAAGGGCGTCGAGGAAGTCGAGGAAGTCTGACGCAGGCTGCTGTTGTACGTAGGCCGCATCTTCAGATGCGGCGCTGGGCCGGGTCTAAAGACCCGGCCTACGTACGCGGTCTTCGAACACCGGCGGGGCCTCCGGGATCGCCGCGCCGTCGTGGCGGGGCTCGGAGGCGCCGAAGTGGACGCCGTCCGGCGTGCTCATCACCGCCTGGCCGTAGCCGAACGTCCCGGTGCGAGGTCCAATCGTCTTCACGTCGTGCCCGAGCGAGATGAGCGTTCTGCGGACGTCATCCGGGACGAGAGATTCGATCTCGACATCACAGCCATCGAAGCTTCCCTTGGTGAAGCGGCCCGCTTCGAGCGCCTGCTGAATCGTCATCCCGTAATCGGCGATGTTGGCGACAAACTGCGCGTGCGCCTGCGCCTGATTCCATCCGCCCATGATCCCGAAGCCGATACGCCGGCCATCCTTCTGCATGAACGCGGGAATGATCGTGTGCAGTGGACGTTTGCGGGGCTCCAGCGTGTTCGGACGGTTGCGTTCGAGCGTGAACAGGCCGCCCCGGTTGTGCAGCATGAAGCCGGTGCCGGTCGGGACCAATCCGGACCCGAAGCCGTTGTAATTGCTTTGAATGAGGGAGACGATGTTGCCGTCCCTGTCGATGACGGACATGTAGATCGTGTCGCCGCCCTGCGAGGTGGTGACGCCGTCGAGCTGCGCGGGCGCGACCTTGCAGGCGGCTCTTGCGGGATCGATCGTCCTGGCGCGGCCCGCCGCGCGCGGCTTGCTCAGCATGGCCTCGACCGGAACCTGCGAGAACCTCGGATCCCCGACGTACTTGAGCATATCCGCGTACGCGAGCTTCTTGGCCTCGATCATCGTGTGCAGCGCCTTCGTGCTGTGGAAGCCGTACTCGGCGAGCGGATACTGCTCCATCAGGTTCAGCATCATCAAGGCGGCGATTCCCTGCGTGTTCGGTCCGATCTCGTAGACCTCCCAGCCGCGATACGTTGTCTTGATTGGCGTCACCCACTCGGGCTCGAACTCCGCCAGATCCGCCAGGGTCATCGTGCCGCCGTTCTCGCGGATGATTGAGACGATCGCGTCCGCGGTCTGTCCCTTGTAGTATCCATCGCGACCGTTCGCGGCGGCGATCAGCCGGAGCGAGCCCGCAAGATCGGGATTGCGGAACACCTCGCCTGCTCGCGGCGTGCGGCGACCCTCGTCGACGAGGAACGTCCCGCGCGAGTTGGGGTGTTCGAGGTGCCGCTTCAACGCGTTGGCCCAGGCCGCCGCGGTCCGCTCCGACACCGGGAAGCCGTTCTCGGCATAGAAGATTGCCGACGCGAGCAGCTCGGAGAACGGCTTCGAGCCGAATTTCCTGCGGAGAGCATCCCAGCCTGCGACCACGCCCGGAACGGTGACGCTGTACACACCGCGCTGCGCCATCGCGGTGATGCCCTTCGACGCCAGGAAGTCGACGGTCATTCCGGTTGCCGCATGCCCGCTCGAGTTGAGGCCGTAGATCGTGTTGGTCTTTGCCTCGTAGAAGATGACGAACAGATCGCCGCCGATGCCGTTGCCGGTCGGCTCCATGAGGCCGATGGTCGCGTTTGCGGCGATGGCGGCGTCGACAGCATTCCCACCGCGCTCGAGGATCTGTACTCCGGCCCGCGCGGCCAGCGGCTGGCTTGCCGCCACGATCCCGTACTTCGTCGCCACGACGGACCGCCCGACCACCGGCAGGCGCGGCTTGCCCGGCCGCTCGTCGCGACCAGCCTCCTGCGCGATCCCGATCGCACCAAGCAGCACGAGGACGACGAACGAGATGGCAGCATGATGCTGAGTCATGGCGGTTCTCCCGAACGGGCGGATTGTAGCATCGTACAAATGATGGGCCGGCGAAGCCGGCCCATCCACGTGACACGCGTAGGCCGGGTCTTTAGGCTCTTAGGCGACCCGAAACGCGAATTTTGTACTCGTTGTGCGACCGCATAACGGGCTAGGCGCGCGAAGCGCGCCAAAAGACGCTGGTCTAACCAGCCGACGGGCTCTGCCCGGTCCGGGGTCCCCAACGCGCGTTGTTGGCGCGTTGGGGTGGAAGATATCAAGGGGCGGAGCCCCTTGGCTGGTTAGACCCGCAACAATGATTTCGTCAGCGCAGGAGCGCGCGCGCGAGCAGGAACGGACCGCCGAGCCCTGCGAGCAGAATCGCGACCATGATCGCGATGGCAGCGGGACGGCCGAAATTCAGCGTGAGACCGTACCCATACCGTGCCGGCACGAACAGCGCCGGATCGGATGGATTGAAGTAAAGGGCCGTGAAACGCCACAGGCGATCGTTGTCGGAGTCGGGCACGGGAGGACGACCGATCTTCACGGCGGCACGCGCGGCGATCACGACCGACAGAACGATTGCGGTGAGCAATGCTCCGTTGTAGATGGATCCCATCCCGCCGTAATAACGTCGCCAGAGCTCTGTGAGCTGCACGGCCTCGAGCGCCTGGAACGAGATCCAGACGAAGCCAAGCAGCGAAATCGCCTCCGCGGCGTGCAGCATCCGATCCGCATCCGCGTGGTTGGCGGGGCCTTCCACACGGTGCGCGCGACCGAGCAGCAACGCCGCGATGCCGCCGATCACTATGAGGAGGATCAGTTGCGTCCAGAGCGGCATGAAAACGATCATCGGCGTCTTCGGGACGAACTGGTACGGATGCCCGCCACGGAATTCCACGGGAATGACGATCGGAAGACCCTGGTACCGACCGATCAGATAACCGGCCGTGCCGGCAATGCTCGCCAACGTCAGCGCCGCGGCGACGGCGGTTACGACGACCGAACGGATGCTCAACTGACTCATGCGCGCCCCGCAGGCATGACCACCGCCTCGCGATCGAAGACGTTACAAAAATGGCGCACGAAGGCCTCCTCGACCTCGGAGATCGCCACCCGACGGCCCGTTTCCCGTTCAACGGACGTCACGCCCCGGTCCGGGAGGCCACAGGGGACAATCAGGCCGAAATGCTCAAGGTTCGTCGTCACGTTGAAGGCGAACCCGTGGCTCGTAATCCACCGGGAGATACGAATCCCTATCGCTCCGATCTTATCGGCGCCAACCCACGTTCCCGTGAGCCCCTGTATCCGACCGGCGACAATTCCGTAATCGCCGCAGACCCGAATCATCACTTCCTCGATATCACGCACGTAACGGTGCACGTCCTGCCGATCCGGCCGCAGGTCGACGATAGGATACCCGACGATCTGTCCGGGACCATGGTAGGTCACGTCGCCGCCCCGACCCGTCTCGTGGATCTCGACCCCGAGCTCGGCCAGGCGCGCCGGCGTGGCCACGATGTGAGCGCGCGAGTCGTCAACGTTGACGCCGAGCGTGACAACCGGAAGGTGCTCGAGGAGCAGGAGGAGGTCCGGCGTGGATCCGGTCCGCCGCGCCTCGACGAGCATCCGCTGGAAGGCCAGCGCCTCCGCATACGGCACGACGCCCAGACGTCGGACTTCGAGAGGACGCATACGCGTAGGTCAAAGGGCAAAGGGCAAAGGTCAAAAGTCAGGTCAGGTCAAGGTATAGGTATAGGTATAGGTATAGGTATAGGTATAGGTATAGGTATAGGTATAGGTACAGGCTTAGGTCCGTGCACCTAAGACCTTTGACCTGACCTTTGCCCTTTGACGTTTGACCTTTGACCTTGCTCGCCATCACACCTGGGTGGAATCGAAGTTTTCGAGCAGCTGTTTCACGTCGGCCATGAACTCATCGGCCACTGCGCCGTCCACGAGC
>DASYQV010000122.1:0-9392 GCA_036005125.1 Vicinamibacterales bacterium
GG
Source organism: Vicinamibacterales bacterium (assembly GCA_036005125.1). Lineage (GTDB taxonomy): Bacteria > Acidobacteriota > Vicinamibacteria > Vicinamibacterales > UBA2999 > DASYQV01. Next base: position 3 of record DASYQV010000122.1, read on the forward strand.
TGACATCGTGACGACAAACCCTGTGAGCACTCGCTGGTACACGCGTGTCACTCGGAGCCGGTACTGCACGGCCATCGTCTGGGCGAGGCTCGCGACGCTCACGCGGGCGGCCGTCGGCGCCTCGTCGTTCAGCACGACAATGAACTGATTGGGAATGGCGTTTTCCGGGGTGATGATGTCGGCCTGCTGTGCGAACGCAACGCCCTCGACGAGGAACGTTGCCACGACAGCGATGCGCAGCCAGGTTTTCATACTCCCTCCTGAGTGAACTCGGCGGTTATTCCTGAACGGGCGTGAAGATGCGGCGCGATAAAAGCACGAGTGATGCCGCCGCGGCCAAGTCTATCGGTTCCCCACCGAGCGCTCACGACGGTGCAACAACGTCCAGAAGGAACGTGTGAAAGAGGACGAACTCAGTGTGCAACCGTCAGGACTAATGTCCCAGGCGCACCAACGTTCCATGTCAATCATCAACTGACCCACGCAGCGCCACGCGAACGATGTCGGATGAGTCATGAGTTGTCGGTACTCATTCAACGTGCGCCAGCGCGAAAGGTGACAAGGTGCCGGCGCCGAGGACCGCTCGGCAGGGAGGCCGAGTGCCTTTCGCACGCAAACGCCGCTCTGGCCTATACTGAGACCTCTCGACGTGCCCATGACCATAGAAACCACCGCGCGAACCGACACGGCCGGGACGCAGTCCACAAGCGATCGGCGGCCCGAACCGGCGAAGCAGCCCGTCGCGATGCGCCTGTCGCCTGAACGCGCGCTCAGACTCCCGTTGGCTTTCGTGCTCGGCCTTCTCGCGCTCGGGCTGCTGCCTGCCGTCCGGCAGAACGCCGCGGTGTTGTGGTCGTTTCTGGGCGCGGCGGCAGCGCTGGTTGTCTGGAGTGCGGTTCTCTTCGTGTCCGCCCGGCGCGTGGGACGCACCCTCACGCTGGCCATCGACCTTCGAAGGCAGCACTATCTCCAGGCGTGCGCCCAGGGATCGGTGCTTTTGTATTGGGGTTGGTACTGGCGTCCGGTGTACGAGTCGGCTCATCTCATTGCGGCGCAGCTGCTCTTCGCATATGCGTTCGATATGCTCCTCAGCTGGTGGCGGCGAGACGCGTACACGCTGGGTTTCGGGCCTTTCCCGGTCATTTTCAGCATCAACCTGTTCCTCTGGTTCAGGCCGGAGTGGTTTTACCTGCAGTTCCTGATGGTGGCGCTCGGATTTGCCGCCAAGGAGCTCATTCGCTGGGAGAAGGACGGACGCCGCGCGCACATCTTCAATCCGTCGTCGTTTCCGCTGGCGGTCTTCTCGCTCGGCCTGATTCTCACGGGCACGAGCGACATCACCTGGGGCCAGGACATCGCGATCACCCAGTTCTATCCGCCACACATGTACTTGATGCTGTTCCTCATCGGCCTGCCGGGACAGTTTTTCTTCGGCGTGACGTCGATGACGATGTCAGCGGTGGTGACCACGTATCTGTTCGGACTGATCTATTACGCGACGAACGGCGTCTACTTCTTCTACGATTCGTACATCCCCATCGCGGTCTTTCTGGGGATGCACCTGCTGTTCACGGATCCGTCCACGTCGCCACGAACCGAGCTGGGCCGTGTGATCTTCGGCATGCTCTACGGGTTGAGCACGGTTGTGTTGTACCAGCTGCTCCTGGCGGCCGGCATTCCCGCGTTCTATGACAAGCTTCTGCAGGTGCCGATCCTCAACCTCTCGATAAAGCTCATCGACCGCGTGGCGCGGTCGAAGCCGCTGCGAGCGCTCGATCCCGCTGCGCTCGGTCGATCGCTGGCACCTCGCCAGCGCAATCTGGCGTACATGTCACTCTGGGCCCTGGTGTTCGTCATCATGAGCGCGGTGCAAGGCGTGGGCGACGCCCATCCTGGCCAGTGGGTCCCGTTCTGGCAGGAGGCCTGTCAGAAGGAACGACCGAATGCGTGCCGCTATCTTGCGGACATGGAGGCGCGCTACTGCAACCGCGGATCGGGCTGGGCGTGCAATGAGCTGGGGATCCTTCAGGCGCGGCGTGAGCGCGATTACGTGAGCGCGTTGGAGTCGATGCAGCACGGGTGCCAGCTCGGATTTGTGCCGGCGTGCAACAACGCCAATAGAAGTACCGGTACAGGTGCGTTTCAGGCCGGGCCGCCGACGCTCGACGACTACCCGATCATTTTGAGGGGTAGCAAGAGCCCGATCACCGAACGGACGCCAGCGGCGTTGCTCGCCCTCGCGTGCCGCCAGGGCTGGTCCGACACCTGTGAACGCAGCAAGACCGCAGGGGCCGAGTGACGAAGAAGCGCTCGAGAGGATCGTCCTCGGTTCGGCGTCACGATTCCACAACCCGCAGCCTCTGCTGCGTCGTGAACGTAACGATGGCATCGGCCGCGCGCGTGACACCGCCGGCGTTCTGGAACGACTCCCGTATCTCGCCGGCTTGCCTGGCGAACCGGTCCTCTGCGAGCAGCCGGCGCACCGACGCGCGAAGCGTCTCCGCGGTGACCTCCTCCTTCGCCAGATACAGACCTGCCCCCAGCTCTTCGACCCTTCGTCCGACGATGGCTTGTTCGCCCATCTGAGGGACGACCACGACCGGCACGCCGTAGTACAGACTCTCGCTGACGCTGTTCATCCCGCCATGGGTGACGAATGCGCTGGCGCGCTGGAGCACCTCCAGTTACGGCACGTACGCCTGCACGATGAAGTTCGCCGGCGGCGAGCCAAGGCTGCGTGCCGGGGCGTTCGCGCCAACCGACATGATCACCTGGAAATCCTCGTCCCGGAATGCGTCGAAACACCTCCGATAGAACGTGGCGTCCGTGTTGAAGAGCGTTCCGAGCGAAATATAGACGACAACGGAATGCCGCACGCGCTCCCAGGGAAAACCAACGGTCTCGACCCGCGGCGCCATGGAAGGGCCGACGAACTGGAAGCATTCGTCGAACGTCTCGGCGCACGGCCGAAAATGACGCGAGGTGTAGACGATGTTCAAATCCGAACGGCCGAAGACCGATTCCATCGCGCCCGTGCCCTTGACGCCGTACCGGCGACGCAGCTGACGCCGAAGCACGAGCGCCTTGACCAGGTGCCGCATTTTGGAGGCGAGCCGGCTCACGCTCGTGGGTCGCACGCCGTGCGCGAGGGCAAAGGCGAACACGTGTCGATTGATCGCGAAGGTGCTGACCGATGTCACCACCGGCACCCCAAGGACTTCCCCGATCCATTGGCCCCAGGGCGCGACCGAATCGGTGATGAGGTAATCAGGCCGCTCGGCGCGGATGGCGTCCAGTTCCCGATCGAGCACGTCCGGCGTCGTGCGCATCAGCAGCCAGGCGAACTCGTCCGTCCGTTCGGGAAGCGCCCGCATGTCGGCCAGAAATGCGTTTCGATACGCACGGTACCCCGTGCGGGTCTGTTCGATGGGCGCGGCGAATGCGCCGTGGAGTAGTAGACGATTTCATCGCCCCGGTCCACGAGCTCCCGCACCAGGGGCAGCGTGGGATTGACGTGGCCATGCAGCGGAAGACTTAAAAACACTGCCTTCGACATCGGAGCACCGGAGTGCGTTAGGCTGTATTCATGGCCATCGCGACCGAAGCACCAAAGAGAAAACTCGGCGTCCTTCGCGCTCTCTGCGTTGAAATCCGTCTCCGCGCGCTCCGCTTGCTCGGACGCGCATCCTCCGTAGAGGCCGACGAGATCGCCGAGACGATTGTAAACGCCGAGCCCGCAAAGCACGCGGAGGGTCTTTCAAGAAAAGCAATCCGGACACGAGCAATCCCCTGGTATCTGTGGTGCTCCGCGCTTGCCGTCACATCAGCTTACATCGGCGGCTACTGGGACATCTCGTGGCACAGGTCGATCGGCCGCGATACGTTCTGGTCGCCACCCCACATGGCGATATACGCGTGCGGGATGCTGGCCGGGATATCGTCGGCGTATCTTATTCTGACCACGACCTTCGGCAGGAACGCCTCGCTCGCTGACGTCGGGGTGCGCATGTGGGGGTTCACCGGCCCGCTCGGCGCATTCATCTGCGCGTGGGGCGGCCTCGCCATGCTGGTGTCGGCGCCCTTCGACAACTGGTGGCACAACGCGTACGGGCTCGACGTGCGCATCATCAGCCCGCCCCATATGGTGCTCGCGGCAGGGTTCTTCGGCATCGAGCTCGGCGCCGTGATGCTGCTCCTGGCGTTCATGAACCGCGCCGCCGACGCGCAGCGGGCCGCCCTCCAGCGTCTGTTCCTCTATGTGAGCGGCACTGTCATCTGCGAGTCGCTGCTCCTCAAGCTCGAGTTCATCAACCGTTCCGAGATGCACACGGCTGCCTTCTACATTGCCGTCATGATCGGGACGCCTGCCATCCTGGTGGCCAATGCGGTGGCCTCGCAACGGCGCTGGGCGTGCACGATCATGACATCGGTGTACACGGCGTTTGCCGCGGGGTTCCTGTGGCTTCTTCCGCTGTTTCCCGCGGAGCCGAAGCTCGGGCCGGTCTACCGCGTCGTGACGCACTTCATCCCGTGGGAATTTCCGCTGCTCGTCATTGTTCCCGCATTCGTCGTCGATCTGGTGCTGGAACGGACGACGCGGTGGCGACCGTTGCTGCGCGCACCACTCGTCGGCCTCGTGTTCCTGTCGACCTTCGTAGCCGTGCAGTGGCCGTTTGCCAACTTCCTGATGACGTCGCGCGCTCGAAACTGGTTCTTCGGCGCCGCCTACATGGACTTCAGCACGCCGGGCTTCTCGCTGTATGCGCGGTCCGAGTTCCGTCCGCCGGACGCCGTGCTCGTACGCGGGATGCTCATCGCGGCGATCATCAGCTGTCTCATGATGTGGATTGGACTGCATGCCGGCCGCGCCATGCAGCGCGTGAAGCGGTGAACCAGTCACGGGGCTCCGCGCTTGACATTTCAGCGGAGCCCGCAACTGGTTGCCAGTATCTTTTTGGCGCGCTTCGCGCGCCGAGGACCGCTATGCGGATCCGGCGCAACGGGTACAACATTCACGTTCCAAGCCGCATAGCGGTCCGACGCGGGCTCCGGACGGCCTTCGCGCTGCTCGTCGCGCTGATCGCCGCGCCTGGCGTCGCAGGCGCGCACGTCGGCAGTCCGGATGTCTTTCTCGACGGCACCGCAGGACCGTATCGACTCTTTGTCACGGTACGGCCGCCGCATGCCATACCTGGCGTGGCCGAGGTGGAAATCCTCACAACAGCGCCAGACGTGGGCGAAGTGCGCATCGTGCCGCTGCCGTTGACCGGACCTGGCGCCCAGTTCGCACCGGCCCCGGATCGCGCCGAGCGCTCGCGGGCCGATCCCAGGTTGTTCACCGGACGTCTCTGGATGATGACGGCCGGCGCCTGGCAGGTGCGCATCACCGTCGATGGCGATCGAGGAATGGGCCGTCTCTCCGTGCCGGTGCCGACAATGCCGCAAGCGACCCTCCAGATGGACCCGGCGCTTCGCGGTCTGCTCTTCGCGTTCATGCTGCTGCTGTGCGGCGGGTTCATCACCATCGTGTCAACGGTGGCGCGCGAGGCGACGCTTGGCCCGGGCGAAATCCCAGGACCGCGGGCCCGCCGGCGCGGGCGGATCGTCGGCGTCGTCGCGACATGTCTCGTGATTGCGGTAGTCTTCCTCGGCAACGGCTGGTGGACGGTCGAAGCCTCGAGATACGCGCGCTACGTCTATAAGCCGCTCGAGACGACGGCAACGGTGACGAGCACGGGAGCGCTGCGACTCACGCTGAGCGACCCTGGATGGATCAGGTTGCGACGCCTCGACGACTTCGTGGCCGATCACGGCCACCTCATGCACCTGTTCATCGTCTCGCCCGCTCTCGACCGCCTCTGGCACCTGCACCCCGAGGAGACTGACACGGGTACTTTCGAGCAGCGGCTGCCCGACATACAGCCGGGACGGTACGAGCTGTTCGCGGATCTCGTGCACGCGAGCGGAATCTCGGAGACCGCGACAGGCGCGCTCACAATCCCGCCGATTGCTGCCGCGCCGCTGTCAGGCGATGACAGCGCCTACGCGGACACCGGCGCCGTGCTCTCCGATGGAGGTCGCATCGTGTGGGTGCGCGATGAACAGCCGCTCTCGCCAAAGCGGCTTGCCCTGTTTACGTTCCGTGTGGAGGATGCGAGCGGAAAGCCGGCGGACGATCTCGAGCTGTACATGGGCATGCCGGGACACGCCGTCTTCGTACGACGCGACCGGGCGGTGTTTGCGCACGTGCACCCGTCGGGATCGGCGCCAATGGCGGCAATCGACATCGGGCAACGGGCTCTCGAAGGCGACGCCGGACGCTCCGCCGACATGCAGCAGCACTCGTCGCACGGCGCCAGCCTTCCGGCGACGGTGACGTTCCCGTTCGGCTTCCCCGAGCCGGGAGATTACCGAATCTTTGTTCAGGTCAAACGCGCCGGCCGCATCGAGACCGCCGCCTTCGATGCCCACGTGGCGCCCGCGTCATGACGGCAATCCTCGGCGGCATCCGGCGAGTCGCGCTTCACGCAGCAATCCGGCCGGCCTCGTGAGTCCGTGCGCCGCGCGCGATCCAGATGGACACGATGACGCCGACGACGAGCTTGCATCCCTCGAGAAACGTGTAGGCTCCGTGCAGCATCCAGAACCGCCGTAACGCTGGCGGAGCCGGATCGCGAGGCACGAAGTCGAGGCTCCGCCCCACGGAAACGATCTCGGGCGTCAGCCACACGATCGCCAGCACGACGAGTCCCACCATTCCCAACACTCCCCAGCGGATGGTGGCTGCTGACGGTCCCCTCGCGATCAGCCAGAGCACCAGAACACCCAACGCGACCTCGGTGGCGTTCCACAGCTGGAAATACCGCCGGTTCAGCTCCGACGAGAGGTATCGAAGCAGATCGCGCGCTTGGGGATGACCGACTCGAGCGACCTCCGAGGTGAAGACACGGTTCGTCGATCCAGCGAGGAGCCGGTCCACCGTGTAGAAGTTTTCGGCCGCCACGACGGCAACCATCACGTTACCGGCGAGCCACACCCCCATCGCAAACATTGCCCATCGCTGCTTCATATGGAATCCAAGCCGCCTCACGTCTGCGGAGTGGAGCGCGCGGAGCCGGATCCACCGGACGCTCGCCGAGACCGCAGAACTTCCAAACGAAATCCCTGCGTGTTCCCGGACCGACTACGGCGTGATCCGTATCGCGGTGTAGTTGCCGTTTGGAACCATGTCGATGTTGTGTGTCTTGATAATGAGCTTCGTTTCCGCGCTCTGCTCCTGTTTCCTCACCACTTCGGCAAACTCAGGATCGTCGTGGGCAGCGGTCAGGCGCTTGTCGCGCTCCGCTTTGGACGGATAGCCGCGCATGTAGATGAACGTGTTCTCTGCGCTCACGCCGATCTCCGGGTCGCTCTGCTGCGGGATCCAATATCCCACATTCGTAATTCCATGCCTCGCGTAGATTGCAGCCGTCCGGCTTGCAAAGCGGGCGGCGAGCGCGTCCCTCTTTCCCGGTTGGGCCGTGTAGATGCGCAGTTCGTAAAATCCGATCGCGCTCCGCTGCTGAGCAAAACCCCAGCCGACTCCTGCGACGCCGACCGACAACCCGAGCACTGCAAGCATCTTCCATTTCAGCATGTCGATTCTCCTTCTGGACACGAGTACTCCGCGCGCTCTGCGTTGAATCCGTCTCCGCGCGCTCGGCTGTCGTGGCGCCGTGGCGGGGACGGAGAGCGCAGAGGCCATTCAAACGCCGAGCGCGCCGAGGACGCGGAGAATTTCACACAACACACTTCGCGGCGCGCGAAATTTGCTTCGCGGCTCACAGCATGTAGGCGACATCGGATCCGGCCGTCGGGTACGCGAACAACACCTGCTTGACATCGGCTGCCGTCAGGCCGGCGCGCATCGCGAGCGCAAACAGGTTGATCGTTTCCGCGGCGTGGCCCGCGAGCAGATGCGCGCCAAGCAGCCGTCCCGTGCGAGCATCCGTGATGGTCTTGAACGCCGCCACCGGCTCGGCGAGTCGGCGTGACGTGTACCAGCCCGACATGTCACCGGAATGGACGTCGATATCCAGCGCGCGCGATCGGGCCTCTGTCTCGAGCAATCCGACTTTTGCCAGGATTGGGAGCGTGAACACGGCCGACGGCACGACGGAATAGTCGGGTCTCGTCGACGGCCCCTCGAGCAGGTTCGTGCTGACGACGCGCGCCTCGTGGCCTGCCACCGGCGTCAGGGCCGGGCCCGATCCGTCCGCATCGCCGGCCGCCCACACCGCTGGATTGGTGACGCTCTGGAGATGTTCGTTGAGCGTGATGCCCTTGGACGTGAAGGCGACTCCGGCGGCATCGAGCGCAAGATCGTGGATCGCCGGCACTCGACCACCTCCATGCACGACGATGTCTGCTGCGAACCGCTCCTCGCCGCGAGCGCCGCTCGCCCACACGTCGACGCCTTTTTCCGCCGCGCTCACGCGCGTCACCGGCGCGCGGGTGCGAATCTCGATGCCGAGGCTCCGTGAATGGGCCACCAGCTTCTCGACGAGCTCGCCATCGAATGCCTCGAGCGGTCGGTCCCCGCGATGGAGGATCGTCGCTCGCGCGCCGGCCCTCGCGGCCAGGTGTGCGAACTCGAACGAAATGTAGCCGCCGCCGATGAAGACGATGCGCGACGGCAGCGTGTCGAGCTCCAGGAAGTCGTCGCTGGTCAGCACGTGCTCCGCTCCGGCAATGCCGAGCGGCGCAGGCGTAGCACCCGTGGCAACCACCACCTGCCGCGCCTCGAGACGTCGTCCTTCGACCTCGATAGCCGTGCGGTCGACGAATCGCCCCGCGCCCCGCACCAGCTCGATCCCCGCCGATTCGAAGTCGCGCACTTTCTTTGCCGGGACCGGCTCGGTGAACGTCCGCTTGAACGCCATCAGCGCCGGCCAGTCGATGCAGGCCGAACCATCCGGCCCGTTACCCCGGAGGCGGGTGAAGGCATCGACGACCTCGGCGGCGCCGACGAGGACCTTCTTCGGATCGCACCCTCGCAGCGCGCACGTCCCGCCGGGCTCGCGCGATTCGACGATGGCGACCCGCCATCCGGCGAGAGCGCACCGTGTTGCCACCGTCGAGCCGGCGGTACCGGTGCCGAGGACAACGAGGTCATACATCTTGAGATTTGAGATTGGAGATTTGCTCATCTCAAAAACATCACCGTCACGACAGATTCGAGTTTCGAGATTTGCTCATCTCAAAAACATCGTAACAGTTCAGGGGGTCTGAGTCGGTCGCAGCAATGATGGAACTGGTTGGCGACGTCGATGAGCGGCGATCGCAGTGGTAAGGTACACGAGCGCGTTCAGTTCCTGGAGCTGACACGTCCGCACGATTGTCAGTAGGCGT
>DASYQV010000123.1:0-21731 GCA_036005125.1 Vicinamibacterales bacterium
GGCCGCCACCGACGATCCAGAGGCAGCAGCAGTTGGCGACGTTGATGATGGGCAGCGCTGAGAGGACGCCGATGAAGAGGCCGCCGAGAAGAACGGAGCTAATCGTAGTACTCGCGCCCCAAATGCGTGATGAGTTCCTCCCCTTGCATGTACCGCAGCGTGTTCTTCAGCTTCATCAACTGGATGAAGAGATCGTGCTCCGGGTACACCTCGGGGGCGTGCATCGGGCTCTTGAAGTAGAACGAGAGCCACTCCTGGATGCCTGACATTCCGGCGCGCTTGGAGAGGTCGAGGAAGAGAGCCGTGTCGAGGACGATCGGCGCCGCCAGGATGCTGTCGCGGCACAGAAAGTTGATCTTGAGCTGCATCGGATAGCCGAGCCAGCCAACCAGGTCGATGTTGTCCCATCCTTCCTTGTTGTCGCCGCGCGGCGGGTAGTAATTGATGCGCACGACGTGGCAGAGATTGTCGTAGAGACCTGGATAGAGATGCGGCTGGAAGATGTAATCGAGGACCGATTTCTTGCTCTCTTCCTTGGTCTTGAACGATTCAGGATCGTCGAGCACCTCGCCGTCACGGTTGCCGAGAATATTGGTTGAGTACCAACCTTCAACCCCGAGCAGGCGCGCCTTGAGGCCCGGCGCGATGATCGTCTTGATGAGCGTCTGACCCGTCTTGAGATCCTTGCCCGCGACCGGCGCCTTCGTGCGGGCCGCCAGCTCCAGCATCGCGGGAACGTCGGCGGACAGATTAGGCGCGGCATTCGCGTACGGAATCCCCTCGCGCAGCGCGGCGTAGGCGTAAATCATGCTCGACGGGATCGTGTCGTCGCTCCGCTCGAGCGCGTGTTCGAAGGCCGCTATGCTGGCGTGCGCGGCGCCTTGCCTGAGGTACACCTCGGTGCTGCCGCACCACACCATGACGAGACGATCGCAGCCCTGATCCTGCCTGAACGCGCGAATGTCGGCGATCAGCTGCTCGGCGAGATCGCGTTTGTTCTTCCCCGTCTTGACGTTCGGGCCGTCGAGCCGCCTGACGTACTTCTGGTCGAACACCGCCGGCATCGGCCGGATGGCTTCGAGCTCTTGTCGAACCTCTGCGAGGAGCGAGGGCTCCAGCACGCCCGCCGTGCGCGCCGCGGCGTAACAGTCCTCTTCGAAGATGTCCCAGCCGCCGAACACGAGGTCGTCGAGCGAGGCAAGCGGCACCAGCTCTTTGATCTTCGGCGAGCGTCCTTCCGAACGCTTGCCGAGACGAATGGTGCCCATCTGCGTCAGCGATCCGATTGGCGACGCGATGCCTTTCCGGATCGCGAGCGTGCCTGCAATCGTGGTGGTGCTGACGGCGCCAAGGCCGACGAGCAGCACGCCGACGCGGCCGCCCGCCGGGGCGATTTCAACTGGTGGAGTCACGGGCGGCCATCATATCATGAGGAAAATCGCATGTTTTTTCGCATCCGCAAGTCGACGATCGAGCCATTCGCCCTCACCATGGCGGCCGCCCGCATGGGCGAGCGCGTGCTGCAGATCGGTCTCGACGATGCGGGGCTTGCGAGCGCGCTCGCCGCGAAAGTGGGGCTCAGCGGCAACGCCGCGCTCGTCGTCGACACCGAGTCCGAGGCCGCGCGCGCGAGGAGCGCCGCCGGTCGCGCCGGCGTGTTCCTCGACGTGCAGGTGACGCCGCTCGACGCGCTGCCGTTCGAGAACGCCAGCTTCGATCTGGTTGTCGTGCACGGGATGCGCGGGCTTCTGGTGTCGGCGGACCAGGGAATGCGTGCAGGTGTTCTGCGCGAGGCGTATCGCGTTCTGCGTGCCGGGGGCCGCGGCATCGTGATCGAGTCGGCGCCGCGCGGCGGGCTCGCAGGGCTCCTGCGGACGCAGGCGGTCGATGAGACCTACGTCGCGTCGGGCGGTGCCGAAAGCGTTCTCAAGGCAGCCGGTTTTCACCCCGTTCGGACCCTCGCCGTTCGAGAAGGCTACCGGTTCACCGAGGGGCTGAAAGCCTGAATCCGGTCCAACAACCGGACCACCGTGAAAAAACTGCCAACGTTGCGCTAGGGCATGTGATGGCATTGACACGCCTCGCAACCAGGGTCAGACCCCGTTCTGACCCCGTTCTGACCCCGCTCTGACCCCGGTCTGACCCCGCAGGGGAGGACAGTCCGGTGTCCACGGCAGGGCGCACCGCAGACGGATTTGGCGCAATCAGGCAAGGACCCGAAGGCAAGGCTTTTGCGTTATGGCCCATCACCGCACGATGGCCCAAGTCCCGTTGCCCGAAGTCTTTACAGTTCGTGAACTCGCCCGCGCCTTCGGGGTCCCGCTCGACCACGTCGAGGCGCTCATCGATGCCGGCCAGGTCCGACTGGTAGCGGGTACACCCTTTATCTCGGCCGCGGACGCGGTGAGCCTCGGGCGCAGCCTCCGACAGACGACTCCCTCCGTGCCCACCCGATCGGACGAGTTATTCGGCGTCTACGAAACGCCGGCCAGCGGTTCCCATTCCTACGCACGCCGCGGAGGAATGCCGGCTTTGATGTCATCGTTAGCACATGCGTGCCTGCTCACGATCGTCATCCTGCTGACCACGATCAACGTGGATAGCGCAGCCACCGAGGTACGAACGCACGAGCCGGCACGACTGGTGTTCCTCGTCACCCCCGGGCCGGGCGGCGGGGGTGGCGGCGGCGGCTTGCGCAATCCACTGCCGCCGCCAAAGGTTCAACGCGCTGGCCCGGAAAAATCCCGGCTGTCGGTGCCCGCCGTGACACCCCGTCCCGTCATGACCACGACGCGGCAAGATGTCGAACCGCCGCCGCACCCGACGCCTGCTGCTCCGCCGATCGAACCGAAACCCGTTCAGCGCGAGCCGGAGCCGCTGCCGTCGAGCGTGCTCGTGGCGCCTGTGGTGTCCGCAAAGGCCGACACTCGAGATCGCGCGGGCGTGATCGAAGGCGGGCGCGGCGAGACCGAGAGCCACGGGTCCGGGGTCGGGGGCGGCGCCGGCACCGGCAGCGGTACGGGCAACGGGCAGGGGCTCGGATCCGGAATCGGGCCGGGCTCGGGCGGCGGCACCGGAGGTGGCCCGTACCGTCCGGGCAGCGGTATCGAGCCGCCGCGACTCCTGCGCGAGATAAAAGCCGACTACACCGAGGATGCGCGTCGCCGCGGCATCACAGGTGAAGTCGTGCTCGAGATCGTCGTGCGCCGGGATGGCGGCGTGGGCGACGTCCACGTGCTGCGCGGCCTTGGCGCCGGACTCGATCAGCGCGCGGTGGATGCCGTGCGTCAATGGAAGTTCGATCCCGCGCGACTCAAGGGGACGCCGGTGGACGTCCTCGTCGAGGTGGCGGTCGAGTTCGTGTTGCGGTAGGTCCGGAGGGAAGACGTGGATTCTGTCATGTTCGCTCTCACGATCGTCTCGGTGTTCGCGGCGATCGCCTGCGGTGGATTCGCCTGGCACCTGCTCTGCGAGGAGCGCCGGCGCTCGGACGCGCGTGTGGCCGCGCTCTCGTCGGCCATCGACGGTGGGGAACCGCACCCGCCGTCGCCGCCGGGCGCGGCGAGAGGACTCTTCAATGCTGAACGGTCGGCCTCCGCGCGCGGGAACCCGATGATCAAAGTTGCGGTGGGCGTGGTCATGCTCCTTGCGCTGATCGTCGTGATCGCGAGCTCCAATCGCGGTCCGGGCCGGGCAGCCGCGCGGGACGCGGCCGCTTCACCCGGGCGACCGCTCGAGTTGATCTCGATGCGACACGCGCGGGAGGGTGATACGCTCACCGTCTCCGGCCTGGTGCGCAACCCGCGCAACGCCGCGCGGGTTGAGCGGGTGATGGCGGTCGTATTCGCCTTCGATCGCGCCGGCGCGTTCGTGGCAAGCGGACGCGCGCCGCTCGATTTCGTTAAGCTCGACGCCGGCGACGAGTCGCCATTCGTCGTCACGGTTCCGGGAGTGTCAGAGGTCGGACGCTACCGCGTGACCTTCCGGACCGACTCCGGCATCGTGCGGCACGTCGACCGCCGCGCCGAGGAGACAGGGCTCTCGGCCGCGGTTCATCAGTGAGGAAGAAGCGCCACCATCTGCTTGAATTGGCACCCCAAACGAGGATTCCGATGCGTACCTGCTCTCGCCTTTTCATCTCCGCCGCGCTCCTCGCGATGGCTGTGGGCATGATCAGCGCCCAGCAGCGGTCGGACGCCACGCAGAGTGCGGACGTTTTCCGGTTCCGCAGCGGCGTAGAGCTCATCAACGTCACGGCCAGCGTCACCGATAACGACGGCCGGTTCGTCGCCGGCCTCGGCAAAGACGATTTCTCCGTCTTCGAAGACGGAGAGCTGCAAACGGTCTCGCACTTCAGCAACGAGCGGGTTCCGGTGAGTCTCGGAATCCTGCTGGACACGAGCGGCAGCATGGCGCCCGACAAGATGGCGTCGGCGCGCGCGGCAATCGATCGCTTCATGTTCGATCTCCTCGGCCCGGAGGACGAGCTTTTCCTCTATCGCTTTGCCAGCGTGCCGCAGCTCGTTCAGGACTGGACGACAGACCGGCGGGTATTGAGCCGGGCGCTTGGAAACCTGCATGCGGGTGGCGGTACGGCTATGTACGACGCGATTGCGGAGGCGCTGCCCGTCGCCCAGTCGGGACGCAACCGCAAGAAAGCGCTGCTCGTGATTTCCGATGGCAACGACACGGCCAGCAGCGTGGGCTCCGGTGAGCTTCGTCGGATGATCCGCGAGAGCGAAGTGCTCGTGTATGCGGTCGGTGTAGACGGCGAGGCTCGCGATACGTTCGTCATGGGCACGCCGCGCGTCCCGATGCCGATTCCATTTCCCATGCCCGGCGGCCGCCGCCGGGGATTGCCCCCCATCATCGGCGGCGGAGGCGGCGGACGCGGCGGCGTCTGGACGCGCAACAGCGGCGATCGGGTCAACGCCGACGCACTTCGCAACATCACCGACGACAGCGGCGGCCGCACGGAGGTCGTCCGAGAGTTCCGCGATCTCGACGGCGCAACCACGCGCATTGCCGACGAATTGAGCAAGCAGTACTACCTGGGATACGCCAGCCCCGGGAAGAAAGACGGCCGCTGGCACGCCATCAAGGTTGAAGTGCGGGATCGGCGACTCAAAGTACGCGCGCGTCGAGGCTACGTGGCGTCGTGAGATATCATCGCGAACGTGTCGACGTTCGCGATTGCTTTCGGCTTGAGCGTGCTTGGCGGGCTTGGCGGCCTCCTGGTCGCCGCGGGCCTTCTCCTCTTCACTGATTCCGCACGCGCGAAGCTCGTGCCGTGGCTCGTCAGCTACGCCGTCGGCGCGTTGCTCGGGGTGGCGCTGCTGGCCATTCTCCCGAAGTCGCTCGAGCAGCTTCCGCCCACACGAGCCTTTGCGACGCTGCTTGCCGGCATCATTCTCTTCTTCGTGCTCGAGAAGCTGGTCCTCTGGCGTCATTGCCACATTCACGATTGCGAAGTGCACGGCAACGCCGCCCCGCTCGTGCTCGTGGGCGACGCGGTCCACAACTTCGTCGACGGCGCAGTCATCGCCGCGGCCGCCATGACGTCGATTCCGCTCGGCGTGAGCACGGCGATCGCGGTAGCGGCCCACGAGATTCCGCAGGAAGTCGGCGACTTCGCGATTCTGTTGCACGCGGGCTATTCCCGGCAGCGGGCGCTGCTCCTCAACGCGTTGTCTGGCGCCGCGGGCGCCGTGGGGGCACTCGCCGCACTCATCTGGTTCGAGCTCATGCCTCGTTTGCTTCCGCACTTCCTGGCAATTGCCGCCGCAAGCTTTCTCTACGTGGCGATGGCCGATCTGATCCCCGGTCTGCACCGCGGGCGTACTGACGCCGGCTCGTTGCGCCAGATTCTGCTGGTCGGCGCCGGCATCTTCACGATGCTCGTCTTTTAGGCGTCCCACGGCGAGGACAGACGGACTGAATATGGGCGAAATTCGCGCATCCCGCACATATCCGGATGGCATGAGGCTTGTCTCTCTCCACGTCAGCAGGAGGAAGAGAGGCACGTCATGTTGACGAGGTTTTTAATGGCGGGGCTGCTGGTGCTGGGGCTTTCGTCCGGAGCGCAGGCCGCCGACCGCGTGGATCTGCAGACCTTCCGCGACATCTCCAATCAGGTGCTGCGGTATTCGCATTTCACGATCTTCGACAGCGTCCACGCGGCGGTCGACAACGGGATCGTGACGCTCACGGGCAAGGTCACGATGCCCTACAAGCGGGCCGACATCGAGAAACGCGTGGCAGAGGTGCGCGGCGTGCGCGAGATCCAGAACCGGATCGAGGTGCTCCCCGTGTCCCAGATGGACAACGAGCTGCGCTTCCAGATTTCACGGGCCATCTATGGGAATTCGGCGTTCTGGAACTACGCGGCGATGGTGAACCCGCCGATTCACGTGATCGTCGAGCGAGGCCGGGTGACGCTGGAGGGCGTGGTGAACAGCGACGTGGACCGGATGCTGGCGCGCTCACTGGCCAGCTCGTTCGGCGCGTTCTCGGTGACCAATGAGCTCAAGACCGAGGCCGAGATGCGACAGGAGCTCGAGCGGATGTAATCACTTAGGATTTGGCGATCTGTGATTGGTGATCGGTTGGCGATTGGCGATTTGTGATTAACGATCTATTTGCGATTTCGGTGCGCCGGAATCACCAATAGATCACCGCTCACAAATCACCAATCACCAACCAATCACCAATCACCAATCACCAAATCACAAATGCTAGAGCTCTTTCACGAGCTGCACTTCATCCCGGATCGGAATCCCTGCAAAACCCATCGGGTCCTGGCCGGCGGCGTGAGCGGCCGCGGAATCGCGCACGATTGCGGCAAAGCGATACCCGCGCCGTTGGTAGAAGTAGAGTGCCGGAAGGTTGTCGTTGGTGATGGTCACGAGGATACGTGGCCGGCGCTGTCCACGCGCGAGCATCTCTGCTTCCGCCACAAGGTGACCGCCAACGCCTGCGCGCTGCCACATGGGATCGGTCGCGAGCGCGACAATGTGGAAGACGCCATCGACGAGCCTCCAGGCCAGGGCCCCTGCGATTTCGTTCTCGGTCTCGGCCACGAGCGTGGACGCCTCGTCCAGGTTGACCGCCTTGCCGTAGGCCACGAGCTGAGCCGGTCGGAAGTGCCGCCGGAAGAGCTGCAGCACCTTCGTCCGCTCGCCGTCGAGCGGCTCCCGGACGACGACGGGTGGCAGCTCCAGGTGCGGCCGGCAACTGCAGACAACCTGCAGCTGCGAGCCTTCCCAGTCCACGAACCTGCCGCAGCGGCCGCACCGCAGAACCGCCGGTTTCGAACCGAACGCCAGATTCGTCATGGGCGTGACTCCGCCATTTCCGACTCGCGGCCCTTGCGCGCCATCCACCAGATCACCAGCGCGAAGGCGAGGGCCGCCGCCACGATTGTCCATCCGAACAGCACCAGCGTGCGGACGAGGATCGATTCGGTTTCGAGCTGCGCCTGGATGTCGAGCGGCTCACTTTTCAATCGTGCGGTGAGCGGCTGCTCCCACACGAGGATGTTCCCGCGCTCGACCGTGTGCGAGGGTGCATTGTGATACGGAATCCGGCTGGGCAGATGCATCCGGAACGCGACGAGCTCGCGGCCGGTCCAGCCGACGTTGCCGACCGGCTTCCCGGCCGCGTTGCCGACAATCTGATGAAACTCGAACACATCGCCCTTTCGTGCGAACTGGTAGGTCGACCACGCCAATGGCGCCGCCTGCCTGAGCTCCTCGAGTGAGGCCGCATCCACGCGCACGTACACGAATCGGCGCCCATGGCGGCGCGAGCTGCTGACGCGGACGTCGACACCGGGCGCCTGGAACAGCGACCGGACGCGCGCACGATCGAATCGCGCACGGGGATTGACGTCGAGGTCCACGCCGCGCAGTGCCACGAGCGCCGGCACCGAGGCGTTCACGTAGAGCGTTGCCGAGCCGTCAAGTGACAGGTAGAGCTCTTCTTCGTACTCGTATTCCGGCTTCAACACGCCGCCGCATCCGGTGGCGAGCATGGCGAGCGCAACCAGGACGAGCCGGCAAGCGCGCATAAACCTAAATGATATCCTGACCATATGGCTCGGCCGACGCTGTTCCTGATCGACGGCAGCTCGCAGATGTACCGCGCCTATCACGCGTTCCGCGGGCGTGGCCTGTCGGATCTGCAGGGGCACACCACGCATGCGGTCTACGTGTTCGTCACGATGCTTCGCAAGCTGATCAACGACCACCACCCGCAATACCTGGCGGCCTCCTTCGATCTCGCCGGCCCGACCTTTCGCGATGAAATCTCGGCCGACTACAAGGCCACGCGCCGGGCCATGCCCGACGATCTCGTCGAGCAGATCAATTGGGTGCACGAGGCCTGCGAAGCGATGGGCGTTCCGATTCTGACCGCCGCCGGTTATGAAGCCGACGACGTCATCGGCACCGTCGCGATCAAGGCGGCGAGCGACGGCTTCCAGGTGGCGATCGTCTCGATCGACAAGGACTTCTTCCAGCTGGTGCACGACGGCATCCGCGTGTACGACCCGCGTGAGGACGGCGCCTGGTTCGACGAGGCCGGGGTGATCGAGAAATTCGGCGTGAAGCCCTCGCAGGTTGCCGACGTCCTCGCGCTCGTTGGCGACACGAGCGATAACGTTGCCGGCGTCCCCGGGGTCGGCAAGAAAGGGGCGACCGATCTGATTGCGCAGTACGGCACCCTCGACACGCTCCTCGACAAGGCGGGCGAGCTGAAGCCGAAATATCGCGAGGCGCTCACCGCCCACCGGACCGATGCACTGCAGAGCCGTGAACTGGTCACGATTCGAACGGACGTTCCGGTCGAGGTCGAGTTCGAGTCGCTCCGCTATCGCGGCGGGTCGCGCGAACGGTGCTACGAGCTCTTCACGCGGCTCGATTTCCGCTCTCTGAAGAACGAATACGCGCCGACCGCAGACTCGATTCAGAAAGACTACAAGCTCGTCCAGACCGTCGAGGAGCTCGACGCGCTCGTGGCGGAGCTCCGCGCAGCCGGCGAGTTCGCGCTGCGCGTCATTCCCGATCAGCCCCTGGCAATGCGTTCGGACATTGTCGGTCTCGCGTTCGCGACAGCGGATCGGCGGGCCCGGTACCTTCCGCTCGGCCACACAGCACCGGATGCGGGGACCGATCTGCTCGCCGCGGCGAGCGCCCCGCCACCGGTTGCGCGAGAGCTCGCGTTCGAACGGCTCACACCGCTGCTCGCAGACGAGGGGATCCGAAAGGTCGGGCACGATCTCAAGTTCGACATGGTCGTTCTGGCGCGGCATGGCATCGCGCTTCGGGGCCTCGCGTTCGACTCGATGCTTGCGAGCTACCTGCTCGATGCCACACGGCCCGGCCATCCGCTCGAGGAAACCTCGCTCGAGCACCTTGGCTACAAAGCGCTGAACGAGGAAGACCTGTGCGGCCGCGGCGCCAAGGCGCTGCCGTTTGCCCGGTTGGCGCCTGATGTGGTGCTCAACTTCGCGGGCGAGCGCGCGGACCTTGCGCGGCAGCTTTCGAACCGGCTGGCCCCGCTGCTCGTGACCGACCAGCTCGAGCCGGTGTATCGGGACCTGGAGATGCCGCTCATACCCGTGCTTGCCGCCATCGAGCGCGCCGGCGTGCGCATCGACGGTCCGGCGCTGGCCGCGCAGTCGCAGCACATCGAGCGTGAGCTGGCTACCTATACCCGCCGGATCTACGAGCTTTCGGGCCAGGAGTTCAACGTGAACTCGCCCAAGCAGCTTGGGGAGATCCTGTTCGACAAGCTGAAGCTCCCGGCGCTGAAGAAAACGGGAAAGACGCGCTCGGCGTCAACCGCCGTCGAGGTGCTGGAAGAACTGGCGCTCACACACGAGCTGCCGCGCCTGATCCTCGAGTGGCGCGCCCTGCACAAGCTGAAGAGCACGTACATAGATGCGCTGCCCGTCCTCATTCATCCGGACACCGGGCGGGTCCACACCTGTTTCAACCAGGCGGTGGCGGCCACGGGGCGGTTGAGCAGCTCGGACCCGAACCTGCAGAACATCCCAATCCGGACCGAGCTCGGCCGCGAGATCCGCCGTGCGTTCGTCGCGGATCCGGGTCACGTGCTGATCTCGGCCGACTACTCGCAGATCGAGTTGCGCGTGCTCGCACACATGTCCGGCGACGAGACGCTGATCGAGGCGTTCCGCACCGGGGCCGACATTCACGACCGGACGGCGATGAAGGTATTCGGGCCGAACAGCGGGTTGGGCAAGCACGAGCTCCGGAGGCGCGCGAAGATCGTCAACTACGCGCTCCTCTACGGCAAGACGGCATTCACGCTCGCCAAGGACATCAACGTCACGAAAGATGCGGCGCAGGAGTTCATCGACGCGTACTTCGCCGGCTTTCCGCGCGTGCGCGCGTTCATCGACCGCATCCTCGAGCAGGGGCGCGAGACCGGTGTGGTGAAGACGCTCTTCGGACGCCGGCGGCTCGTGCCGAATCTCACGAGCCGCAACTTCCAGATCCGCGCGCAGGCCGAGCGCGAAACGGTGAACATGCCGATTCAGGGGACGGCCGCCGACATCCTCAAGCTCGCGATGATCGATCTGCATCGCGAGTTGCCCGCCCGAGGCCTGCAGGCGAGGATGATTCTCACCGTGCACGACGAACTGCTCTTCGAGTGTTCCGCTGCGGAGGCCGAAGTCGCCGCCGAAACGATTCGCGAGCGGATGCAGGCTGCGGCGGCCCTGGCCGTTCCGCTGACGGTCGATATCGGCATCGCCGAGAACTGGCGGGATGCGAAGGGATAGACGCAGGCGTCGGGCTACGGGCCTGAGGCTTGACTCTAGTGAGGGCTCGGGGAACCCCCACGCGATCTTTCGCGCCAGCTGCCCTATCTGTCCTCCGTCGGTCCGCATGGTTGCGATCACGCTCGAACCAGCGAGGTCCTGCCATGAAAGGTAACGGCCACGCACGCGAGCCTGCGCGCTCACCGTATTGATGGGGCGCGTTGTGCCCCTGATACCTCGAACCCGATGCCTCCAGAACTAAGACAGCCCTGATTCCCGAGGCCTGATTCCTGATGCCTTCAGTTCAATTGCTCTCCTGCCCGAGGCGCGCGCGCTGGTAGAGGAACGACACGAGAAGGAGAATCCCTCCGACGAGGAGAAAGCCGGCCACGCGGTACATGCCACCAAGCGTTTCCAGGTCGACGACGAAGACCTTCCCCACGGTCAACGCGAACAGCGCGATCGCGAAGTAGCGGATCGGGGCATAGTGCCGCCGCATGCCGACGACGATTAACAGCGCCGCGTACGCGGCCCAGGCCGCCGACAACATCAGCTCGCGCGCCAGGCCGGCCTGCGGCGCCCTCGTCTCGCGGACCTGCCAATACGACACGATCTCCATCGAGATCAGCATGACCGTCAGCGCGCTTGCCCCCACCAGCGCGGCGGCGCGCTCGCGGCCGCGGGCAATGCGGCCGCCATCCCGATCGCTGCGCTGAATCCACGCGACTGCGTACAATACGCCGATGACGAAAAATCCCGAGAGCGCGCGGGCGTTGAGCACTGGAACGAATGCCGTCGACGTCTCCTGCAGGTCCGGCTGCAGCCAGCGCAACACGGCAACCACCAGGAGAATCCAGCCGCCGGCGCGTACCCACTCACGCCCGGTCCGCGACGCAATCCAGATCGCGACCGCCCCCTCCGCCGCCCACATCACGAGCGCCCACGGCCCGTCGAACTGCACGGCGACGGCAACCGCCAAGAGCGTGAGCGCCACACCGGTCCAGTGGAGTGCCGCACTCTGATTGACCCGCCACGTCGAGGCGGACACGCCGCCGTGCATCACGGCGAGCCCGGCGGCGATCGCCGCCATCTGCCAGGGCTGCGTGACGTGGAGCAGCGCCTCGAAGAGCCCGCCGAAGACACCAACACCGTTCGCGTGGATGAGCGCCACGTCGGATCGCGCCAAATCCTTCCGCTCGCGCGCGACGCGGATCTGCGCCACGAGGTGCACGGCCGCGACCGCCATCACGGTCGTGACCGATCCGACAATCCATGACTGCGAACGGTGCGTCTCGATCCAGTGCGACAACGGCAGCGCGACGGCTACCCATGCAATCAACCGCAGCGCGGCATGATCGAACCGCAGCGCCATGACCACGGCGGCAACGGTCACGGCGATGAGATAGACAGGGAACGCGACCCCATGAGCCTCGAGAATCGCAACGGATGCCATGTGATAGACCGCGGGCGCGACGAGCAGCGCGCCGCTCACGAACCCCGCCCCTGGGTGCGTCGAGTGCCGGTTCTCGCGCAGGATCGCGAGAAACATCCCGCAGTACAGCGTGAGGAACAGCTCGGTCGCGAGATACCGGTCCGGCGTGTAGAAGCGCTCGGCCCACGCGGCAACGGAGAACGCCGTCAGCGCGAGGCTGACGAGGTTCAACCACGGCCAGCCCCGCCGGCGCGCCAGATACATCGTGGCCGCGACGAGCAACGCGTCGTAGGAAAACAGCGTGAGCTGCGCGTCCTCGCGTCCGCCGACGAGGAATGGAGTGAGAAACCCGCCGCACACCGCCATGAGCGCGAGCGGCAGCGACGCTTCACGATCCGCGAGGACGGCAGCCGCGATCGTGATCGCCACGAGCAGGACGAACGCGGGCCCCCGATCGAGCAGACCGTAAAAGGCGAGCGCCGCATAGACCGAGAGATAGAGCGCGGCGATGCCGCCTCCCGACAGGAACAGCCCGTAGGCGCGATAGTCTCCGGCCGCGAGCCGGCGACCCAGCACGAGCAGCGACACGCCGAGCGCGCCGCCGAGACCAACCCGCACGACCGGCGGCATCCACTCGTTTTCGAAGGCGTACACCAGGAAGAACGAGACGCCGAGGAGGAGCACGATCATGCCCGCATAGAGCAGGAGGCGCCCACCAATCCGACGCTCGAGCGCTTCGACGTTCTCTTCCGTTACGAGCGGCGCGAAAACAGGCGACGGCGGTGTCTGCGGGACGGGCTCCTGTTTCGGCTGCGGCGCATCGAGAGACGGCCGAGATGCGAGCTCCCGCTCGACAGCGGCCAGCCGTTTGGCGAGCCGCGCGACGTCGGCCTGCGCGCGTGACACGCGCCGAATCGCGACGATCGGCAGCGCCACGGCGACCAAGAGTGCAACCGCCGTGAAGAACAGCGCGATGACGAGCCCGACGATATCAACCACGTCACCTCGGCCGCAGTCCGTTGTGCGGGCACCAACGAGGGCAGAGCCCTCGACGGGTGCGGCGCCCGCTCAGCTTGAACACGGGTACCGCGCCGCCGTACCGTTGGCGTATGCGGTTCCTCCTCTCACGTCTGTTCCTCTCGATCGTCGCGGCGATTGTCACCGTGGTGCTCGTGGCCAGAGGGCTGACGCACGAGGAGGCCCACGAGAGCGGTGCAATCGGGACGACCGGAGCCTCCGACGTTCTCGACGCCGAAGACACAACGGGCATCGATCTTCCCGACATCATACTGTTCGCCGCCGATGCGCCCGTCCGTAAAGGTGCCTGGGTCATCGTTGCGGATTCGACAGCCGCCGGCGGCAGGCGGCTGTCACACCCCGACGCGGGAGCCCCGAAGCTGAACGCACCGCTTGCCGCGCCGACGCATTACTTCGAGCTGACGTTCGCGGCCGAGTCTGGAATTCCGTACCGGCTGTGGTTTCGCGGCCAGGCCGAAAACAACGACTTGAGCAACGATTCGGCGTACGTTCAGTTCTCGGACAGCGTCACCTCCTCCGGCGCACCGGCGTACCGCATCGGCACCGAGACGGCGATGGCCTTCACGGTCGAAGATTGCAACCACTGCGGCGTCTCCGGGTGGGGCTGGCAGGACAATGGCTACGGTGAGGGCGTGCTCGGCCCCGAAATTTTTTTCGAGAGTGGGGGCACACATACCATCCGTGTGCAGACGCGGGAGGATGGGCTCTCAATCGATCAAATCGTGCTATCTCCCTTCACATATCTCGACCGGGCGCCGGGCGCGACGAAAGACGACAGGACAATCCTCAAAAGATAGATGTCATTCTTGATTCTTGATTCTTGATTTGGCCCAGGTGCTGCGCGAGTCTTCAAATCATGAATCATGAATCAAGAATCATGAATGGACTCATTTCCACTGCTGCTTGATGAGATCCCACTCTTCGATGAGCGTGGATGCGATCTTCTGTTGATCGAGACCGGTGGCCGCCTGCATCCGCGCCCGCTCGGGGATGAGCGCCTGCGTCACGAGACGGTCGAGATCCGTCCGCACCGATGAAGATGTCTCGGGACTGAGGCTCGCGCGCACCCACCCCGCAACGGCGGCGTCCCACGCGCGGTCGAAATCGCCGGCGCCGCGTGCGGCCACGGCAAGCCAGTAGCTGGCCGCCGGGTTGCCGGCATCCCGCCGGAGCTCTTTCTCCATGCGCACGGCAATCCGCTGATAGACCGGAGCGCGCCGCTCGAGCGGACGCGTCTGCGCCTCGCGCGCCAACGCGCTCGCCCACCAGTCGAGGAGCAGGAGTCGTCCTTTGGGGGAGAGCAGGCTGGCCTGCGCGAGCGCTGTATCGAACAGTTCCGCCGCGGCACCGAACGCCTCGCCGAGGAAGAGTGACTGGCCGAGACCGACGAGCAGATCCACACGGTCGCGCGGGCTCAATGCGGCGGGGCGGACGGCGGCAAGCGCCTCCCGGGCGGAGGCGAGATCGGCGACGTCCGCGCGCTGGCGATAGCGCTCGAGATGCGCCCGTCCCAGGACAAGGGCAGCCGCGTCGGCACCCGGGACCTGCCGGCGCGCCTCAGTGGCCGCCAGAATCGCGCCATCATAGTCTGACGAGTTGTACAAGGTGCGCGCACGGGCAAGCGCTGGCGGCTCGGCGGCGTTGACTGGCAACACCAGCATCGACATGAGCACACCTAGCAGACCGGCCTTCGTCCGACGGCGCCTCCCTCTCTCCATCCGATCGCGCATTCCCGCATCGTAGCACAGCGGACCAATCCGGTAAGTTGTTGATTCAGCACGAGTTGACTGGGCAGTCGCAAATACCTTTGCTACAATGCCTGCCAATGGGCCAACCGGTGATCGTGCCGCGGGGGGAGCATCAGATCTCTCGGAAGCAGATCGATCCCGACGCGCTGAAGGTCCTCTACCGGCTGCACCAATATAATTACGTGGCCTATCTGGTTGGCGGCAGCGTCCGCGACCTGCTGCTCGGGCGTCGGCCCAAAGACTTCGACATCGGCACGTCCGCGCATCCCTATCAGGTCAAGAAGCTGTTCCGGAACTGCTGGATCGTCGGGCGGCGGTTCCGCCTTGCGCACGTGCGCTTCGGGCAGAAGACCATTGAGGTGGCAACGTTCCGGCGGCAGGTCACCGCCGACGATCAGGCACAGATGGAGGAGCTGTCGGCCGTCGACGGCATTCCGCTCGATCACGAGGCGGAGCTCGCCCGCGATCGTCTGATTCATCGCGACAACACATTCGGGACACCCGAACAGGATGCGTTCCGCCGCGACTTCACGGTGAATGCGCTCTTCTACAACATCGCGGATTTCTCCATCATCGACTACACGAGCGGCCTGGACGATCTCAAGGCGGGTGTCGTCCGATCGATCGGCGACCCGAACGAGCGATTCCGCGAGGACCCGGTCCGGATGATGCGCGCCGTGGCGCTGGCCGCGCGGCTCGACTTCGCAATCGATCCGCCGATTGACACCGCCATCGAGCAGCACCGCGCCGACATCGCCCGGAGCGCGCCGCCGCGGCTCATGGACGAGTTCTACAAGATTCTGCGGTCCGGCCACTCCGAGCGGGCCCTCCTGATGATGGCGGAGCGTCGGCTTCTGGAACCGATTGCGTCACATCTGCAGGATGCGGCGGGGCCGGCGCTCGGGGCATCGCTGTCGGCGCTCGACGCCTTTCGCCGACGGTTCGAGGAAACACCGGACCTGCTGACCAACGCGATTCTGCTTGGCTCGTTGCTCGTGCCACTCGGGTACAACGCGCGCACCCTCATGGGTCAGCCCGTGCCAGACGGCGAGTTCCGTCGCGAGCCGCGCCTGTCGCTCGGCCTGCTGCCGCTCGCCCGACGCGACGTCGAGCGCTTGCGGCAAATCCTCGGACTGCAGCGGCGACTGACCGACATGACGCTGTCGCCCCGCGCGCGCCGGGCGCTGATGAACCGCGGACCGTTCCGCGAGGCCTTGATATGGTTGGAAATCCACGGGGATGAACCGGAAGCGCTCGAGCACTGGCGAGGCTTCATCGAGGCGGCGGGCGCCTACGAGCATCCGGGCGACGGCGCCGGCGAAGGACCGCGGCCGCCGCGAAGACGTCGGCGCCGGCGGCGACGTGGAGGGTTCCGGCCCAATCCTTAGTAGGCAGTAGGCAGTAGGCAGCACACAGAAACGTAGTAGGCAGGAGGCAAGGCAGCGGGTGCAGAGTCCGATTTGAGGATGACTGCCTACTGCCTACTGCTTACTAGAGCTGAGCTACCCGTGCTTCCGTTCGAA
This sequence comes from Vicinamibacterales bacterium, assembly GCA_036005125.1. Taxonomy (GTDB): domain Bacteria; phylum Acidobacteriota; class Vicinamibacteria; order Vicinamibacterales; family UBA2999; genus DASYQV01. The sequence continues at coordinate 16,528 of DASYQV010000123.1, forward strand.
CTCCCGCATGAACTGCACGAGCGCACCGACCCCTTCCTCGGGGAACGCGTTGTAGATCGAGGCGCGTATGCCCCCGACCGAGCGGTGTCCCTTGAGGCCATCGAGGCCGGCGGCCGTCGACTCTTTCACGAACAGTTTTTCCAGCTCCTCGCTGCCCAGCCGGAACGTCACGTTCATCAGCGAGCGAGAGTCTTTTTGTGCCGTCCCTCTGTAGAAGCCGGAACGATCGATCTCCGCGTACAGCTTCCCCGCTTTGCGTTCGTTCACCTGCGCAATCGCCTCGAGACCTCCCTGCCGGCGCAGCCACTTCATCGTCAAGCCCAGGACGTAGATGCCGAATGTCGGCGGTGTGTTGTACAGGGAGCCGTTCTCCGCGTGAACTTTGTAGTTGAGCATCGTCGGCAGTGAATCCTTCGAGCGCGCGAGCAGATCGTTGCGGACGATGACGAGCGTGACGCCTGACGGGCCGAGGTTCTTCTGCGCGCCGGCGTAAATCAACGCGTGCTTCGAGATGTCGATCGGCCGGCTGAACATGTCCGACGAGGTATCGCTCACGAGCGGCGCGGCGCCTGCATCCGGCAGATTCTTCCATTCAGTGCCGAAGAGCGTGTTGTTCGACGTCATGTGCACATAGGCGGCGCCCGGTGTCAGCTTCAACTCCTCCTGACGCGGGATGCGGGTAAAGATGTCGCCTCCTTCGGTCCAGGCGACGTTCGCGTTCCCGACCTTCTTCGCCTCTTTGAGCGCCTTCTGCGCCCATCCGCCGGTAACTATGTAGTCGGCCGTGGCGCCGGGCGTAAGGATGTTCAGCGGGACCATCGAGAACTGGAGGCTGGCTCCGCCCTGCAGCAGCATGACTGTGTAGTCGGGCGAGATATTGGCCAGCGCGCGAATGTCCTCGATGGCGCGATGCAGGATATCTTCGAACGTCTTCGAACGATGGCTGATCTCCATCACGGACATTCCGACGCCCGGGAGCGCAATGAGATCGCGCTGCGCTTCCTCGAGCACGGCGAGCGGCAGCACCGCGGGACCGGCGGCAAAGTTGAAGATGCGTGTCGTGGTCGGCATGTGAACACTCCGTGGGCTTCGGGCTTAGGGCCTAGGGCTTAGGGCTTAAGGGGCTCAAAGCTTAAGCCCCCTGAGCCTTAAGCCCTAAGCCCTGAGCCTATATTTTGACCAAGTGCAGATTCAGAATGTCTTCGTTACCCTTTTCGATGGCCCGCAACAGGGCGGCCGGCGGCTCGCTGTCGAGATTGATGCGCGCTATGGCCGCCTGCGCGCCGTCGAAAATGATGTTCTCGGTCTCCTGCACGTTCAAGTTGCCGCTGCGCAGGTGGTTGAAGACGTGCGCGAGGACGCCGGGCTTGTCGCGGTGACGAACGACCAGCATGTGCGAGGCCGGCGTCTGTTTCGACAGGTTCACCACGTTCGGCACCGTGCCGGTCTCGTTGTAGGTGCGGACGATACGCACCGTTTCCGCGGCAATGGCCTCCTGAGCCTGGTCGGTAGACGCGCCGATGTGGTGCGTCCCGTACACGTTGGGCAGCCCGAGAATCGGATCGCTGAACTCGCCGGTTGCAGAGGACGGCTCGGCGGCGTACACGTCGAGGGCGACGCGGAGCGTGCGCGCCTTCACCGTCTCGGCCAGCGCGGCGTAGTCGACGACCTCGCCGCGCGCGGTATTGACGAAGAACGCGCCCGGCTTCATCCGCCCGAGGATTCCGGTGCCCACGAAGTTCCGGGTATCGGGGGTCAACGCAAGATGAATGCTCAGGACGTCGCAGCGCTCGGCCACCTCCTCGGGCGTGTTGATGACGGTCACCTCGATGTCGTCAGGCACATCTTCGAGAGCGGCCGCCCCCCGCTCGAGAAAGCGGCGGCTCCAGACGAGGACCGGCATGCCGAACCCGCGCGCGCGGCGCGCCATCTCCTGTCCGATGCTGCCAAAGCCGATGAGCCCGAGCGTGCGCCCGTAGAGACCGCACGCCTGTGAGTATTCCTTCTTGTTCCATCGGCCCGCCCTCAAATCGGTCACGTTGTCGGGGATGCGCCGGTCGAGCGCCAGGATCAGCCCGAAGGCAAGCTCCGCCACCGCGATGGCGTTCTTGCCCGGACAATTGGAGACATAGATGCCACGCCTGGACGCGGCGACCACGTCAATCGTATTCACGCCGGCGCCGGCACGCACGACCAGCGAGAGACGGCCCGCATCGAGCATCGCCTCGGTGACCTTCGTCGACCGTACGACGAGCACGTCCGCGCCGCTGTTGCGAATGGCATTGGTCAGCGGCTCGTCGACGAGATCGGGTTTGTAGAGAACCTCGCAGCCGGCAGCCAACAGCGCCTCGATGCCGCTCTCCTCGAATTTGTCTGCAATCAGAACCTTCATGGTTCGACGCCTGGGCGGGTCTGAAGACCCGCGCTACAGGTACCGAATGTAGCCGCGGGTCCTCACCCGCGGACTCAGATGACATGTGACAAGAGGCCGTCGCGCAGCTTGGGCTCGAACCACGTGGACTTGGGAGGCATGATGCCGCCCGCATCGGAGATCGCCATCAGGTCGTTCACGCTCACGGGGTACATCGAAAAGGCAACCGCCGCCTTGCCCGAGTTCACGAGCGCTTCGAGCTCCGACGTGCCGCGGCCTCCGCCGACGAAGTCGACGCGCTTGTCGGTCCGGACGTCGCCGATCCCAAGGAGCGGGGCGAGGATGGTGTCCTGCAGCCGGCTGACGTCGAGCCGCTCGGCGGGCGTGAGATTCGACGACGGATCGCCCAGCGCAATCGAATGCCAACGGCCATCGAGGTACATCGCCACCTCGCCGCGCCTCCGCGGGATCGCGGGGCCGTCGGTGACGGTGAACTGCGTGCCGAGTCGCGCCAGAAACGACGCGGGCGTGAACGGCCCGAGATCTTTCACGACGCGGTTGTAGGAGAGGATCTGCACCTGGCTGTCGGGGAATGCGACGGCCAGGAACGTGTCCCACTCGCCGGCGGCGGCGGTGGCACCGCGGAGCTCCTGCCGGGCGCGCGCTGCGCTCGCAGCCCGGTGATGGCCGTCGGCAATATAGAGCGCCGGAATCTTCGCAAACGCAGCAATCAGATCGCCCTGGTCACGATCGCCCACGCGCCACACCGTGTGCTGCACCTCGTCTGCCGCCGTGAAGTCGAACAGCGGCCGTCCGCCGGTCGCGATCCGCGCAACGATCGCGTCGACGGCTGACGACGCCCGGTACGCGAGGAACACGGGGCCCGTCTGCGCCCGAAGCGCGAGCATATGACGCGTGCGATCGTCCTCCTTGTCGCGCCTCGTGCGCTCGTGTTTCCTGATCAGATCGTTGTCGTACTCGTCCATCGAGTAGGCGGCTGCCACGCCGGTCTGCACGTGCGCGCCCATGCGCAGTCGGTACACATAGAGGCTTGGCTTGTCTTCGAGCACGAGCGGCGCGGTCGATCTCAACCGGCTGAAATTCTCAGCCGCCTTGGCGTACACCGTCTCGTCATATGGATTCGTACCGGGCGGCAGATCGATCTCGGCACGCGAGACGTACAGAAAGCTCAAGAGATTTCCGTCAGCAAGTGCGGCAGCTTCTTCTGCATTGACGACATCGTAGGGGACGGCGGCGACGCGAGCGGCTGAGTCGGGCGTGGGCCGCAGCGCCCTGAACGGAACGAGCGAGGCCATGGAAAAGGAAATTATAGTCGGCTTCGCGTCTCCGGCAGGCAATGGTACGCTGCCAGATTGGTCGGAGGACGTCTTCCATGCTGTCAGGGTCATTGCATTTGACGAGCACGCGCATCGGCGCACTGCTCCTGTGCCTGCTCGGGCCTTTCGTCGCGACCGCGCATGCGCAGAGCGCCACGGGTGAAGTGCAGGGCACGGTGGTCGACCAGTCGGGCGCCGTGCTGCCCGGCGTCACGATCACCATCATCAATACCGCGACGGGCGCGACCCGTGAAACCGTCACCGATGCAGACGGTTTGTTTACGGTCCCCGGATTACCCGTCGGTCCGTACGAGGTGACGGCGGCACTGCAGGGGTTTGCGACGCGGCGGCAGCCCGAGGTGCGCGTGCAGGTAGGCCAGACGATCACGCTGCGGCTCGAGCTCGGCGTGGCGGCGCTTGCTGAAACGATTACGGTGGCCAGCACGGCCCCGGTGGTCGAAACGACACGGTCTCAGGTGAGCACCGTGGTCAATTCAACAGCCGTGGCAAACCTGCCGACCAACGGCCGGAACTTCATCGACTTCGTGCTGCTCACCCCGGGCGTCACGCGCGACGTCCGCAGCGGCGACATCAGCTTCGCCGGCCAGCGCGGCACGCTCAACAGCCTCGTCGTCGACGGCGCTGACAACAACAACACGTTCTTCGGCCAGGCGCTCGGCCGCACCGGAACGGGCCGCGCGCCCTATCAATTCAGCCAGGAGGCCGTGCAGGAATTCCAGGTGAACACCAACGCCTACTCCGCCGAGTACGGACGCGCCGGCGGCGCCGTGATCAACGTGGTGACCAAGTCGGGCACGAACCAATTCACCGGATCGATGTTCGAGTTCTACCGCGACAAGGCGCTCAACGCGAACAACGCCATCAACGAGCGCTTCAACCGGCCGAAGTCGCCGTATCACTACAACCAGTTCGGCGGGGTCATCGGCGGGCCCATCGCCAAGAACAAGCATTTCTTCTTTTTCAATTACGACGGTCAGCGGAATACCCAGCCGAATTTCGTCTTCCTGAATCTGCCGCCCAACGTCCCGACCGATCCCGATAGGCAGGCGGCCCTCGACACGCTCCGTCCGCTGGCCGCGAGCTGGGAACGCACGCAGAACCAGGACGTCTTTCTGGTCAAGACGGATCATCAGATCACCGGAACCCAGCGCGTGACGCTCCGCTACAACCACCAGAATTTCACCGGAGCCGGGTTCGAGAGCGGCGGGCCTCAGCAGTCGTTTCAAACCACGGGCGCGTCGAAAGTCTTCACGCGCACGTTCAACGCGACGTGGGCCAGCGTCATGGGGTCGAACGCGTTCAACGAGGCGCGCTTCCAGGTGGCGCGTGACCGCGAGCCGGGCGAGGCCAACAGCGATGCGCCGCAGGCCGACGTGCGCGAGGGCGGCAACCTGGTGCTGCGCATCGGCCGCAACTTCTTCAGCCCGCGCGAGACCACGGTCAAGCGGCTGCAGTTTGCCGACACGCTTACGTGG
>DASYQV010000124.1:0-13618 GCA_036005125.1 Vicinamibacterales bacterium
ATGAAAGCAGCTCTGCTTTATCAGTACGATGGGGACTACACGGGTCCCGAGTTCCTCCGGATCGAAAACGTGGCCGATCCCGTTATCGAAGATCCGACGGATGTGATCGTGCGAATCGGCGGAGCGGGCCTGTGCCGCACCGATCTCCACATCATCGAGGGTATCTGGCGCTCGAAAGTCGCCGTCCAGCTGCCCTACATACCTGGTCATGAGAATGCTGGATGGGTCCAGGAGGTCGGCAGTTCGGTTCGACGTGTGAAGCGCGACGATGCGGTGATTGTCCATCCTCTGGTCACCGACGGCCTCTGCCCGGCCTGCCGCGCAGGCAATGACATGCACTGTGAGAACGGCAGGTTTCCCGGTATCGACTCGAATGGCGGCTTTGCAGAGTACCTTCGAGTCCGCGAACGGAATCTCATTCCGCTGGCCGATGGCCTGCGGCCCAAACAGGTAGCCCCTTACGCCGACGCCGGCCTGACGGCTCATCATGCAGCCAAGAAAGCGGTCAAGCTGCTCGAACCCGGGGACACGACCGTTCTCATCGGGATCGGCGGTCTCGGTCACATCGCGCTTCAAGTGCTCCGCGCGCTTGGTGCCGACCGGATCATTGCGGTCGACCGTTCCGACGTCGCGCTCAAGCTCGCGCGCGAACTCGGAGCCGACGAGGTCGTGAAAAGCTCGAGCCGGAGCGTTCAAGAGGTGCTCGACCTCACGCACGGGTCCGGCGCCCGCGTCGTCATCGATTTCGTCGCCGAGGGGAGCACGATCGACGAAGGACTCGCGATGACGGGCCGCGGAGGCTATTACTTCGTAGTGGGCTACGGCGGAACCGTGAGCGTCGCAGCGATCGACTTGATCTTTGGCGAGAAAAGCATAATCGGAAATCTCGTCGGAACGTACACCGAACTCCAGGAGTTGATGGCGCTCGCGGGGCGGGGGAAGGTAAAACTCAGTACGCGAGAGTATCGTCTCGATCAGATCAATCAGGCCGTCGGCGACCTGCTCAACTCGCGCATCGAGGGTCGCGGTGTGCTGGTCCCCTAGCCGCTTTCATTCATGATTCATGATTCATGATTGGCGTTCAGGGCGTGTCTCTGCTACCGGTTCAGGGAGCTCTATGACCGTCGGCTGATGCACAAGGCGGTACTGCTCGTCAACGACGCTGACGTTGTAAATCGGAATGCCGTCGTACTCGAACCGACCGTAGCCGTCGTGAACGTGCCCGCAGATCACGAGCTTCGGCCTGACGCGATCGATGGCTGCCAGCAGCTCGCGGCTGCCGAGGTGCTCGACCTTTCCCGAACGGATGTCGTAATACCGGTCGCCGAACTCTTATGGGGGCTGATGCGAAACGAGCATGAAGCAGGCTGCGTTATTCGTGCTGGTGACGTGCACCGCGATCGCGGGATGCAACCAAGCGCCGCGGGCGGAGAGCGATCAACCTGGCGTCGGAAACACGTGGCCGGCCGTCCGTGACGCCGTGATCGAGGAGTACCTCAAGGCGCACCCTACCTATGCCGTCGTCCAGGGTCGCCACGAGTACGACGGGCAGCTGCCCGACTGGAGCGCCGCCGGCATAGCGGCGGAGATCCGCCGGCTGCACGAGTGGCGCGACCGGGCGACGGCGCTGGCCGGCCTGAGCGAGCGTGACGCGTTCGAACGCGATTATCTCGTGGCGCGCCTCGATCGGGATCTTTTCTGGGTCGAGACGGCGGAAGCGCCGTTCCTGAACCCCGCGTGGTATCTCGACTGGATGATCGATAACCTCGATCCCGCCCCGTACCTCACGCGCAACTACGCGCCGCTCGAGGTCCGGATGCGAGCGTACGTGAAATACGCGCGGTCGGTGCAGCAGGCGGCTTCGCAGATCCGTGCGAACCTGCGGACGCCGCTCGCGCGGCCGCTCCTGCAGCGTGGCGTGTCAGCTTTCCGCGGCTTCGGCGAGTTCTATCGAACGGACGTGCCCAAAGCCTTCGCGGGTATTTCCGATACGACGCTCCAGAAGGAGTTCGCAGCCGCCAACGCTGGGGCCGCGAAAGCCATGGCCGATCTGGCCGCCTGGCTCGAGTCGCAGCGCAGCAGCGCCACCGCGAGCTTCGCGCTCGGCGCCGAGAAGTTCGCACGGATGCTGCAGATGACCGAGGGCGTCACGACGCCGCTGGCCGAGCTCGAGGCGGCGGGACGCGCCGATCTCGAACGCAATCAGCAGGCCCTGCGCAACGCGTGCGCCACCTATGCGCCAGGCGCCGGGGTCGCGGCCTGCATTGCGAAGATGAACGCGAACAAGCCGACTGGCGGCGGCGTCGAAGGCGCGCGCGCCCAGCTCGACATGCTGAAGATGTTCGTCAGCGACGCGGGCGTGGCGACGATCCCGGGCACAGAGCAGGCGCTCGTGGCGGAAGCGCCGCCGTACAATCGCGATAACTTTGCCTACATCGATATTCCAGGTCCGTACGAGAAAGGCCTTCCCGCAACGTACTACATTGCCCCGCCCGATCCCTCGTGGACGCCGGCCGAGCAGCGGGCCTACCTCCCCGGACAGGCCGATCTTCTGTTCACGTCGGTGCACGAGGTATGGCCCGGCCATTTCCTGCAGTTCCTGCACTCGAACCGCAACCCGTCGCTCGTCGGACGGCTGTTCGTCGGCTACGCGTTCGCAGAAGGATGGGCGCATTACGCCGAGGAGATGATGTACGACATGGGCCTCGGCAACGGCGCCGCCGAGATACACATCGGTCAGTTGACGAACGCGCTGCTGCGCAACGTGCGCTTTCTGTCAGCGATTGGCCTGCACACGAAGGGTATGACCGTCGCCGAATCGGAAACGATGTTCCGCGAACAGGGATTCACGGATATCGGCACCGCCCGCCAGCAGGCGGCGCGCGGCGCTTACGATCCGGCCTATCTCAATTACACGATGGGCAAGCTGATGATCCGCAAGCTGCGCGACGACTGGTCGGCCTCACGGGGCGGCAGGCAGGCGTGGCGGCAATTTCACGATCAGTTTCTGACTCATGGCGGGCCGCCGATTCCAATGGTGCGGCGGCTGATGATCGGCGACGGAGGCACGCTCTTTTGATTCCGCAGCTCTCGCAGCTCGCTTGAGTCCACCATCGGAATCAACAGGGAGATCTGGGAGACCAAGGAGAAAATCGAGCTCCCTGATCTCCTTGAACTCCCTGTGCATTCCGGATTCAAGTGAACTCCAGTCTAAGTCCGTTTTTTCTCTCGTTTGGACGCGAAGGTCATGTCGCTGGATCACGCGACCATGCCCGGATAGCGTACCATCGAAGGCACAGGGGTTGGCGAAGTCGGGTCCGACGAGGACCCGCCACATGACGTCACCGCGACGGCAATGAAGAAAACAAGGCAGGATCGAACCAGCCAAGGGGCTCCGCCCCTTGATATCTTCCACCCCAACGCGCCAAAAACGCGCGTTGGGGACCCCGGACCGGGCAGAGCCCCTCGGCTGGTTGGACCAGTATCTTTTGGCGCGCTTCGCGCGCCGAGCCCGTTATGCGGTCGCACAACGCGTACAAAATTCCTCTTCCGGGCCGCCTAAGGGCCTAATCGGAAACGCGGAACGGCGCCGCGTTGATCAGGCAATGCTTCCCTTGAGTTGGTCGGGAGCTGAGACGATCTTCGCGCACGATGCTCTCCAGCCGCAACAACTCCCCAGCCATCATCGTCGTCAGCCCAGTGGGCGCGTCCCTTGCGTTCGCCCGCTCATGGGCGAGGAACGAGCGCGGCGGGCCCGCGAAGTCGGGCGGCAACGCATTTGGAATGCATAGTACCCGCCGCGGGCTGAGGTACGATCTCCTCCGGCAACGTGGTTACCCTGTCGCGAAGTCGGCAGCGAACGAAACAGGATGACGTTCGACGTCTGTAGGACGCGGTTGCGCTGGGACATCAGGCTATCCCGTTAAGCCGCTGACGAGAGGAGTTCAGCCGTGGAACGCCGAGAGCTTCTCACTGAAATGAGACAGCGGTTGCTGAAGGCGCACGGCCAGCGCTTCCGTGGCGTCGTTCTGTACGGCTCCGAGGCGCGTGGCGACGCACGGCCCGACAGTGACATCGATGTGCTCGTGTTGCTCGAAGCGCCGATTGACTACGGCCGGGACCTTCGAACGAACATTAATGTGCTCTATGACCTTGTCCTCGCGCTGGAGCGTCCGATCAGCGCGAAGCCGGTCGACGTCGCGGCGTATGAAGCAGCGGCATACCCGCTGTACCGGAACGCAAAGGCGGAGGGAATCCTTGCATGACGGCGGCGTATGCACGGACCGAATGGGATCGTGCGCTCGAGGCCTTTCGGGCAGCGCAGCTCCTCACTGCTCACAGCGGTTTCGACAGTGCCGTATCGCGCGCGTACTACGCCGCCTTCCACGCCGTGAGCGCGCTCTTCGCACTCGAAGGTCGGGCATTTACGAAGCACTCGGCCGTTGCGACCGCAGTTCATCGGGATCTCGTCAAGACCGGCAGATGGTCGGCCGACCTTGGACGCGATTACAGCTTCTGCATTGATACGCGTGGCGTCGGAGATTACGGGAGCGACGTACGTGTCGATCTGAAGCAGGCGACGGACGCGGTCGAGGCCGCTCGCCGCATTCTGCTGGCCGTCCACGATGCATTGCCAACCCATTTTCCTGCGGCGCCCGGTGTCTGATGGACACCTGAACGACCTTGGTCTCTGGGGAGCGCGCGCGCCTTCACCCGCTACGATACCCGTACCCTGTCCCGCCCCCCGCCTGGGTCGGCGTTCATCGGGTGAAGCGCGAATCACTGTAAACACTGCAGGGACTCAGGCGGGGCCATCTGACCCTGGTCCGACCCCTGTGTGCGATGGAGCTGCAGTAACCTCGCTGACCTTGCAGGTAGCAATTCCTGCGTACCTTGAGTCGATCCGTCACCAGGGTCTGACCCCGTTCTGACCCCGTTCTGACCCCGGTCGCGCCGTCACCACGGGCCTGGCTGCTTCCGCCGCGCCTTCTGCGCTTGTCGGTACTCCTGGATCGCGCGGCGGACTTCGCGTAGCGCCTCACTGGAAGCCATGTGCTCGACCCCGATGTGGATCTGCTCGATAACGACGTCGAGCCTCGCGGCTTCGCTGGGACCGTCAACCAGCATGGGAAGGCCGAAGGGGCCGTCCCCGATCAGCGCCGCGTATCGTGGGTGGAAACGTAGGGTGTCGCATTCGGCTTCGAGCTCCGCGGCCTGCTCTTTCAGGAGCTCGGTATACGCGCGCAGCTTCTCGTCGCTGAGCCGTGCCGCCTCGGCGTGAGTGCCGTCGATCCACTCCAGCTCCAGCCGCAACAGGGTGTGCAGGTCGCTTCGCGCGTAAGCGGCAGTGACTTCCTGCATGATTCCAATCTTCTTCTGGCGCTCGGCGTCATCGCTTTCCAGGTCCGGATGAAGCGCCTTCACGAGGCGCTTGTAGACGGCGCCGATGCTGCCCTTGCGCATTTGCGCGAACTGTCGCGCCCGTTCCTCTTCGCGCAGCTCCCGTCTGGTCCTGCGACGATTCTGTTCATCGCCCCGGGTCTCCTCGAAGCTGCACATGCGATCGGCGAACTGGGCAGCCGCGGCTTCGATTTCTTCCTCGCTCATGTCCGCGCGCAGCTCTGGCAGGTCCACATCGACGCCGAGCTCATCGAACATCGCGGCCATGCCCGACCGGATCTCGTCGATGTCCTCCTGCACCGCCTGCGCGTAGGCGATGCCGTGCAGTCGCTCGAACAATGTCTGTAAGTCAGGATCAGGCGCGTCGACGTGCGCCAGGATTTCGTCGAGGTGCCCGACGAGGATCGCGCGGAGCACGGTCCGATCGCCGGGTTTCAACTGCCGATCGTCGAGAAACGGCGCGATCGCCCGAACCAGCTGTACGCGCAACCCGACAGCACGCTCCACGCGTGGACGGACTTCCGCCGAGTGGAAGACCAGTGCCTGATCGAGACGACGCTTTTCCTCCTCCAGGCGGGCTCGGAGCATCTGAACCTTCGTCAACGCGCGATTGAAGGCGCGTTCCTGTTTGTTGAGCGGCCGCGCGGCCGTCGGACGGATGACGAGCGTGCGATCGGCCGGTCGTGGAGGCAGATCGGCATCATCGAACAGCGATGGATGTGTGGAAGACATCGGCGCACCGAGGATACCGTGAGCCTGCGGATCTGCCTAATGACCTACACAGTGGCACCCGGATTAGGTACTACGTCATGGAGCTTCTCGAGGGGCTCGATGCCGGCACCCTGGTCAAACGCTTCGGGCCGATGCCTGCCGAGCGCGTCGTCTGGGTTCTCCGGCAGATCTGCCACTCCTTGTCAGAAGCGCAGTCGTGCGGGCTCGTGCATCGCGACATCAAGCCGGCGAATATCTTCCTGTGCCGGTACGGCGAGGATTACGACTTCGTCAAGGTCCTCGATTTTCGAATCGCCAAGGCCGCTGACGACGGGGCGGCCTCAGAGACTGCCCTCACGCTCGCGAACGTCATTCACGGCACGCCGGCGTTCATTGCGCCTGAGCAGGCGTTGGGCGTCGAGCTGGACACTCGAGCCGACATCTATTCGACCGGCTGCGTCGCCTTCTGGCCGTTCCCTGGTGAACTTGTATTTATGGAGGAGACACCGATGAAGCTCTTCCTGGCTCATGCTCATTCGGTACCCAAGCCGCCCTCCGCGAAAACCGGACTGCCGATTTCCTCGAAGCTCGACACCTTGGTGCTGTCGTGTCCCGCGAAGGATCGCGAGAACCGGCCGGCATCGACACGCCATCTGCTGGAACGGCTGCAGGCGATCGAGCTCGAGACTTCATGGAGCGAGGAGCGGGCGCGGGACTGGTGGAGGACGCACGTGCCGCTGGGGTGACCCTCGCTGGTGTGGAAAATGCGTCCGGCTACGGGCTACGGGCTTCAGGCTACGGGAAAGCCTCAGCATGCTCTTCCTGAAGTCCGAAGTCTGGAGCCCGGAGCCGATTTCTTCACACGCTCTTCAGCCCCGGCGGGCCGCATCTGAAGATGCGGCCTGCGGCCACTCAAGTGAATTCCTGTTCGCGCGCTCAATCAGTTGGCGGCGAAACAGTAGAACAGCCCGGCGCCGCCCGTCTTCACGAGCGCGGGCTGGCTGCAGCCGGCGCTCATGTGTGTGGCATTCCAGGACGTGTTGCCGCCCCCGAGCCGGTCGTGATGGCCGAGGATCGCCCGGTCGCTATCGGAATTGCTCGTCCAGTTGTTGCACGTGAGCACGGCTGCCGCCCCGACCTGGATCCGGCCTTGCGAGTCGGTGCCGGTCAACATGTCGTGCTCGTTGGGCTTGTCGCCGACGCCTTTCACCTCCTGGCCCTTCTCGGTGAGCGCGGTCGGCTTGCGGATGTTGTTGCGGTCACGCTCGATGTCGCCGTGCAGGTCGGCAACGTCGCGCGCGATCAGCTGACCCTTCGCGTTGTACCACGGCCCGTTCCCGATACGCTCGCGGGCATACACGGCCGGCTGGTCTCCGGCGGCCGCGGTGCTCAGATACGCACGCCACGTACGGTTGCCGGCCCCCGCAGCCGCGGCCAGTGACTGGCAGTGTTTGTCGGCTCCCGCGAGACCGCCGAGATTGCCTCCGTTGCCGGAACCGACGCTGGTGATAAAGAACCCCATCGGCTGCTGTGGAGCCTGTTGTGCGTGGCCCCTCAAAGAGGCGGCAACGGCCAAGGTCCCCAACAGCACGACGACGACAGACGCCTTAATCCACGTGTGCATCGTTACTCCTCCCCGTGAAAAGCCTCCGAGACGCGCCCGGCTCTCTCCGAAAATGCCGGTTAAACCTCAATGCGACAGAGCCGTCATCGGACTCGTTCGGTCAGGGCCGGGAGCTCCGGAGGTCGGGCCGTACGTTCCCGGCCGTCGGTCGCTGCGGCAGCCCCGTGAGCCCTGCTTCATGTCCGATGGATGGGTGGCACTATAACAGGGGAACCGCTTCGATCTGCCTGTGGAATGTTGATTCGTCACGACGTGGCGTGCTTTCCCTGCTGGAGACGAGGGCGCCGTGCGACCCGGCGACTGACGCCCTGCGGCATGGCCGCATCGCCAGATGCGGCCTGCGTATCTCAGGTGAGTTTCGATTTGCGGAGGACAACCTGTTTGTGAAAGTCAGTCCCAGGTATCACCGCGTGGTCGTCGTAGACGTTCGCATCGGGACAAGCTTCTGTGCGCGTCTCCCCACCTGGGCCTCGGCTGTGTAGATATTGCCCTTGGAATCGGCGGCAATATGGTGAAAGCCCTGAAAGTCGCCGGGGTTACTGCTCCTGCGCCCGAAGGTGTCGACCACTTCGAGCGTCTTGCGGAGCACCACGTGGACATGCGAATTGGATTGATCCGCCGCGTAGATGAACTGCTGCTGCGGGTCTGGTGAGAACGCCAGGCCAGCCACCGTCAGCGCGCCCCCTTCGTTCCGGTTCACGAAACCCTGAGTGATGTATTTCCCGTCGGGCGTGAAGACCTGAATGCGGCTGTTACCCCGGTCGGCGACATACACCAGCCCATCGTTCGAGACCTTGACGCCGTGCACGATGCCGAATTGCTGCGGACCCGGACCCTCGCGAACCGGGGGGGCGGTTGAGGTGGGCTTTGCCCCGCTTCCGGGCGCTGCCGGAACCGGGGGCGGCGGCGGCGGGTCCAGCGGCGTATTGCCGAACGCGCCCCACATCCGCTTGAAGGCACCGGTGTCAGCATCGAGCACGATCACGCGCCGGTTGCCGTAACCGTCGGCCACGAACGCTTCGTTGGTCTTCCGATACACGAATATGTCGGCAGGCCTCTTCAGGTTCACCGTGTCCTTGTTCCCGCCGCTCTGATCCCGGTGCCCGATCTGCTTGACGAATTTTCCCTTGTTCGTGAATTTCAGCAGCATGTCATCCGAGCGCTTCGACGTGCTCCCGGACGCGGGTGCCGGGTTATTGCCGCCGATCCAGACGTTGTCCTTGTAATCGACAAAAATGCCGTGCTCGTTGTCGGGCCACTCGTAGGCGTCGGACGGACCGCCGAACCCCTGGATGTAGTTGCCGGCTGCATCGAACTCCAGCACCGGCGGCGCCGCCCGGTCCTTCTGGTCCGCGGGGACGCTTCGCGGGCGCTGCAGGACCCACACGTGATCTCGTCGATCGACCGCGACCGACGAGACCTCGCCGAGGATCCAATTGTTCGGGAGCCTCGGCCAGGCGGGGTCCGCCTGGAACTTCGGCACGTTGATGCCTTGTCCAGAGCCTTGCGCGGCTACATCGCGACCGGGCAGGCCTGGGCCCAGGCCGGCGATGATGGCCAGCAACACGACGGAGAGAACCGCCAGCGTTTTTCGCGTCATAGTCGTCCTTGATGGCTGCTGTTCTTGTTTTTCCTGGGGTTCCAAGGTTGCGCCCGCGTGGGCTGAGTCTCGTGGCTCGGCCGTCAATCATAATCCAAGCTTCGCGCGCAGGGCGGAACGTCTGGCGGGTGAGAGGACATCAAGAATCGCATGCGCTGCGACGCTCGCGCCTCACGCCTGCGGCAAACGCCAGTTTGCCGAGGTATAGTAGCAGCTGGGTCAATCATGGGAGCGCGGGTCTTCCTGGTCAGCGTAGGGCTGTGCCTGTTCTCGCACGCTGCCGCTGCACAGATCCCCCTGCCGAGCGCGCCCCTTCAGTCGGGGTTGCCGAGCGCGCCCCTGCAGATGACGCTGCCGACCGCCTCCCTGCCGGCCACCACGCCCATTCCACCGCCACGACCTGACCTGTTTCTGGCGGGACCTGACACCTATGCGCCGCGGTTCGATCGGTTGTTGCCACCCCCGCCCTTCTTCCCGTGCTGCGGCGGGTTCGGTCCCTTCTTTGGTCCGTCGCCCCCCTGGTGGTCATCACGTTCCGGACTTCGCCAAACTCCTCAGGCCCAGCCGCTTGGCCACCTCCGATTGCTGGTGCAGCCCGGAACAGCGCACGTTTACGTGAACGGCTTTTACATGGGCACGGTTGATGACGTCCGGCAGCTGGTGTCGCTCGAGCCGGCTTCGTACCGCGTGGAGTTGCGCGCAACAGGGTACGAGAGCGTCACATTCGACGTGAACATCGTTGCCAATGACACCATTACCTATCGGACCGATCTCCAGTCATTGTCACCGGCCGAGAAACCCGTCGCGCCTCCGCCCGGCGTTCCAAAGACGTTCTACGTGATTCCCAACTGCTACGCGGGCGATAAACCGCCCACATCGGTCACGCTCCCGAAGACGTGTGATACCGCGAAGGTCCGGACCATCCCGCCTACGGTGAACGCCATCCGACCGACCCCGCCGGCGCGCTGACGCGAACGTTTTCGTAGGGCGCATCTTTAGATGCGGCAACGCCCGCCGGGTCTAACCAGTCAAGGGCTCTGCCCTTGATATCTTCCACCCCAACGCGCCAAAGACGCGCGTTGGGGACCCCGGTCCGGCAGAGCCCTCGCCGCCTGGTTAGACCCAGTGTGTCTTTTTGGCGCGCTCCGCGCGCCTCGCCCGTTATGCGGTCGCACAACGAGTACAAAATTCGCGTGTGTGGCCGCATAACGGGTTAAAAGCTCACGCGGCCGCTGAACTGGAACAGGCGGCCGTTCAACACGCCCGCCCCCGTCGCGACGCTGGTGACGGGAACGCGCCACTGTCTGCCGTATGTGTGGTTGAGGCCCAGGATCGAGCTCGCATTGAACACGTTGTACACGTCGAAGTTGGCCTGCGCCCGCACCCCGCCCGCTCGAAAGGTCCGGCTCAGTCGCAAATCGAGCTGATTGCGTCGACTCTCGAACTCAGTCATCGGCGCGATCAGGGGGACGAGGGCGGTGGCGGTACACACGGGGCGCGTCCCGCACGCCGCCAGATTGCGGCCGAGCGACGGCGCAATCTCCGCGTTGGTCGCCTGGTAGTTCGCCAGATATTGCGGCCCCGCCACGTTCTGAAACGTGCCGCTGGCCATGAAGCCGCCCGGAAGCGGGTAGCTTCCGAAGAACTTCACCTGCGTCTGGGCGCTGAACGGCGTCACGATCCGGCAGATCGATCGTCCGTCGATGGTCGTCGCGGCGAACGGTCCGGCAAAGATCCCCGCTACTGTAATCGCTGCCGCAGGGGCCGCTGCCGAAGCAATCGCCCCAGGGGAATCGACGACGAAGCAGAGATCGTCCACGGTGCGCCCCATGTCGACGCCGCCGCCGAACTGTATGCCCGAGCTGGTTCGTGTGTTGAAGGTCACGCCGAAGAAATCCGACACGCGCGTCTGGTCCCCGTACTTCGATGCCTGCTCCACGAGATTGTTGACGCGTCCGAATCTTGCCGGTGAGATATCGTACAACCCGCAGACCTGATATCCGCCTCCGCCCGGCAGGCGCCGATCGACCGGCGCGGTGATGCAGAAGGGGCTGAAGTCTCCGGGAGTGACGTCCAGGTTGTCCGTGACCCTGAAGTTGGCCTGCCAGCTTCGGTAATAGCCGCCCGTCAGGGATACGCCCGGGCCGAACTGGTGTTGAACTTCCGTGGTGACATCCCAGCTCGAGTCCCGGACGCCGAACCCGCGAAGCACGTCGTCGGCGTAGCGCGTCGCGCGGGGATTGTTCTGCCCGAAGTTCTGGTCCTCGAGCGCTCCGCACTCGCCGTTGGCGGCCGGATTCCGCAGGTCGCAGTCGGGTGAGTAGTTCAGGTTCGCGTCGTTCCAGGTACGGTTCACCTGGATGACCGACGTCTGGATCGGGTTGTTGGCCCCGGTGACGGTCGTCGCCGTCTTGCCGACGTATCGCCCGACCGCCAGCTTGAGCGCCGTCCGGCCATCTCCAAAGAGGTCGTACGCCGCGCCCACGCGCGGGTTCACATCGCTCCACGCCGGAACCTTGTGGACCGCCGCGAAATTCCGTTCCGGCACGTATTGGCCCGCAGGCGCGTGCTGTTCGGGTATTGTCCCGTTGAAGTAGTCGAACCGCAGGCCGTAGTTGAGCGTCAGCCGTTTGATCGTCCACCGGTCCTGCACGAATACCCCGAGGTCCGCCTTCATGTGGTCCTGCCTGAAATAGGGCGCTGCATACTCGGTGAGCCCGTTGGGCACGCCTTGCAGGAATCGGTACGACACGTTGCCGAGCGTCTCTCCCTGGAATCCCACCTTCCGGTCGATGTCCTGTCTCTGGTTGTAGGCACCCTGTTCGACCTGAACGCCCCCCTTGAAGGCATGCGAGCCGGTGACGTAAGACGCAGCGAACCGCTGGGAAAAGTGGTCGTCGTCGATATGGGAGAGGAACCCACCGGGTCCCCTCCAGGCGTTCGCGTTGTACGGAAAGTTCGTCGACAGTTCCAGGATGGAAATGTGGTCCCGGCTCGTGCCCGGCTGCACGACGTCGGCCCAGTCGGAAATCACCGCCGACACACCGGCTTCGAGCAGCAGCCTGTTGGTCCTGGGCGAGCTCCACGTCGCCTGAATCAGCCGCTGGGGCCAGAAGTGCAGGCCGAATGCTGCCTCCGGCGCCTCGAATCCTTCGTAGATGCACCGGCAGACGTCCTGGAGATCGGTGAAGAAGTTCACCTTGTTCCGTGCCGATGCCTGCCACGTCAGGCGGCCGGCGTAGAACCTGTCGTACTCTCGGCGGTCCGCAGGCCGATCGAGGTCAGGGGTGTAGAACGGTGTGCCCTGTGTCTTGTTCTGGAAGATGCCCGCTTTCTGGTTCTTGCTGCCCTGCCATCTGATCGAGCCGAAGAACCAGAGCTTGTCCTTCCGGATCGGACCGCCCAGGGTCACGCCGGCGTCGTACACGTGCAGCGTCTTGTCGTTCGTCGTGACGCCGCGGGCGAGCAGATCGTCGCTGAGGTTGTCACTCTGCAGCTTGTCGTTGGTGAACAACCCCATGAGACTGAACGAGAACGTGTTGGCTCCTTCCTTGGGCACCGCGTTCGCCGAGAACCCGCTCGAGGCGCTCTCGGCCGAGATGCCGCCGCTTTCCAGCACCATCTCCTCGATGGTCTGACTGTTGATGATGTAACTCACGTTGCCGTCGCCGGCCATGTTCAGGATCGCCATCCCGTCATAGGTCACTTTCATGCCCGACCGGCCGTGGTAGGCGAGGTTCTGCGGGGTGCCCATCGTGCGGTACGCGCCGGCCGAGCCGCCGACATCGGCCGGCCCGGCCAGCCCCGGCGTGACCGTGATGAGGGTCGCCAATCCCTGGATGCCGGTCGGCAGCGTCGCGAGCTGTTCGTCGGAGAGCACGGTCTGGCGGCGGGTGTTCTGGACGTCGACCAGCGGGCTCGCCCCCGTCACCGTCACGGTCTCTTCGAGCGCCCCCACACGCATGTCCGCGTTCACGGTCGCCGTAAAGCCGCTCGTCAACTCGATGCCTTCCCGTCTGACGGTGTTGAACCCCGCAAGCGTGAAGCTCACCAGGTAGGTTCCGGGCCGCAAGTCCACAATGTTGTATCGGCCCGCATTGTCGGTGATCGCGGTTCTCGATCTCTCAATCAGCGCCGGGCTCGCGGCTTCCACCGTGACGCCGGGCAGCACGGCGCCGGTCGTATCTCTGACCACCCCGGCGATGCCGCTCGCCTGCTGCGCCGAACCAACCGCTGGCCACACCAGCACACCGACGAGCACCCAGGCAGGAAGCAGCTCCAGT
>DASYQV010000125.1:0-17044 GCA_036005125.1 Vicinamibacterales bacterium
TCGGCCAGGCGTCGTGGAATTGAGTGTAGACGCCCGTGTCCTGCAGACGATTGTAATTCTGGACAGGCACGTGCTGCTGACCCACGCAGTGATGACGGTTGTGATAAATGAGCCCCTCCACCGTGTCGTGGCCCCACAGCAGGCGGAAGAGGGGCAGAAAGGATCGCAACTCCTCTTCCCGCTCCCAGGTTCCGATCGGTGCGCTTGCTGACAGTGTTTCCCGGTGAGCGTAGAAGTTGAAGAAGAAAATCCCACAGCCGTGCACGATGCGCTGGTTGATGAGATGAATGAGGTACGTCCACTGAAAGATCGTCACGCCGGTCATCAGCGTGGCGGCGTTGAACACGAAATTCTTGAGGAGCTCATTGTCCACGCCGTTGAGGCGTAGAAACTGGCGCAGGCTGTATTCGGGCTCGATCAGGTTGAAGAAGAGCGCCCGGAGCGGGTGGCCCACGTAATAAGGAAGCCACGGGTCCCGGTCAGTACCGAGATGCTTGTGATGTTCCTTGTGAACCGCGGCAAACACACGCGTCCCGCCCCAGATCGGGTTGGCGACGGGAACGAAACGGGCCGACCATCCGAACCTGTTGACCGCGGCGCTGTGGCCGATGTCGTGAACCCGCAGGTAGATTGCCGGGTAGAACAGCACGTTGGCCAGAATCAGACCCCACAGAGGAAGATAGCCGTAGTAATAGAGGAGCATTGCCGCGAATGTCGCCGCCGATCGCAACACGATCGTTCTCTGGTACATCACGAGGTCGTCGGCTGTCGACCTGAGCGCGCTCACGCCCGAGTGGCCGTCTTCATTCTCATCGGAAGACCCGTGCGGGGCCGGATACCCGCTAGCGATCGGTTCTGCGTGCTGCATTTCTGACACCCCTGGCAAACGACGTGCCCGGACCGGACGCAAGGACCTGCACGGACTTCAGCGGCCACTGATGGTTGTAGCGTGTGTACGTCCCCTCGTCCGTCATCAGGACATACCGGTGCGAAGGCTCGAGAATCTGGCCCACCACGTGGTGCCGGTTGTGATACATCGCCGCCTCGACGAGCGCCCGGCCCCAAAACATCCGGAGCAACGGCGCCCACGGCGTGATCTCTCTCTCACGGTTGAATGAGCCGATTGTCGCGTCGGCCGACCACCGTTCCCGGTGCGGCCAGAAATTGAAGAGAAATACGCCAAGCCCATGACACGTCCGCTGAACGATCATGTGCGTCAGGTACGCTCCCTGGAACACGACCAGATTCAGCGTGTGACGCATCACGTCGAAGGCGATGTTCTCCAGGAACTTTCGATCGACTCTCCCCTGCCTGACGAAGTTCCGCAGGTTCCACTCGGGCTCGATCATGTTGAAGAACAGCGCCCGCAGGGGATGTCCGATGTAGTAGTTCAGCCACGGATCCTGGTTGGATCCCAGGTACTGATGATGCTGAACGTGCGTCGTGATGAACGCCGTGGTCCCACCCCAGACGGGATTTGCAAACAGGGCGGTCGGAACGATGCGAACCACCCAGCCCTTGGTCGAGAAGGCGTGACACAGATCGTGCATCCGGAGGTACGCGCGGATGTAGAAGAGCGCATTGGCCGCAATGAGACCCGGCAGGGGCAGAATACGCAAGTAGTACAAGACCATTGCGGCATACGTCAGGGCCGCAAAGGCGAGCGTCTGCGCGAGAAGGCGCGCCTTGATCGCGCGGCGCGCTTTCATGCGCGTGGCGGCCGTGTCTCTGGAGCTCGAGCCTCGCGCGAGCCTGCTCATCTCCGTCGGCTGTTGCATGTCGTCACAACCTGTGTCCTGTGTACGTAGGCCGCATCTTCAGATGCGGCGCGGTCGCAGGCGCCGGGTCTGAAGACCCCGGCCTACGTCCTTCTTTACCTTCGAAAGCCGGCGCGGTGTCACGCGCCGTAATGGCAAAGCGCATCAGCAGCTCATGAATCCGCTCCGGATGCCTCATCGCAAAATAGTGGTCGCCTTCCCACTCGACGACCTCGCATCGAGCACGGGTGTGAAGCGTCCACGTGTCGGTGCGGAGCGGATAGCTCCACAAATCGTGGCGTAGCGATACGGCGGTGATCGGCACATCGAGCGGATCGGCCGGCCGGTACTCGTACGCCGCCATCGCGCCGAGATCCGCGCGAAGCATGTCGATGCGCTCCCTCAGGAAAGCGGGATCGCTCTTCAGCCGCTCGGCCCACGGATGCTTCAGGACGCCCAGCAGCTCGAGCAGCTTGCCGTTCGGGAGCTTCTGCGCGTCCGGCGCGACGTACTTGTGAGGGCCGACCGCGCCAGCGACCAACAGATGCTCGGGAACGCACTGCCCCGCCTTCTGCAGCCGGAGAGCGAGCTCGTAGGCGACAATCGCCCCGAGGCAGTGGCCGTAGAGGATGATGGATTGGTCCCTGTCGTCCCAGATCGCCTCGTACGCGTGGTTCACCATCTCCGCGATCGTGCGGGGCGGCGTGAACGCATCGGCTCCCCGCCACTCGATCGTCCTGTAGATGACGAGGTCAGTCTCCGACTGATCGGGAAGCGGAAATTCGTCGGCTCGGATGCCGGCACCCGGAAAGCACAAGACCAGCCAAGGGCTCTGCCCTTGATAGCCTGGCAGAGCCCTTGCCTGGTTAGTCCAGTGTCTTTTTGGCGCGCTCCGCGCGCCTGTCGAACGTTTCTTCGTTCGACGCGGCGGCAGACCGATGGTGTCGTCTGCCGGCCGCTCCCAGCGCAGCGTGGGGATGTCAGGCAGCGCCGCCGCCGACACGCCGTCCACGGTCTGAGCGAGCCGCGCCGTGACGATGCTCGTCACGTCCTCGCGATCGGACTCGACGAAGTAATGGTCGCCGCGCAACTGTGCGAGGTCGTAGCCGCCGGTGGTGTATCGACCCCACGCGTGCATCGCCTTCGGCGCCGCAAACAGGTCGTTCTCGGCCGCAAGGCCGGTAATCGGCGCGCTGAGACGCGGCCGCATCCTGAAGGAGCCTCCGTACTCGACGACCGACCGGAAATCTGCGCGAAGCATCGGGAACATCGTCTTCCGCAGCTCGGGGTCCTCGATGAGCGCGCGCGTGCCGCTGAAGCTGATCAGCCTCAGCACGTCGAGAAAGGCGGCGTCCTCCTGCTCGTGCACGATTGGAGAGTTGTAGAGATGCGGGGCCATGCAGCCGGAGGCGAAGACGTGCGCCGCAACCTTGCCGTGCGTCTGCTCCAGTCGGTGCGCGACCTCGTACATCACGATCGCGCCCATGCAGTGGCCGAAGAGCGCGAACGGGCGATCCAGCAGCGCGAGCATCTGCGGAACGATGGCGTCGGCCGCCGCCGCAATGCTCTCGAGGTGCCCCTCGTCGATGCGCTGACCGCGACCGGGCAGGTTGATTGCCACGACATCGACCCACTCCGGCACCGACTCGGGCCAGCGGTTGTAGACCGCCGGCCCGCCGCCTGCGTACGGAAAGCAGAAGAGCCGCACCCGCGCGTGATCGCGAGGGGCGCGACGGACCAGCCATGAAGACGTGTCTTCGTCACGCGGCGCGCTCGTCCGTGTGTCGGCCGTGTCGGTCTGAACGTCCGGAGAGCCGCCGTACCCCAGGGTCTCGAGCAGCATCTTCGCGAGCGTCGTGACCGACTTCCGGTTCAACAGCTGGGTCACCGACACTGCGAGGCCGACTGCCTCGAGCCGCATTTTGATCTCGATCGCCATGAGCGAGTCGGCGCCGAGCGCGGTCAGCGACCGCATCGGATCGATCTTCCCGACCTCCATCCGGAACACCTGCGCAACGATGTCCCTCACCGTGTCGTGCGCGACCTTCGCGCGTCCGTCGGCGTCGAGAGGAGCCATCTGTTCACGGAGGGCCAGCTGCGCGGCGGCCTCCGTCCGAGACGCCGGTGCGGTGCCCGCCGATGCAAGCAGATCTTTCAGCCGTCCGTCCCGCCCGGCCGGGTTGAACCTGAGCCAGGTCGTGAGATCGATCGGGCAGACGCTGGTCTGCACCCGGCCCGTTTCCATCAGCAGGCCGAGCATCTCGAGGCAATGGCTCGAATGCATCGTCTGCAGTCCGTTGCGCTCGAGATTCTGACGATAGAAGTCCTCGTCGGCCGCCATCCCCACGTCGGCGATGACGCCCCAGTTGACGGTCAGCGCGGGAAGGCCGCTGCGACGCCGGTGGTGAGCGAGGGCGTCCACGAACGCGTTTGCCGCGCAGTAGTTCGCCGATCCCTGGTTCCCGAGAACGGACGCCATCGACGAGAAGCACATGAAGTGGTCGAGCTCGAGGCTCTTTGTCTGCTCGTGAAGGTTCCACGCGCCGAGAGCTTTGGGATCGAACGTCTTGCGGTACCGCTCGACATCCAGGTTCTTCATCAACGCATCGTCGAGCACCGCTGCGGCATGAAAGACGCCCCGGAGCGGCATAGTGGCCGGGATGGCAGCGAGGACGCGCCTGACGTCCTCCGCGCTGGCCACGTCGCACGCCTCGACCTGCACGTCCGCGCCCAGCGCGCGCAGGCTTGCCATCGCCTCCTGCGCACCAGGCGTCTGCAGGCCACGCCTTCCGAGCAGCACCAGCCGACCGGCGCCGCGCGCAGCCATCCACAGCGCAAGCTGGAGACCGAATCCGCCGAGACCGCCCGTAATGAGATAGGACGCATCGGCCCGGAAGCTCACGCCGTCGTGTCCCTGAATCGTCACGTCGCTTTGCGCGATGTCGATGACCAGCTTGCCGGTGTGCCTGGCAGCGGCCATCGACCGAAAGGCGTCCGCGATGTCGGTGGCGCTGTAGACCGTGACGGGTAGCGGCCGAAGCCGTCCACTGGCCAGACGATCGTGAATGGATCGGAGAACGCGGCCGCAGGTCTCCACGCGCTGGGCCAGCATGCGATCGAGATCAACCGTGTGGAACGACAGGCACCGGGTGAAGGGCCGAAGGCCCAGCGCAAAGTCTCTGTCGAGATCCATCTTCCCGATCTCGACGAATCGTCCGTAGTCGCTCAGCACGGACAGGCTCTGCGTGATCGCTTCGCCCGCCAGTGAATTGAGAACGACGTCCACGCCGAGTCCGTGAGTGGCTTCGCGAATCTCCTCGGCAAAGCGAAGCGACCTGGAATCGAAGACATGTCTCACCCCGAGGTCGCGAAGCAGCTGGCGTTTCTCGTCGCTCCCGGCCGTCGCGAAGACATCGGCGCCGATATCGGCGGCAATCTGAATCGCCGCCTGTCCCACACCGCCGGTGCCGGCGTGGATCAACACGCGTTCGCCTGGCTGCAGGTGCGCAAGGTGCTCCAGGCCTACGGATGCCGTGAGAAACGCGACCGGCACGCCCGCCGCTTCGGCATAGCTGAGGCCCGGATTGGCGGCGACGAGCGCGGCGTGCGAGACCGCGTGTGAAGCAAAGCTGCGCGGGGCGAGGGCCATGACGTCATAGCCTCGCTTCACGTGCGTCACCTTCGAACCGATCCTGGTGACGCGGCCCGCGCACTCCATGCCCAGCGTTTCGCGGGACCAGAGGTTCCCTTCGATGAGCCGCGGCGGGAACAGGCCCGTGGCCTTCATCACATCTTTGAAGTTCAGGGCGGTCGCATGAACTTCGATCTCGACCTCGTGTTCGCCAATCTCCGGCTTCGGCGCCCGCACCCATGTCATGGAGTGGAGGTCGCCGGTCTTGTTGACCTTCAGCTCCTTTCGAACGCCGGCCTTCGCGTCTGCCGCGTGCACGGTCGCGCTGTCCTCGTCAGGAACATGGCGACGAAGCCGGTGCACGAATCGCGCGCCCTGACGGAATGCGAGCTCATCTTCGGCGGGGTCGCGTTCGAGCTCGGACGCCAAAGCGGCCAGGCTCTCCGTCGTTCGGTCGATGTCAACGATTCGAGCGGAGAGCTGCGGATGTTCGTTGGCCACCACGCGGCGCATTCCCCACATCGTGCTGTGCGCCACGTCGATCGGGTCGTTCTCGACAACCGCCTGAGTGTGGTTCGTCAACACCCACAGCGCGGGCGCGTGGCCGGAATCATCTGCGCTGCGCGCCAGCGCCCGCACGAGATGCATCAGGCTGAGCGCTCCCGTTTCCTGGCCGTTCCATCGCGCGCCCGGGTGCGTGTCACCAGTCTCGAGTCCCCACGCGTGGATGACGCCCTTCAGCGTGGGGTTCTCGCGGACAAGCTTCCGGATGTCGTCGCCCGGTGTCGCGACGATGCAGTCGGCTCCGCGAGGTGTCAGGGTTGCGACCAGCTCATGATCGGCATCGGGCACCAGCAGCAGCCATCGACCGCCGAGCGCTCGAGCGGGACGCTCTTCCGCGGCGGACTTCTCCCAGGCGTACTCGAACATCCATTGCTGCTTCCGCTTCTGCGCGACCGCCGAGGGGTGCTCGAGGGCCTGACACCGCAGATCGAAGACTTCCGCGATGAGCCTGTGCTGCTCGTCGTAGACGCGAACGTCCGCTTCGAAGTGCTGGCTCGCGCGGCTGTGAAGCCGGGCGTGACTCCAGATCCGGTTTGTCGGACGGCCATACACGCGAAGCTGGCGGACGCTGACGGGAAGAAAGACGTTGCCCCGGCGGTCGGCGTCCTGGCCGTTGAGATTCAGCGCGCCGAACAGCGTGTGAAGGCAGGCATCGAACAGCGCGGGATGAAACAGAAAGCCGGACGATGCTCGGGCTTCCATGCTGGCGAGCGCCGCCGGGAGCTCGAGAAGCGCGAGAGACTCGTCCGTGCCGTACCACAGTTCCTGGATCGCCTGGAAGGTCGGGCCGTACTCGAGGCCAACGTCGCGAAACAATCGATATGCATAGTCGGCGGGCAGGCTCTTCGAGCACCGGGCCTTGATCGAGTCGACATCGAGCCCGACGGTGGGACGATGAAACGCTTCGCGGCGACACCTGCCTGACGCATGGCGCACCCACCCACTGTCCTCCATGGACGCGTAGATCGCCCACCGATCGCCGCTCCGGGTGGTTTGAAGCCGCGCGGTGTCGTTCTCTCCGAGATACAACGCGCGTCCGATTTCTACATCGCCGAGCAGGAAGTACTCGCCTTCACCCCAACGCACCGGGAAACGCGCGTTGGGGACCCCGCCGCTCCTCGGCTCGGCGCTCTGCCCGGCCTCCTCGTCAGCCAGCGTCTGCAGCGCCATTTCCAGGTAGCCGGTACCCGGGAACACGACAGCGCCTTGAATCCGGTGGTCTCGCAGGTACGCTGCATCAGCGAGCCGCACGGTGTGCAACCACGTAGGGGCGGGGAGATCAAGAAGGCCACCCAGAAGTGCATGGCGATGGGCCTTCGCTCGAACGTTGGAGGTGACCGACGACCCCTTACGGTATCGCTCGCCGTGCTCGGACTCGGACCAGTGCCGGCTGCGCTGCCATGGATAGGGCGGCAGCGGCAGCAGGCGCCCGGGCCCGATGATGCGGTCCCAGGCGATCGTGGCCCCGGCCACGTGAAGCTCGGTGAGGGACGAGGTCATCGAGTCGAAGTCAGACTGACCGCGCCGCAAGGAGGACACGACCACGCCCTGGACCCCTCGCTTGTTCAGGCATTCCTGAATGGAGGTCCGGAGCACGGGATGGGGACCGACCTCGAGGAAGCAGACGTGTCCGTCCTGGATCGCTTTGTCCATCGCGGCCGCAAACAGGACGGTCTGCCGTACGTTCCGCCACCAGTACTTCGCGTCGCCGGTGGCGCCCGGACGAGTCTCCGCATCGATGGTCGAGTAATACGGACAATGCCCCGGCCGGGGACGAACCGCGCTCAGCGATTGAATCAGCTCGTCGCGGAGCGAATCCATCTGCGGACCGTGATACGGCACCTCCACCTGAAGCATCCGCGCGAAGTGTCCTTGTGCCTCCAGCCTCGCCTGGAGCCGCCGCAGGACGGAGGTGTCGCCCGACAGCGTGAGCGAGGCAGGGCTGTTGATCGCTGCAATAGAGACGGAGGCTTCGGTCCCGCGCAGGAGCTCGCTGGCCTGCGTCACGCTGATGCCCGCCGCGAGCATGCCACCGGAACCCGCAGTCAGGTGCTGCAGGCGGCTGCGGTTGTAGATAACGGTGACCGCGTCGTCCAGCGAGAGAATCCCGGCTGCATGGAGCGCTGCCGCCTCTCCTACGCTGTGACCGAGGATCGCCGCGGGCTCGACGCCCCAGTGCCTCCACAGCGCGGTGAGGCCCACCTGGATCGCGAAAAGAGCCGGCTGAGCAACCCTCGTGTCCTGAATCCGCGACGCGGATTCATCGGCCATCAAGCAATCGATGACCGACCAGCCTGTGAGCGGCCGCAACCGCGCCTCCACCTGCCCCACCGCGGCACGGAAGACCGGCTCGTGTTGCAGCAGCTCGCGCCCCATCGCCCACCACTGCGGTCCCATTCCCGAGAACACAAAGACCGGCCGGCCCGAGGCAAAAGCCTCATTGCATCGTCCGATGAGCGGGCCTGCCGGAGCTGTTTCGTCGGCGAGGCGCATGAGCTGTTCGCGCAGGTCGCGCGCATCGGTCGCGACGATGGCCGCGCGGACGGAGCCGTGCGAGCGGCGTTGAGACACGGTGTACAGCAGGTCCTGCGCATTGCTGCCATCATCGGCCAGTGTGTTGGCGTAGCCCCTGGCGAGCGCGCGCAGAGCGCCGACATCGTGAGCGCCGATGGGGAGAATCAATCGGTGTGCGGGTCCAGGCTCTGAAGATCCGGAGCGGTCAGCTTCGTCCGGAGCCTGTTCGAGGACGACGTGCGCGTTGGTTCCGCCAAAGCCGAACGAGTTCACGGCCGCGCGTCGAGGCGTGCCGGTGTCCGGCCATGTGTGCTGGCGCTGCACCACCTGCAGCTTCAATCGATCGAAGTCGATCGCAGGGTTGGGCGTCTCGAAGTGGAGGTTCGGAGGTATCTCTCCGTGTTTGAGGCAGAGGGCCGTCTTGATCAGCCCTGCGACACCGGAGGCAGACTCGAGATGGCCGATGTTGGTCTTGACCGATCCGAGCAGGACCGGACCGCGATTCGTATCCCGCGCCTCGGAAAAGACCCTGCCGAGCGCTGCCGCTTCGATCGGGTCTCCCACCGGAGTGCCGGTCCCGTGTGCTTCCACGTAGTCGATCGTGGAGGAGGGCACACCCGCTTGCTTGAGGACGTGACGGGTAAGAGCCTCCTGCGCGTCGCCATTGGGGACCGATATGCCTTTGGTCAGGCCATCCGAGTTGACCCCGGATCCGCGGATGATCGCGTAGATGGCGCTTCCGGATGCCCTCGCTTCCGAGAGCCGGCGCAACAGGACGAGCCCCGCTCCCTCGCCGCGCACGTATCCATCCGCTCGCGCGTCGAATGACTTGCAGTAACCATCTCTCGACAGCATCGTCGCCTTGCTCATGGCAATCGTCATCTCGGGCTTGATGATGACGTTCACGCCGCCGGCGAGGGCGTAGTCGCAGTCACCGTTCAGGAGCGACTTGCAGGCGAGATCGACCGCGACGAGAGAGGACGAGCAGGCGGTATCGACGGCAATGCTCGGGCCGTGGAGATCGAACGCATAGGAGATACGGTTGGCGGCAAGGCTCATCGCGCTGCCCGTGCCCGTATGAGCGCCAAGCAGCTCCCGATCCGCAAACTGTATGTGCTGGTAGTCGTGGATGAAGACGCCGACGAATACGCCCGTGCCGCGAAGCGCCGGGTCTTCCCACCGTTCGCCCGCGTCCTCCATGGCCTCGTGAGCGGTTTCGAGGAGCAGGCGCTGTTGCGGATCGATGTGCGCCGCTTCGCGCGGCGAGATCCCGAAGAAGGCCGGGTCGAATTGATCGATGTCGTCGAGGAAGCCTCCGCGCCGGGCATACGTGCGTCCCGGCGCCGCAGGATCGGCGGCGAAGAACGCATCGGCGTCCCAACGGCTGGCGGGCACCTCGCGGATGGCGTCTCCGCGTGCGCAGAGGAAATCCCAGAAGCGCCTGGGGCTGTCGATTCCGCCGGGCAGACGACACCCGATGCCTACGATGGCAATCGATTCCCGCTCGGCATCTCGATCGCGCGGGGGCGAGGTGTGAAGATCGGATTTCACGCGATTCCCCGACAGTGCTTCGCACGAATTAGACGCACGCAGGCGGGGTCTTCAGACCCGGCGGACCGCATGTGATAGATGCGGCCTGCATCAACTCACCTGAGCTCCAGATCCGTCAGGTACAGCGAAGCACGACGAGGTACACAACGTCAGCGTGGAATTTCCTGCACATGTGTGGGGACTTACGTCCTTACATTCGTGATTCGTGATTCAACTGCTTTTCGTAGGCCGCATCTTCAGATGCGGCGCCGGGTCTGAAGACCCGGCCTACGAATACCAGCCAACGTGCGGCGCGGGATGTGCCGAGCACTCGAGTGCGACGTTAAGACCAAGAGAACCATTGGATGCCGCATCGCGAGCCTGGAGGTGAGACGGCCCGATGAAGGTTTTGACCTATCAGACGCTCGACGGGCGGACGGCCACGTGGGTCGATCGCAAGCGGCCGTTCTGGGCGTTGGCGCTGCTCTACGCGCTGCTTCCTTTGGGAGGCATCCTGCTTCACGCGTTGACGGGCAACGAGCTCGCGCTCTTCCTTCCGATCTCGTTTACCTACGTCATCGCTCCCATCATCGACCTCTGTCTGGGTGAGGCCGACGACAACCCGCCGGAGCAGGTGGTACGCGAGCTCGAAGACGACGGCTACTACCGTGTGTTGACGTACGCGATCGTTCCGCTCGCTTTCATCACGGTGACAGGCGCGGCGTACTGGATCGGCACGCATCACCTCACGTGGGGCGTGGTGGCTCTCGGATTGGCAACCGGCGTGACCGGCGGACTATGCATCACCACCGGACACGAGCTTGGGCACAAACAATCGCCTCTGGAACGATCGCTCACGAAGTTCCTGCTGGCCGTTCCGGCATACGGTCATTTCTGGGTCGATCACAACCGCGGCCATCACCGTCACGTCGCGACGCCCGAGGATCCGGTCAGCGCGCGGATGGGTGAGTCGATCTACCGGTTCGCGCTGCGCGAAATTCCAGGAGCGATGCGACGCGCCTGGAACAGCGAGGCCGATCGCCTCGGACGCACGGGACGATCGGCATGGAGCTGGCGGAACGAAATCCTTCAGTCCTACGCGATCTCGGCGGTGCTCCAGATCGGTCTCATCATCGCGTTCGGCCCGATCATGATTCCGTTCCTTTTGCTCAACAACGGACAGGCCTGGTGGCTGCTCACGAGCGCGAACTATGTCGAGCATTACGGCCTGCTCCGTGCGCGGAGCTCGCGCGGCCGCTACGAACGGTGCGAGCCCCATCATTCCTGGAACTGCAACCGCGTCTTTACCAATCTCCTGCTGTTCCATCTCGAGCGGCACTCCGACCATCATTCGCACCCGACGCGGCGCTATCAGTCGCTCCGGCACTTCGACGACCTGCCGCAGCTGCCGAGCGGGTACCTGGGCATGTTCTCCATAGCGCTCATCCCACCGCTGTGGTTTCGCATCATGGACCCACTGCTCCTGAAGCTGACCCAGGTGCAGGGCGATCTCAACAAGGTCAACATCGACCCCGTCCGGCGCGCGAAGTTGTTTGCCCGGTATGGACAGCAGAATCGTCAGGAGGCCTGAAGACCTCCCGCCGACACACGCCAGCCATGATTGCATCACACGACGTGACCACACTGGCCGAGCTGCCGCGGATCGTCTGCCGATATCTCGAAAGCAAGACCGCGCTCATCGCAGACGATGCGCAGCTGACATATGGAGAGCTCGACCGCCGCTCGAACGCGATGGCGCATTGTCTCCTTCGCGACGGTATCGGCCATGGAGATCGGGTGGCGGTGCTCGCGCGCGATTCCGCGGCCTCCATCCCGCTGCTGTTCGCGACCGCCAAAGCCAGGGCGGTATGGGCAGGGTTGAACTTTCGTCTGTCTGCCGACGAGATCGCCGGCATCATCGAGGACGCCCGCCCCAAGGTCGTGTTCGTCGATGCGGAATTCGCTCCCACCCTGCAGCGAAGTCTCGAACAGATCGAGGTGCGACCGATCCTCGTGGCGCTGTCGGGCGGCGATGAAAGCGCTCCGGGAATCGAGACGTGGACCCGCGGTGCATCACAGGCACCACCGGCACTTTCCTACGATCCGGAGGATGTCGTCGTCCAGCTCTACACGAGCGGCACGACCGGGCTGCCCAAGGGCGTGCAGCTTCCGAACCGGAGCTTTTTCGCGGTCGCCCGGGAGATGGCGGCGAAGAACGAGCCCTTCCTCGGATGGACGAGCGCCGACGTGAGCCTGCTCGTCGTGCCGACCTTTTACGTGGCCGCGCTCTGGTGGCTCGTTCGCGGGTTGGCGCTCGGCAGCACCAACGTTGTACTCAAGGCGTTCGATGCAGGACAGATCTTGAAAGCTATTCCCGAGCACGGGGTGACGAAGATCGGCCTGGTCCCGGCCATGCTGCAGATGATCCTGGCCGAGCCCGGTTTCGATGCGACCGACCTTTCATCGCTGCGAACCATTTTCTATGGCGGCTCGCCGATCGCACCGGCGCTCCTCGAACGCGCCATGAAAGGGTTCGGCTGCGACTTCGTTCAGGCCTACGGCATGACCGAAACCGGCAACGTGGCGATCTGCCTCGGCCCCGAGGAACACCGGAACGGCAACCCGGGCCGGCTGTTCTCGGCAGGACGTCCACTTCACGGCGTGACCGTGAAGATCATCCGTCGCGACGGCAGCGAGGCTGCGGCCGGGGAGCCTGGCGAGATCGCCATCCACTCGCCGGCTCGAATGGCCGGGTACTGGAATCTTCGCGAGACCACGGCGGCCACGCTCGTCGATGGCTGGGTGATGACAGGAGACGTGGGGTACGTCGATGCCGACGGCTACGTGTTCGTCGTGGATCGGAAGAAGGACATGATCATCTCTGGGGGGCAGAACATCTACCCGGCCGAGATCGAGAAAGTGGTTCGAGCGCATCCCGATGTCGCCGATGTGGCGGTGATCGGCATACCGCACGAGCTCTGGGGTGAGGCAGTCCTGGCCTTCGTGGTCCCGCGCGCCGAGACGAGGCTGACGCGGCGCGACGTCGTGCTGCACGCACGGGCCCATCTCGCGGACTACAAAGCTCCCAGCCAGGTGGAAATCGTCGCGCAGCTGCCGCGGAACGCGAACGGCAAGGTCCTCAAGACGAAGCTACGCGAACCGTTCTGGCAGGGCCGCGAGCGTCAGGTGAATTGACGCGCCGCGCAGAATCGGCGCAGCTCGGTTGCTTCTTGTTGAACGGCAACCCGGAGGGAACATGCCACTGACACTCGGGACCCTTTCGTTCGTCCTCGCGGTTGGCAGCCTGGTTGTCGCGCTCACGAAACGAGCGGATACGGGCGAGTGGCGCTGGCTTCTTGGCAGCGCGGCGTTGATTCTGGGTACCCTTCACTTTGTTGTACCGCTCCCGAAGATCACGCAGACTGTGCTCTCCATCGGAGCGATACTCGTATTTACCCTGCTGATATTCGCGCGCTGCTTTCAGGCGCCGCCTCGCTGATCGGTCGCGCGGCCTTGTCGCGATGGACGCTCCCACGTGATGGGACGTCGCGATGAGCGTCCATTACTCGAAGAACTCTCGCGCGGGGATGGAGAAGTCGGGTAGAACACTCGATCGAACGACCTCAGCGCCCCGATACGCGTGGCGGCCGTTGCGGCCGTGTGCAGGGAAGCCGACGACCTCGACGCGGTGCGACGTCTGATCGAGCAGCCAGCATTCGCGCACGCCGTAACGCCGATACCAGTGGAGCTTCTCGCCCCGATCACGTCGGGCCGTACGTCGCGAGAGCACTTCGACCACCAGATCGGGAGGTCCCCACACGCGATCGCGAATGATGTCCAGCCGCTCGGCGGACACGAACAGGACATCCGGCTGAACGACCAACGCATCCTTGTAGTCCAGCACCACATCCACCGGCGACACGCAAACCGTCCCCAAGCCGCGGGCTCGGACGTGGAGATCGAGCATGACGGTGACGCGCGTGACAATCGACTGGTGTCCGTACCGCGGCGCGGGCGGCTCGCGGACGAGACCGAACACGAGCTCATTTGGCCTCAGCGTTTCCGGGTACCGGAAGTACTCGTCAACAGTCAGACGTCGGGACATCCTGCATTCCACCTCGAGACGACGATGCCATCGTCAAGGGCGGAGGTCAAGGCACTTGCCACCGGCTGCAGGGATGCTTGCGAGGTGACGAGCTCACACAGCCGCTGCGAGCGGCCGTTACCTGGTCCCGCTCGCCGGGCCGACGCGCTCCCACGTAATGGTTCCCCTCACCGTGTCGCCTTCAGGCGTGTAGGTGGCCGGTGGATGCAGCAACAGCCGGTTGCCGGAAAGCTCATAGAAGCGCTGTTGCGGGGCCGGCCCGTTGCGCCCGACGTTCAAGGTGCCGACCTGGTCGTGGACGACATAGCCGTCGGCCTCGTGAACGTAGAACGGTCCGAAGTAGTTCGCGTAGGTGCGGATGGCCTCTCGCGCTTCGGGCGGGGTCGGCTGCGTGTCCGCGTACGGCTTGCGATTCGGCTGCACCATGTGAACCATCATGAACCCGGCAGCCGTGTAGATGATGTAGCCGCTCTGACCGGGATTCGAGGCGACCAGCTCGCCCCTCTGATTCCGGCGCTCGTTGGACACGAGCTTCCAGAACCCGACGAAGCGACGCTGCTCGGCTGTCGGGTTCGCCAGGGCCGGGATCCGCTCCCACACGATGCGTGCCTGGTTGCCGCTCGCTCCCGGCGGCGGCTTCAACGTGAGGCGGTTCCCTGAGAGCTCGAAGAAGCGCTTCTGGTCGACGGCCATGCCGGGGTTCACGCTTCCCTGCAGCCGGTGGGTGACGAATCCTTCCTTCTCGTTGACGATGAACGTGCCGAAGTACCCGGCATAGCCTGTCATCGCCGCCTTGGCTTCCTCGTCCGTCGGCTGCTGGGCCGAGTACTTCTTCCGGCCGACCGGCATGATCGAAACGGCCATGTATCCCGCCGGATCGTAGATGATGTAGCCGGTCCGGTTCGGCGCAGGCGTCGTCGGCGCGACCACCTCGCCCTTCGCGTTCCGCTGCTCCATGCTGACGAGTCTCCAGGTGCCGACGAACCGATCCTTCACCGACCCGTTGGACGCTCTCGCGGACGATTGACCGATTGGCGCGTTCGCTTCCGTGGAAGCCACTGACACAGCAACGACAGCGACCAGGCCGAGCGACACGAACAACGGCAGAAGCGTCTTTCGCATGATGTCCCTCTCTTCCGGGGGCCCGGAACGTGTGATGGCAGGGGGATCATACACATCATCAGGAACGCGGGGAAGTCCTTGTGTTGACATGTTTTCGACGCATCAACGGCCGGATCCGTGGTGATAGAGTACGTTCATGAGCCGCATCGGAAGGGAGCCACTCGGGTTTTGGCTCGAGCCGGATCCAGTCATCGAGGCCTACAAGAAGGACGTCGATCGGACGCTCATCCGCGAGAATCTCAAGCTGACCCCGGACCAGCGGCTGCGCAAGCTGCAGTCTTTCATGAAGTTCATTCACGAAATCCGCGGATCGGCTCGGCGCCGGCCGTGACCGACTTCGACCGGCTGCTGCGGGTCCTCGCGGACAGTCACACGGAGTTCATCCTCGTCGGCGGAGTAGCCGCAGCCGCCCATGGCTCCGCACGCGCCACGTATGACATCGACATCGTATATGCACGAACCCGCGAGAACGTGGAACGCCTCGTGTCCGCGCTTCGGCCGCTTGAACCGTACCTCAGAGGCGCGCCTCCGGGACTGCCGTTCTCATGGGAGTCTGGCACGATCCTGCGGGGACTCAATTTCACGTTGACCACGGGGGCGGGTGACATCGATCTGCTCGGTGAAATCACCGGCGGTGGAACGTACGACGACCTCGTGGCCGACACGGAGGTCATCGAGGTGTTTGGCGTGAAATGTTTCTGCCTCTCGCTCGAACGATTGATTGCTGTCAAGCGGGCGGCGGGGCGTCCGAAAGATCTGGAAACCATCGCGGAGCTTGAAGCCATTGCAGAAGAGCGAAAGCTGGTCTAGAACAGCCCGGGGCTGTCGCTCAGCAGGCTGATCCGTCTTCCACTCACGGAGCAGGGCCCGAATATGTGCGGGAGCGTCTGAGGCGGCTGGCGTCGGCTTCAGGCTTCGGGCTTCAGGAAGAGCACCGTGAAGTCTTGCCCGTAGCCTGAAGCCCGTAGCCCGCAGCCCGGATCACTTGAACACGTCGAACGCATCGAGCCAGACCCACGAGCCTTTCGAGCTCTCGTTGTGGGTTCCGGTCGCTTCAATCGTCAGCGTATGCGCGCCGGAGGACAGGCCATCGACTCGATACGGGACGACCTGCACCTGGGATGGCGAGAGGTACGTATCGATCGTCGTTTTCAACTCGCCGTCCAGGTAGATTCTGGCGAATCCTGACCACTCGTCCCGGTACGCAATCCATGCGATGCCGGTCCCGTTGAAGGTGATGCTCACGCGCGCGCCGGCATCAGTGGCCAGAACCGTATTGCCGCCGCTGTATGCGGGGTTCGCGTTCGCGTACCACCTGCCGGTATAGATCAGTGCTGGATGGTTCTCTTCAATACGCCCGGCGGCGGCGGTGACTCCTCCCGGCACGCCGGAGCCGTTCTCGATGTCGAACGCATCGATCCAGATCCACGATCCATCGGTATGGGGACCGCGCTCGTGGGTGATCTCGATCGACAGCTTGTGAGGACCAGAGGCAAGCCCTCTGACCGCGAAGAGCGGCTGCTGATAGCGTCCGGTATCGGAATAGGAATCGATCACCTGCAGCCTGCCGTCGATGTAGACGTTTGCCAGGCCGGACCACGGATCCGAAACGCCGATCCAGGTGATGCCGGTGCCAGTGAATGTAATCGTCGCCATGGCACCGCGCGCGTTCGTCAGGGTCGCATCGCCGCCACTATGGAGAGAACTGGCATTCGAGTACCAATTGCCGCTATAGGTGATACTCGGGTCGTTCTGCTCAATTCTGGTAACGGAGCCGCCCTGGGCGAAGGCAGGAGAAGCAATAAACGCGATCAGGAGAGA
>DASYQV010000126.1:0-2115 GCA_036005125.1 Vicinamibacterales bacterium
CCGGATTGCGGCGGCGTGTTCGGCGCCGGCGAAACGCTGACGTACGCCTCTCACCGTCTTCTGACGCGCCACTCGATGGCGCGCGAGTTCCCGCGCAGTCAGATCTCGAAGAGCCCGGTCGTCAACGGCCGGACGCCACAGAGCCTGACGTTCAAGCTTCTCGAGGCCGGCAAATTTGCGGACTGGCAGCTCGAGGTCGACGGCATGGTCGCGAATCCGGGATCGTTCTCGCTCGACGACCTCCGCGCTTTTCCAGCCCGGAGTCAGATCACTCACCTCGCGTGCGAGGAAGGATGGTCGTTCATCGCCGAGTGGATCGGCGTGCCGCTCTCCCACGTGTTGAACCTCACAGGAACGCTTCCGGAAGCCAGATACGTGGTGTACTTCTCGATGCAGTCACGTTGGTGGGGCAGCGTCGACATGGCCGACGCGCTGCACCCGCAGACGCTTCTCACCTACGGCATGAACGGCGGGGATCTTCCGGTCGGGCACGGTGGTCCACTCCGGCTGCGCGTGCCGCGTCAACTCGGCTACAAGAGCGTGAAATACATCACTCGCCTGATTGTGACGGACAGTCTGAAGGACTTCGGCAAGGGTCTGGGCTCGTCGGCGGCTGAGGCAGGCTACGCCTGGTACGCCGGCATTTGACGCTGTCTCGACGAGCCGGGCAGCGCGACCCGTGGTTCTCGAAAATTCGATTCGGCGACTCCTGGTCCAGCAAGAGATTGCGTCGAGCGAGGTCACGCCGTACAGTGGTGACGCGTGAGCTCCATAAAGAGACGCGCGGCTGTGTCTATTACGAAAGGATGCAATCAAAGTGATCCGCCGGTTCAACTGGAAACCGTTGCTCGGATTCCTCGTGAGTGTCATCGCGTTCGCCAGCTATCCGTTGGTGTTCGTCAGGTGGCCGGTCACGCGCGATTTCCCGTGGGCGAACCTGGTTCTTTTCGGAATGGCCGCCGCGCTCGTTGGCGCTGGAGTCCGGCGTGCCTGGGGCACAGAGCGCTCTGGTGCAGCAGATGCGTCAGCCAAGGCCAGGCTGTCCTCGAAAGGGCCCAAGATCCTGAGCGCCGTCTTCGCAGGGCTCAGCGGGCTGGTGCTCGCATTTTTCCTCTTCACGGTGTTTGTTTCGTCCCGATGGCTGCCGGCCTCAAGCGGTGCACCACAGGTCGGCCAGACGGCGCCTGATTTCAACCTCGCGGACACCGAGGGCAACAGTGTGTCGCTTCGGCAGCTTCTCTCAAATCCAATCAAGGGGAAGGCCCCAAGGGGTCTGCTCCTCGTCTTCTACCGCGGGTATTGGTGACCCTCCTGCAACTCCGAGTTGCGGAGCATCGAGCGACAGCTAGAACAATTCAATGAGGCCTGTATTCGGCCGGTGGCCATCAGTGTAGACGCTCCCAATGTCTCGCGCGACCTCGCGCAGAAGGCAGGCTACAGCTTCACCATCCTCTCCGATCCCGGAGCTGACGTGGTTCGCCGCTACGATCTGGTTCACGCCGGCGCCGGCGAAAACGGCGTCGACATTGCCAGGCCGGCCGAGTTTCTGTTGGACTCTTCGGGCACGGTCCGCTGGATCAACCTTACGGCGAACTATTGGGTGCGCGCGCGGCCCGAAGCGATTCTCGAAGCGGCGCGGAACCTGCCGTAACGTGTCACCTCAATGCGTGCCGGTCGTCGAGTCTGGACCCTTTTCGGGGAGGACTCGGCAATTGGCACCGGGCGGTGTCCTACGAACACCCGAAACGATTAGCGTCGGGCGCGCGCGGCACAGCGCGTGGTCCCACGCCAGCACGTCCCGCAGGCGATGCGGCAGACTCAGGACCGATTGCCCACGGGCACGACCGGAAACACGTGATCGACGAGATGCACCGCGCGCCCGGCCAACCTGTGGTCCGCAAATATTCAGTCCGGCGCAGGAATGACCGCGATTCGGCGGCGGCCAGCAATCGTGCCAGGCCGATTGATGCAAGGCATCATCGCGCATCGGTGATGGCCAGTACCATGTTCGGTCTCGTGGTCGATGCTCCGCAGTTCGTCGCGGTCGGCCTGCGATCTCGCCTGCGTCTGGCACCGACCGTCTCCTTCCCACGGACCGCGGTCGCAGGCCTGGAC
>DASYQV010000127.1:0-2311 GCA_036005125.1 Vicinamibacterales bacterium
ACCCGCTCGTCGATCAGTCGCCGCAGCTTGCGACCTTGACGCAGCGTCCCCGGAAGGACGGGGCTGATGTGGAGATCGTACAAGCGCATGTCGCGGTTCTTCCAGAAGTCAGGGAACCGGTCGCGCAGGTTGTCGAGGAGCATCGATTCGACGCTCGAGACGTCGTCCCGGACATCCTCGACGCGCAGCTCGATGACGTCCTGGCGGCCGTTGTGGGTGATGACGGCCTGCCACTCGTTCCCCGCGACGCCGAGCCCGCGAAGCAGCTCGTCGAACACCCACGGTCCGACATTCCCCATTCCGCAGACGACCATTTCATCGGCGCGCGAACGTATCTTCGCAATGCGCCGTGCAAACAGCCCACACGGGCACGGATCGTCGACCAGTCGGGTCATGTCGGCGGACCGATACCGGATGAGAGGCATGACGTCTCTGGTCAGGGTCGTATAGACCAGCTCGCCATAGCCGTTGTCGTCGACGCCGTCGGTCTCGAAGATGAAATGCAGATCGTTCCGGTGGTACCCCTGCTGCTCGCGGCACTCGAGGCCGAGCGACCCGAAGGCTTCCGTCTGACCGTAATTGAGATACACAGGCGCGCCCCAGACGTGCTGGACCTGGCGCCGCGCTGTTTCCGTCATGTTCTCGCCACCGCCGACGAGCATTTTGATCGGCCACGTCCCGCGCAGGGCCGCGACCTCTGCGAAGCGAACGAGCCACGACGGCTCGCCGAGGATCACCGTAGGCTTGTAAGCGGCCGCACGCACATGACACTCGACCGGATCGATCTTCCCCGCCTCCACGTGAAAGCATCCGAGGTACCGCAGGGCCGAGCGCGCCACGGCAGGCGATACCCAGAACGAGCAGTCAAAGGCGCTCAGCACCTTGTCTCCGCGCCGGACGCCGAGCACGTACAGCGCCGCGGCGCACGTGGTCCCCATCGCGTTGAGCTCGCGCTGGGAAAAGAACACACGTTTCGGAAGGGGGGACGTTGTACCCGTGGTCTCGAACGCCGTGTCCGGCCGTCCCGTCAGGAACGCCGCGGGGCCGTGGGCGCGAAGGTCCTCGCCCGTGGTGTAAAAGTCGCCGAGCTCCGACGGATGGTCGATCCGGTCCACGCGCACACCCCGCCGACGGAACTCATCTCGATAAAACCGGGAGCGCTCGTTCGCGAGGCGGAGTGTGTGCCGGAACCGGGTACGCTGGAGCGCAGCCAACGCCGCCGGCGGCAATGCGGCCATCAGCCACGCCGACCCGGCCGGCGTGGCGCGAAGCGCGACGCCCTCGATCTGCTCGGTCAGCTTTGCGAGCATCAAACGCGCCCCGGCGCACAGCGCCGAATCAGCTGCTCCAGCAGCTCGACACCGATATCGATCTCTTCGTCCGTGATCGTGAATGAAGGCGCGAGCGTAAAGACGTTCTTGTGATAGCCGCCGACATCGAGGACGAGTCCCATGCGGCGCCCGCGCGCGTCAAGGTCTCCCTTCATGCCTTCGGTGAAGATGCGATCGGTCAGCTCCCGGTCCGGCGTGTGGCCATCCTCGCCGCAGATCTCGATCCGGAGCGCGAGCCCCAGGCCGTCCGTGTCCCCGATCACCTTCGGGTACTTCGCGTGAAGCATCTTGATCTGAGCGAGGAAATACGCACCCTTGCGGCAGACGATCGTCTCGTAGTCCGTTTCCTGCATCATCCGTACAGCCTCGAGGGCGACGGCGGTGCCGAGCGTGTTCGACGAGAAGGTCGAATGCGTGGATCCGGGAGGGAATGTCGACGGCGCGATGAGCTCCTCGCGAGCCCAGATGCCCGAGAGCGGGTTGAGGCCGTTCGTCAGCGCCTTGCCGAAGACGATGATGTCGGGAGCGACGTTGAAGTTTTCGATGGCCCAGAACTTCCCCGCCCTGAAGAAGCCCATCTGGATTTCGTCGTCGACCAGCAGGATGCCGCGCTCGTCGAGCACGCGCTTGAGCGCGGGGAAGTAGTCGACCGGCGGGATCACGTAGCCGCCGGTCCCCTGGATCGGCTCCACGTAGAACGCGGCGAACTCCGGCTCGCGCGCCTTGGCATCCCAGAATGAGTTGTACTCGCTCTCGAAGTTCTTCTCGAACTGCTTGACGCAGTAGAGGTCGCAGTCTTCGCGCTTCTTGTCGTAGGGACAGCGGAAGCAGTACGGAAACGGCACGAAGTGCGCGCGATCGGAGAAGTGGCCGTAGCGGCGGCGGTATCGATAACTGGAGGTGATCGCGCTGGCGCCAAGGGTCCTGCCGTGGTACCCGCCCATGAACGAGAAGACCAGGCTCTTGCCCGTCGCGTTGCG
>DASYQV010000128.1:0-9635 GCA_036005125.1 Vicinamibacterales bacterium
CCGCTCCGCGCGCTGACGGCTTCCCCGGCGCCGCCTTCCGGCGTGCCGGCATCGCCGCCTTCCGCGCAGGCGGTGGGATCTTCTGTGGCGGTGGCGTCAGCTGGTACTCGGTGCCCCCGTCACCGTGCGGCATTTCACCATCGTCCAGCTCATGACCGTTCAGCATCTTCAGCAGTGACCGCAGCCCCGCCCGGACGTGGGCGATCCGAGCCCGGACATCCTGGCCGAGCACCTCCACCACGTCGGTCGCATCATCGGCCTCCTCGACGACGGGCGCCGCCGGCGGCGCCAGGCTCGCCCCTTCCAGCCGACGACGGGCGCCTGCCAGCGTCAGGCCCTCGCCGAACACGAGCTGCTTGATCCGCAGCACCTGATCGACGTCGGACTGACGGTAAAGACGGGCGCTCTCGTCCGATTTCTGGACCCCGATGCCTGGAAATTCCTTCTCCCAGGACCTCAGCACGTACGGCTGGAGCCGTGCGATCTCGCACACGTCGGCAGCTTTGTACAGCTTCGGGGTCACGTCGGGCCAGTATAGCACGCGGGTTCTCGCCCTATTTATCGCCCTTCGCGCGCCCCCGACGCCGTACATGCAGGCGGATGGGCGAGCCGACGAAGCCGAACGCATCGCGCAACTGGTTCAGGATGAAGCGGGAGTACGAGAAATGAAATGCGGTTGCGACGTTGGTAAAGAAGACAAACGTCGGCGGCGCCACACCCGTCTGTGCCGCGTAGAGTATGCGGACGTGCCTCCGGCCCGGGCTCGCCGGAGGATGCGCGGCCGTCATCGCCTCCAGGAATTTGTTGAGCTCGGCCGTCGGCACACGTTTCCTCCGCGCCTCGGCCACCCGGTCGATCGTCTCGAGCACTTTGCCGGTGCGCTCTCCGGTGGTGGCTGAAATGTGCAGCACCGGCGCATAGTCGAGAAACTTCAACTGCCGCCGCAATTCCTCGTCGAAGGTCTTCACGAAGTCAGGACCGCGGTCCTTCGTCAGGTCCCATTTATTGGCGACGATGATGACGCCCCGCCCGGCCCGCTCGGCGTCGCCGGCAATGGCCGCATCCTGGTCGGTCGCGCCGGCCGTGGCGTCGACGACGAGCACGACCACGTCCGCCCGCTCGATCGCCTGGCGCGCGAGCAGCACGCTCACGGTCTCAACCTGACCACCGCTCGCGACGCGTCCGGGTCGACGGATGCCGGCCGTGTCGACGATGCGGAACTGGCGGCGGTGCCACGTCAGCACCGCGTCGACCGCATCTCGGGTCGTGCCGGGCATCTCGCTCACGATCATGCGCTCCTCGCGGAGCAACCGATTGACCAGCGACGACTTGCCGGCATTCGGCCGGCCAACGATCGCCACGGCGACTTCCTGCATGTCCGGAGCTGCGGCTTCCGAGGACCCGTGCGCTTTTTTCAGTCGTGTCGTGATTGCCTCGAGGAGGTCGCCCACTCCGAGCCCGTGCTCGGCAGAGATTTCGAAGACCGGATCGAGACCAAGCTGATAGAACTCCATCGCGCCAGCCTGCGCGCGACGATCGTCGGTCTTGTTGATCGCAACGAGCGCGGGGATGTTGGCCTCGCGGGCCACTCTGGCAATCTCGACGTCGCCGGGCACCAGACCCTCACGTCCATCCACAACCAGCACCACTAGATCCGCATCGTCGACAGCGCGACGGCCACGCGCGAACACCAACTCGTGCAAGGGGTCCTCGCTGGCGCCGAACATGCCCCCGGTGTCGATGAGCTCGAACGAAACACCGTCCTCGGTGACGGGCTGGGCGATGACATCGCGGGTGGTGCCTGGCACGGGGGTGACGATGGCGCGTCGCGTACCGGTCAACCGATTGAACAGCGTAGACTTGCCGACATTCGGGCGACCGACGAGCACGACGGAGGGGAGGCGCTTGGGCACGGTCGCTGGAAGAACCCAGTCAAGGGCTCTGCTCCAGATATCCCGGCAGAACCCTTGACTGGTCAGAGTGTCTTTCAGGCGCGCTTCGCGCGCCAGCCCGTTATGCGGGTCCGACAACGAGTACGAAATCACCCCTCGGCCGCATAACGGCGTAAAGGATCTCACGAAATCGGCGCGGGATTGTCGGCGTCCAGCCCTTCCTTGACAGCGTAAGTGATTCTTTTTATAGTAGTTATCGTTTTCGCAGAGGTCCCCGAGCATGATCAAGGTCGACATCGTGAACGAGGTTTCCAAAATCGCCGACATCACCAAAGTCAAGGCTGAGGTGGCCGTAGACGCGGTGTTCGATGCCATGAGACTGTCGATGCAGCGTGGCGACCGGATCGAGCTACGTGGATTTGGCGTCTTTCAGGTGAAGCCGAGGAAGCGTGGCATTGGCCGGAACCCGCGGACGGGCAAGGAAGTGCGCATTCCGCCCGGGCGAACCATCCGCTTCAAGCCCGGTAAAGACCTGCAGAACATCGGGTAAGGTGACGGTCGCTCTCGGCCGTCGCAGTCATAGTCGCCGGAGGCTGCAGGCCTCCGGGTGGCCGGGAGCTTGCACCCGGCCTCATCCGCATGGGCTCGTCGTTGCCCGACCACGCTGATCTGCCGCAACCGTCCCAACCAGCCGGCTCCGAGAGCACGAGCTACGACCGATCCGACGCGGCCCCCGATCAGACCGATCAAATCGTGCCCCCGCCCCGAGATCCGTTCGATCCGCCTTTCGACAGACCTGTTCGAGCGTACGAGCCACTCGAGGTCCCGCCGCTGACCGCCGCACGGCGGCGTCCGGAGCGCCGATGGAAGTACGCGATTCTGTTCCTCCTGACGTTCGCCACGACGACACTTGCCGGAGCGCAGTTTTACGCAGGGTTCGAGCTCGACTTCGGCAACGGGCCGCTCGACCTCACGCGGGCGCAGTTCTACTTGAACGGGTTCTGGTACAGCCTCTCGATCCTGGCCATCCTGGGCGCACACGAGTTCGGGCACTACTACGCGTGCCGCTATTACGGCGTCGACGCCTCCCTGCCCTATTTCCTCCCGGTCCCGCCGCCGCTCCTCACCGGGACGCTCGGCGCGTTCATCCGAATCCGCCAGCCGATCCCCTCCAAGCGGCAGTTGTTCGACATCGGCATCGCCGGCCCGATCGCCGGCTTCATCGTCGCGATTCCGGTGCTGATTATCGGGATGAACCTGTCCCGCGTAGTCCGGATCCCGGCAGACTTCCAGGGGATGGAGCTCGGGGAACCGCTGCTCTTCAAGGCGATTTCGTGGCTGCGGTGGGGATCGCCGCCCGACGGCTATTCCATCAACATGCACCCGATTGCGTTTGCGGCCTGGTTCGGCCTGCTCGCGACGGCCCTGAACCTGTTCCCGATCGGGCAGCTCGATGGCGGCCACATCTCATACGCGGTGCTCGGCCGGAAATCCACAGGCGTCACGCTGACGATGGTGCTCTGCCTCATCGGCCTGACGTTCGTGTCGAGCTCGTGGATGGTCTGGACAGTTCTAACGGTCGTGATGCTCCTGGCGTTCGGACCGCGGCATCCCCGCACGTTCGACGAGGATGCCCCGCTCGACACGACCCGCCGATGGCTCGCGGTCTTCGCCGTCGTGATGTTCATCC
This sequence comes from Vicinamibacterales bacterium, assembly GCA_036005125.1. Classification (GTDB taxonomy): domain Bacteria; phylum Acidobacteriota; class Vicinamibacteria; order Vicinamibacterales; family UBA2999; genus DASYQV01. The sequence continues at coordinate 3,583 of DASYQV010000128.1, forward strand.
TCTGTTTCACGCCCGCGCCGATCGAGGTCCTGGATCTCGTCAATCGATGACCGGCCCTGTCCGCTATGCGGCTGGGTCCCAACGCGCGTCTTTCATGTCGCGGTCGCTTGCGACCGCCACCCGGCCAGCACTGGTGTTGCGGTCCGCCGGAGGCGGACCGCCGGGGAAGATGAAGGGCAGAGCCCTCAACGAGTTACAGAATCGAAAACGGGTCGACGTCGACCGTCACTTTTTTTCGGATTCCCGGCATTCCTGAAAGAACGGCTCGCAGCTCGGCGCGCATCGCGGCTCGCCGGGCTCCCTTGAGGAAGAACTGCACCCGGTGTTCTCCGCGAAGCCTGACGAGCGGCGCCGGGGCCGGACCGAGGATCGCGTAGCCGGCGGTCGTCGCGGAGGCTTTCAGGTGGTCCACGATGTCATGCGCCGTGGCCATCGCCTCGTCGAACGTGCGGCCTCGCACGACCGCGTTGACCAGCGCGACGAGCGGCGGATAGCGCAGGCCCCGCCGGTATGCCAGCTCCCTGGTGAAGAACGCACCGTAATCCTGCCGGCAGGCCAGCTGAATGCTGTAGTGCTCGGGATATAGGGTCTGGACGATCGCTTCACCGGTCCGCTCGCCGCGACCGGCGCGCCCGGCCACCTGAGTGAGCAGCTGAAACGTCCGTTCGGCGGCGCGGAAGTCGGCCAGCCCGAGCCCGACGTCCGCCGACACAACGCCGACGAGCGTCACCCCGGGGAAGTCGTGCCCCTTCGCAATCATCTGCGTGCCGACGAGCACATCGAGCTCGCCGGCAGCAAATCGTGTGAGCAGCGACGTCAAGGCGCCCCGGCGCTGGACAGCGTCGCGGTCGATCCGGCCGACACGCGCGCCGGGGAAGCGCTCGCGGAGGTGCTGCTCCACCTTCTCGGTGCCAAAGCCGGTCTGCTCGAGGTATGGAGCGGCACACGCGCGGCACTGCTTCGGGATCGCCATCGCATAGTTGCAGTAGTGGCAGCGCGCGCCGCCGCGGGCGCGGTGGACGATGAGCGATACGCTGCAGTTCGGACACTCGAACGTGCCGCCACACTGGCGGCAGAACACGGCCGTCGCATAACCGCGTCTGTTGAGCAGCACGAGGACCTGTTCCCCGCGCCCGAGCCGATCGTCGATGGCGGCTGTCAACTCGCGGCTGAGCACGACGTCTGGTCCGTCCGCCGCGTACTCTTCGCGCATGTTCACGAGCCGCACGGCGGCAAGCGGGCGGTCCAGCACACGTCGCTCGAGCGATACCAGCACGTACTTGCCGGCGGCAGCGTTCTGGTACGACTCCATCGACGGCGTGGCCGAGCCGAGGACAACGAGCGCGCCGGCGCGGCTGGCGCGCATCACGGCGACGTCGCGTGCATGGTAGCGAGGCGATTCTTCCTGTTTGTAAGAGCCATCGTGTTCCTCGTCGACGATGATCAGGCCCGGCTGCGGCAGCGGCGCGAACACAGCGGATCGGGTTCCCACGACCACGTCCACCTCGCCGTGCCGTATGCGCTGCCATTGGTCATGCCGCTCGCCGTTTGAAAGGCCGCTGTGCTGGATCGCCACGCGCGCGCCGAATGCGCGGCGGAAGAGTCCCGCCACCGACGGCGTCAGCGCGATTTCAGGCACCATCACGAGCACCTGGCGGCCCGATCGGCAGACGAAATCGGCGAGACGCAGGTAGATCTCGGTCTTGCCACTGCCGGTCACCCCGTGCACGAGCGCGACACGGAAGCCGCCCGCATCGGCGAGCGCCGACAGTTGCTCGAGTGCAGCCGCCTGCTCCCCCGTCAGCTGGCGGTCGGGATCGGCAGGGATAGCGGGAATTGTGGCCGCGGTTTCGAAGGGGTCGCGATCGTTGCGATCCGCGCGCACCGTGGCCAGGCCGCGTGCGACCAGCCGCGTGACAACGGCCGGGCCGATTCCCCGCTCGCGAAGATCCCTTGACGGCAGACCCGCCGGCGCGATCGCCAGCGCCTGCAGGGCGGCACGCTGTCTCGGTCCCATCGCGTCCGGAGCACGTTCGTCGAGCCCCTGGTCCGGCGTGACCTGCAGCGCTGCGACGGCGAGACCGTGGGCCGTCGGGGCCACGACGCGCTGCGTCTTGTACGAGGAGGCGCGCCGGTGCGCGCCCGGCGGCATCGCGACGCCAATCGCATCGCCAACGCCGCACATGTAGTACTCCGCGACCCATCGGCAGAGCTCGACGATCGCCGGCGGCAGTATCGGCTCGGCATCCAGGATCTCCACGACGTCCTTGACGGCCATACCCTCGGGCTCGTCGGCCGTCGCTTCGATGACGCACCCGATGACCGTCCGTGAACCGACGGGCACGCGCACCCGCGCGCCGACGACGGGAAGGGGGATGCCGTCAGGAACGCAATACGTCAGGTGATCGAGAAAGGGGACCGGAACCGCGACGGAGATGAGACGCATTCAAAGTATAGAAGTGGAAAGTGGAAAGTGGAAAAGTAAGTCAAAAGTACGTCGGAGCCGACTGCAGCGATCGAGCAGAGGTGCTCTTTCCACTTACTTCTCCACTTTCCACTTCTCCACTTTCCACTTCGTGCTTTACGCCCTGAGCAGCTCCCGCACACGCTTCATATCCTCCCATACCTCGCGTTTGGCGGACGGCGTGCGGAGCAGATAGGCGGGATGATACGTCGGTATGAGCACCGCGTTTCGAAACTTGTACTCTCGGCCGCGCAATCGGGTGATCGGATCGTTGGTCTTGAGAAGGCTCTGAGCGCCGAACTTGCCGAGGGCGACGATCACTTTCGGCTTCACGACATCGATCTGGCGCAGCAGGAACGGCTCGCACTGCTGCACCTCGTCGGGCTCGGGATTGCGATTGTTCGGCGGCCGGCACTTGAGGACGTTGGCGATGTAGACGTCCTCGCGCCTGAGACCGATGGCCTCGATGATTTTCGTGAGAAGCTGGCCGGCGCGCCCGACGAACGGCTCGCCCTGGATGTCTTCGTCGGCTCCGGGCGCCTCGCCGACGAACATCAGGTCCGCGTTCGGGTTGCCCACACCGAAAACAATCTGCCTGCGGCCCAGAGCGTGAAGCTTGCACCGGACACAATCGCCCAGGTCCTCGCGGACCGCCGCGAGCGCTTCCTGCGGCGACAGGAATATCGGTACCGGTTGCGGAGATTCGGATGGAACGGGCTCGATTTGGCCTCCCGGCGCGCGCCAGATCCGATCAGGTCTGATGCCATCGACGCCGAGCTCGGCGAAGAACTCCAGATGGGCGGCGAGCTGCTCGCGCAACATCGTCAGGCCCGCGCTGGTGCCGAGCGCCCGCGGAGCAGGCGCTCCACGCCGTCCAGGATCACGGCGGCGACCGCAGGCTTGCTCAGCAGGGGCACCGCTTCTTCGCCATCGGGTCCCACGATGGTGACGGCATTGGTGTCGACGTCGAACCCGGCGTCGGACCGAGAGACGTCGTTCGCCACGATCACGTCCACGTTCTTCTGGATCCGTTTCTCGCGGGCCTTCGCAACTGCGTCGCTGGTCTCGGCGGCAAACCCGACGAGCAGTGGGGTGGAGGCGGCGCGACGCGCGCGCGCGCGTCCGAGGTCCGCAAGAATGTCTCGAGTGCGCTCGAGCGTCAGCGTCATCGGTCCATCGCCCTTGGCGATCTTCCCGGGCGAGATCATCCCGGGCGTGTAGTCGGCGACCGCTGCGGCCATGATGACGACGTCTGCATCCTCCGAGAGGCGCATTACCGCGGCGTGCATGTCACCCGCGCTCCGCACCTGGACCACTTCGTCCACCACTGGTGTCTCGAGAGGGGTGGGGCCGGCGACAAGGCTGACGCGGGCGCCACGCCGCTTCGCCTCCGCCGCGAGCGCAAATCCCATCCGGCCGCTCGATCGGTTGCCGATGAACCGGACGGGATCGATGTCTTCGTAGGTTGGCCCGGCCGTCACCACGATCCGCTGCCCCCGAAGCGCCGAGTCGACTGGCTCCAGCACGGCTTCCGCTGCCGCCACGATGGCCTCGGGCTCCGCGAGCCTGCCCTTGCCGATCCAGCCGCACGCCAGGTATCCCTCTCCCGGCTCGACGAACCGTACGCCGCGCGCCGCAAGCGTCTCGAGGTTCCGGCGCACGGCCGGGTGAGCCAGCATGTTCGTGTTCATCGCGGGAGCCAGCAGGACCGGAGCTTGCGTCGCGAGGTACAGCGAGCTGAGGAAATCATCCGCGATGCCGTTGGCGAACTTGCCGATGACGTTCGCCGTACACGGCGCGACGAGCAGCAGCGCCGCATTGTCCGCCACGGCGATGTGCTCGATGTCGGCGTTTGCACCCGGTTTCCACTGAGACGTGATGACCGGCTTTCGCGTGATCGCTTCGAACGTCAGCGGACCGACGAAGCGCGTCGCGGCACGGGTCATGACGGCTACCACCTCGTGCCCGCGCTTCTGGAGACCTCGGCACACTTCGACCGCCTTGTAGGCGCCGATACCGCCGGTCACGCCGAGGGCGATCAGAGCCATCTGGTTAATTGTGATTTGTGATTTGTGATTGGTGATCGGTTGGCGATTGGTGATTGCTGATTGGCGATCTATTTGTGATCGCAGTCAAACGAATCACAAATAAATCCAAAATCACCAACCACAAATCACTAACCAATCACCAATCACAAATCGCCAAATCGAAAATCATTCGTCCCGGTCAACCTTGACGACTTTGCGGCGCAAGACCTCACGCTGCGCAATCGTCACTTTCTTCTCGCCCGTCTCGCGAGGGAGGGCGCCTTTGAGAAGCTGGCGCGCACGGGCGCTGGCGATGGCGACGAATTCAAACCGATTCTCTTTTGGCGTTCTTTCCAACGGTCTCTTCCTTTCTGAACGTACCAATGATGTCTTCTGCCGACGCCCGCATCCGCTCCACCCGCGCCCGCTCGGCCAGCACGACCGCGTGCAGCCGCTCCACGCAGGCGTCCACGTCGTCGTTGATGATGACGTAATCGTAGGCCGCGTAGTCGCTGACCTCCCGACACGCCACCTCGAGACGACGCTGAATCTGTTCCACAGTGTCCTTGCTGCGGCCGCGGAGACGCTGCTCCAGCACAGCGGCCGACGGCGGCAGGACGAAGATGCCGATGTTCTCGAGCGCGCGGGCGCGCACCTGCCTGGCGCCCTGGACATCGATGACGAGCACCACGTCCTCGCCAGCGGCCAGGTCACGCTCGCAGTCGGCGGCGGCGGTGCCGTAGTAGTTGTCGTAGATGACGGCGTACTCGAGAAACGCCCCCTCGCGAATCATCGCCTCGAACCGTTCGCGAGTGATGAAATTATAGTCGACCCCGTCGCGCTCTCCCTCACGGGCGGGCCGCGACGTGTACGACCGCGACATCCGCAGGTGTGGGGTCATCTGCACGAGCCGCTCGACCAGGGTCGTCTTGCCGGTACCCGACGGCGCCGACACGATGAACAGAAGGCCCCGCTGCCTCCTGCCCGAATCCACGCTCCGAGCTCTACTCGACATTCTGGACCTGCTCGCGCATCTTCTCGAGCTCGGCCTTTGCCGCGATGATCACCTCCGAGACGCCCAGCCCGTCGGCCTTGGCGCCAATCGTGTTCACCTCGCGGTTCATTTCCTGGAGCAGGAAATCGAGCTTGCGACCGCACGGTTCCTCGCTCTCGGTGAGCGCATCCCAGTGAGAGAGATGCGCGCGAAAGCGCGTGACCTCCTCGGAGATATCCGACCGCTGCGCAGCCCGCACGATCTCCTGCGCGAGACTTGCCTGGTCGACGGGCAGCTCGGCCATCAAGTCTCTGATCCGCTCGTGCAGCCGCGCCTCGAGCTCGACGCGGCCCTCGTCGGCGGCGCGGGCCAGACGCGCGATCAGCTCCGCCAGCAGCCGCTTGCGCGCGTCCAGGTCGGCCCGCAGATGCGTGCCCTCCCGCGTGCGCATCGCGTCGAGATCGGCCAGGGCCTGCTCCACAGCCCGCTCGACGCTCGCGCCAAGCTGCGCTTCCACGGCCGGATCGGGCTCGATCTGCCGCTCCCGGACGCTGATGGCCTGCGGCAT
>DASYQV010000129.1:0-16448 GCA_036005125.1 Vicinamibacterales bacterium
CCTGTCCCACCTGTCCCACCTGTCCCACCGATACCACCGATAGCGGTCGCTGCTCGCGGCAGGCCGGTCGTGGTCCCGCCGGTGAGAGTCGTTATTCCATTACCCCGCGACATAGGGGCTTCCTGCGAGCGATCGAAGTCCACCTGGGCCTTGCGGTAGTCGAGCAGCGCACGCAGCTCGACGTTCTGCGCGTCGGCCAGGTCACGCTGCGCCTGCACCACGAAGAAGTTCGTCGACATTCCAACTTCGAACTTGCTCTGCTCGGCTTCGAGCCGCTTCTCGGCGAGCTCGCGCGCCACCGAAGCGGCTTGGTACCGCTCCTGGGTCGCCGCGACCTGCAGCGCCGCGTTGGTCACCTCGGTGGCGATCTGCAACTCGATCTGCTTCGTCTGCGCGACCGTCTGCTGCTGCTGTAACCGCGCGCGCGCCGTATTCGCGTCGGCGGCGCTCGTCCCGAGCGGATAGCTGAAGGTCAACGCGAAGTTCCATGCGGGCGCGGTACGATCGAACAACGTGCTCAACGCGCTCCCGTAGCCGCTTGGAACCTGACCGATGATCGTGCTGCCCAGGCCGGAGCCCTGCCGGATGAACTGGGTGCCGGCGATGCCCGCCATCCCGTAGGTTGCCGTGAGGTCGAGCGCCGGCAGCTGCAAATCGACCAGACTGCGAAGCGTGGCATCGTTGGCCTGCAGCATGCGCCGCGACTGTTGAAGGTCGGTGCGCTCGTCGAGTGCGCGCCTGACCGCAGCTTCGACATCCAGAACCGCCGGCGTGAACGACGGACGATCGACGGGATTGATGCTTGCGGTCCAGAGCGGATCTTCGGTTCCGCTCACGATGAGACGCTTCAATGCGAGCTCCGCCGTCCGGCGTGTCGCGTTGGCCTGGACGAGCGTCTGACGCCGCGTCGCCTCTTCCGCCTGCGCCTGCACCACATCGATCGGCGCCATCGTGCCCACCTCGACGCGCGATCGGTTGTCGCCAACGAGCTTGGTGGCCAGATCGAGCGAACGTTGCGCGACCTCCACGGCCTGAATCGCGTAGACGAGATCCCAGTACGCGTTGCGGACGCTGGCGAGCGTACCGACGACCGTCGCGCGCAGGTTGATCTCCGAGATCTCCTGGTTGAGGGAGGTGACAATCAGCGACGACCTCGTGCTGTCGATGCGGAACCCGCGCAGCAACGGCTGTACGTAGACGGCGTTGAGACTCGAGTTCAGCGTCGGGTTGCGCGTGGCGAACAGGTTCGAGTTCTCGACGCGGCTGTTGTTGAAGAACACCGCGAAGCTGCCGCCGCCCCAGCGGACGTTCTGCGAGATGCCGGTATTGCCGGTGAGCGTATCGGTCGACAGCCTGTCTCCGCCCGCCACCTGGGTGGTGGTGAACGTCGTGATGCTGCGCGTGCCGATATTCGAGTTGAACGTCGGGCGGTAGTTGGCGTTCAGCGCCGCGAGCGAGAAGTCGTACGTCCGCGGATTCAGGCGCTCGACCGCGATGTCGAGATTGCGCTCGAGCGAACGGGCGACGCCTTCGTCGAGCGTCAAATCGACGTTCGCCCCGGGCGGCAGCGGAGCCGTCGTCGGGCGCGTCTGGTCGTTGTTGAGCAGCGCCTCGGTGAACTTCCGGGCAGCGTCCCGTGCGAGCCCGTCCAGCCGGCTCCGCTCGGCGTCCTGCGCAAACAGGGGCTGCGCCGCCAGGAAGAGAAGGATCAGCAGTCGCGTCATGTTCGGGAGGAACGATGTGGTCATACGGACTCTTACTTGTGCTGGTTGGATTGTTGTTTGCGCTCGCGTTCCCATTCCTGGTGCAGCACGCCGAGCTTGACACGTTGCTCGGCGTTCAGTACCTGCCGGATTCGAAGCAGCATCCGGGTTCGACTCTTGCTCAGCGCCGCGCGGGAGGCCTCGACGCGATCCAGTTGCTGCATGACGAGGGGCTCCTCGGCAGCGCGGTCTATCATCTCCGACAGCTCGTGCTCCTGGCGGTCCAGCGTGTCCTTGTACTGCCGCAACTCTGGAATGCACGACTGGAACACCTCTTCAATCCGGGAAATCTGGTCGGCGGTGAGGGCGAGCTCTCGTTGAAACCGCTCTTTTTGCCACCACTTGAAGCCCTGAGCTCCGGCTGGGTCGGGAATGGCCCACAGCAGGAGCACGAGCGCGGCAGCATATCGACAGGTCGTCGCGAAGGGGACTTTCATAGCTGACTGCACGGCTATACGCCGCATCCCCTTGTGGCGTTTACTCCCAATGCCGCAAAGACATACGGTGACAATCGTTCGTCAGTCGCAGGCCGCAATCTTTCGAGTCGTAGGCCGCATCTTTAGATGCGGCCCGATGCGGCCCAGCGAATCTGCCCGGGTTTAAAGACCCGGGCTACGTACATCCGGTCTGGCCCCTGCCTCAGACGAGCTCAAATAAATCGAGTTGAATAGCAGCTTGAACGTCGCGTGCGGCTGCGCGCGGTGCTGCACCCGGAAACCGAGCAGCACCACGCGGCCCTTGTTGACCCGCGCCTCCAGGACAGCGGACCGCCGGTGCAGATAGCGCTCGCCAAGCACCCATCCGCTCATCAACACATCGCTCGCCGGGTAGCTCGCGACGATGTTGAGCGCGAGGACGGGGTCCGCCTCCAGGCTTTGAGCGTCCCGGTCCCGCACGCGGGAGGCAACCTCGAAGACCGGACTGTGCGTGAAGAATGCGGCCACTTCCGGCGGCATGCCCCACGCGACCGGATTGGTGTTGTCGACCGTTACCCGAAGCAGCGTGCCCGGGATATAGAACTCGGTGGTCCGTACGCCGGCTACCACGTTCCGTACCGGCAGGTGCATGGCCGTCAGCGGCAGCTCCGTGGCGCTATCCTGCGCCACCAAGGTTCCGCCTTCGGCCACGAATTGCACCAGTTGCGCGACGCCGATCGCACCGATTCCGCCGACGTAGTCAGGAGGCATCGTGCCGGATGCGAAACCATTCACGATCTGACCGTGGCGGGCATCGGGGAGCAGAATAACGTCGAACCTCCCGCGTAGTCCGCCGGCGCGGATGTCCGTGTCGAGAACGGAGCTAAACGGGAATTCATATTGTTCGAGCACCCAGCGCGTCCACCCCTCGTCGGCGTTGGGCTCCCACGCCTTATACACGCCCACGCGCGCCGGCTTGACGAGCAGCGTCTCCACCGGGAGGGCAGTGTCGAGCGAGGCCACCTTCAGGCCGAGTGCTTTGGCAACCTGCTCAACGCGTGCATGCGTGCCCTGGCCCGGTGATACGAGGAACGTGCCGGCCGGCCAGTGTGCGCCCCCCGCGTCGACGTGGGTCGTGGTGCGCTGGACGACCTCGCCCGCCTTGAGCAGCCGGTTGACGGCGACAAACGCCTCATTGGTCCGGGGATCAATCGCATACGCGATCCTGGCCGTCGCGGTGACCCCGCCTGGCGGCATCGACGCCGTGGAGACCTTCTCTGTCGGCGCCGCGACCGCCTCCCTGACCTTGTCCACGCGTACGCCCATCTGCATCGACAATGTCCAGCCGCTGATGTCGTAGGGCGGCTCGGGCGGGCCGTCCGGGTAGAGCCGTCGGTCGGGATACGTCTGCGGATTGAGCAGGTCACGCACGTAGGGGAGATACGGCTGCGCGCCGTGAATCACGTACGAGCCGGCCGCGTACGCCTTGCCGCCGGCCATGAACGGAGCGGTCGCGCGCTCGATCTCCACCGCTCCCATCCGCAGCACGTTGACCATCCGTACCGCTGCGCCGGGATCCCACTGCTCGGCCGGAATGATGTAGGTCTCGTGGGCGCCGGCTTTCATCGCGTCGCGCGCCATCTGGTAGATGTCGTAGAGCCATTCGTCGCGCCGCTTCGCGCCGATGTCGAGCACGGACATCGACGCAGTGAGTATGTACTCGCACGAGTCGCGCATCGTCCACCGGCCGCCCTTGTACGGGCTCGGATAGTACGTGCTTGGCTCGAGCGTCGACTCGCCGTTTGGAAACCGCGGGGGGAAGCGTGCCGGGTCATACGTCGCCGGCGTCGGCGAGGGATGGGCGGTCTCGGTGAGAATGCCGACCATGTTGTGGAAGTACGGCGCCGTGCGCATGCCGCCGTTCCACCACGCGTCGAACTGTATCCGGGAAATCGCTCCGACCTTGCCTTCCTGGTCGAGCCGTCTCGTGATGGCGTCGCCAACCGTATTGACGCCGCGGATGACGAGCGGCGGGATGTTGAAGTTCGAGGGGTCCTCGAACGGAGGCACGAAGATGCGCGCGGGGAACGGTGCCGCCTGGTGCTGGTTGTACACAATTTGCGGGAAATACTCTTCGTAGAGCTGCCTGGCGATATTCCGTGACTCGGGCTGCGTGAACATGAACCAGTCACGGTTGTTGTCATGCCCGGCGTACTTCTGATAGAGCGCGGGGACGTTCATTTCCCACGGCATGCCCACGTGCTTCATGTACCAGTCCGCAACCAGGGTCGTGCCGTCGGGGTTCATGTTCGGCACGAGCACGAAGATGACTTTGTCGCGAATCTCGCGCATTTCCTGAGTCTCTTCGGTGACCACCTTCCACGCCATCCACGGCGCGACCTGAGACGCGGCCACTTCCGTCGAGTGGAGGCCGAAATCAATCCACATGACCGCCTTGCCGTCACGCGCCAACTGGCGCGCCAGCGCATCGGTCAACGGGCGGCCACTCGAATCGCGGTTGAGCGCGAGTGAGCGCGCAATCTGCTTGTATCGGGACAGGTTGGCCAGATTCTGTTCCGAGGAGATCAACGCGAGAAGCTGTCGCCGACCCTCGGCCGTCGCGCCGATGTCGACCACCTGCATGCGGTCGCTGGCCGCGTCCAGCTTTCGAAAATAGGCGGCGATCTGTTCGTAGGTGGCCAGCTTGAAGTCGGCGCAGGGTGCAAATCCGAAGACCGATTCGGGCGACGGGACGCGATTCTCGGCCGTGGTAGCGACTGTCGGCGTAGTGCCCAGCGCTACCGCCAACAGGGCCGCCCGGATGACCCGCTTTCGCATCAACGTCTCCGCCGCATCCGAAATGGTCGCGCGGATGATAACACGTTGTACGTGGCACGCGACTTGCCCGTTATTAGGAAGTAAGAGGGCAGGGTTGCGTTGGAGCGGGCCCTTCTGGAGGATTCGCGCGCCGCCGCCCCCGGACGAAGGCAGGACGTTATGCGACGATTGGCTTTGCTCGTCACGCTGTTGGGAACCTTGATGTTCGGCTTGGGCGTGGCGGCAAATGAAGGGTTTTCGCTGGCCGGCCGGATGAGCGCCACCGACCAGGAGGCCGACGAAGGTTACTTTGCCATCGATCAGGCGACCATGATCGTGGTGAAGCCAGGTAGTGATCTCCACACATTTCTGCGCGGGCAAGCTGGCCGTCGCGTGCGGATCAGGATCGAACCAGACCGCGAGACCGAAAACTGAGAGGTTCTATCAAAGGCGGAGGTAGGCCGCATCTTTAAATGCGGTGCGGCGCCCCGCCGGGTCTGAAGACCCGGCCTACGTCTGCAATGGAAATACGGGCACCGCGGACTTCCGAGCCTGATGGGCTTGGGTCCGGGGTCCCCTATGAGGCTCGAGCGCGTATGTCGCTCGAGCCTTCTGTTTTGTACAGGATTGGTCGAGCCGCTCTCTACAACTTTGCGCGAGTCAGGTACAAGTCTGCACGAGCGCGCAGGTGTGTAGCGCGGTGCTCCTTTGTACGTCAGCCGTTAACCACCTGCTCGAGACGAAGAATCGCGGCGCCCACGAGGTTGTCCGGAGTGGACGCGCCGGATGTCAGGCCGAGACCGACCGACGCGGTCGCGGGCAACCAGTCGAATGTCGTAGCCTCCCGCGCGGCCGCGACCGCCTTGTGGCGGATCTCTCGTTTCGAGACGATGCCGGCCGGTTCGGCAATGTGATACGTCGGCAGCCGAGTCGCGCAAATGCGCGCGAGGTTGCACGTGTTGCTGCTGTTGTAGCCGCCGATCACGATCATGAGATCCAGCGAGTGCTGCTCCAGCAGCCCGATGACGGCATCCTGACGATCCTGCGTCGCGCTGCAGATCGTATCGAACGCCCGGTATCGCGCCGCAACCTCGTCCGTGCTGTACCGCGCCTCGATCGCCGCCCGGAACATCTCCCCAATCGCGAGCGACTCGGTACTGAGCATTGTCGTCTGATTCGCGCAGCCGATGCGCTGAAGGTCGGTGTCCGGGTCAAACCCCGGTGAGACGGCGTGGCGGAAGCGTGCGAGGAACGCCTCGCGGTCGCCGCCGCGGACGATGTAGTCGCACGCGAGCTGCGCTTCCTCGCGGTCGAGCACGATGAGATAGCGGCCGTGCGTGGAGTGGAGAGCCTGCGACGCCGTCGCCCGCGTCTCTTCGTGCCAATACTTGCCGTGAATCACCGCCGTGCACCCATCGTCGGCATAGCGGCGCACGTTCTTCCACACGTTCAGAACCGAGCCGCACGTGGTGTCCACGAGGGTGCAGCCGCGCGCCTCCAGCCGTTGAAGCGTCTCGATCGTGACCCCGAACGCCGGCAGGATGACAACGTCGTCGGGCGTGAGGGCATCCATCGACTGGCCTTCGTCGGTGAGGAACCGGATGTCCTGGGCGCGGAGCTGGTCGTTGACATGCGGATTGTGAATGATCTCGCCGGTGAGGAAGACGTGCCGATCCGGAAAGCGCCTGCGCGTCTGATACGCGTAGTCAACGGCGCGGTCGACGCCGTAACAGAAGCCGAACTCATGGGCGAGGTGCACAGTCAGCCGGCCCGCCCTGTAGGCAAAGTCGTTCGCCTTGATCTCGGCCACGAGCTCGCTGTGATACCTGTCGGCGAGCACTTGGGCGACTTCGTGTTTGAGGTCGAGGCCCTTCCGGAATATGAGAGGCGGCACGAACGACATTATAGGCTTCAGGCTCCAGACTTCAGGCCTGGCTGCTCGCACTTGTTCCCGCCGAGTTTTGACGTGTGAACGAGAGTCAGGTCCGACGCCGGTAGGCCGAAGCCCGGAGCCCGAATTCAACCCTATCGAGGTGTCAGATCGTCCAGTGGCCGCAAGACGGCGAGGTCGGGGCCGTCCAGAGCGTTCTCGATCTGGCCGAGGAATTCCTCGTCGGAGAGGAGGCCTGCGCGGAACGCCGGTGGGTGTGTCGGCTTGGCCGCCGTCCGGATTGCCGGTCGCCGCTGCGTTCGCCCGCCTGGAAGGTCGCGAACGAGATGGCCGGCAAGCATGCCCACCGCGAGGCCGGCAGCCGCCGCGCCTGCAATCCAGCGGGTGGCCGGACGCGTTCGTAGCGGACGGCCATCGGAAGCGTGGGCGGTCGGAAACGCAATGACCCGTCCCGGACGGCTGTTCTGATCGATGCGGTGGAGGATGCGGGCCCGGTGCGTCGCCAACCGTTGCGGCGGGAACAGTTGGTCGACCTCCACGGACGCTGCATCCGAGACCTCGCGGAGCAGGCGCTGAAGGCGAGATCGCCGGGCGCTGCACCGGTCGCAGGTGTTGAAATGAAGATTTTCGGCCGCCGTGGGGACGGCGTCGAAGCAGACCTCAATGAGGCGATGGTCCGATAGATGGGAATTCCGCGTCATGGCGTCAACGCTCCAACAGACGCCGCAGCCTGTGCACGGCGCGGAAGAGGTGGACGCGAACGGTGGCTTCACTCAAGCCGAGAATCTGACTCACCTGGGTCGTCGTCTGGTCGCCGAAATGGCACAGCACGAAGACCGACCGCTGCCGCTCGGGTAACTGGTCCACGGCCGCGGCGATTTCGCGCAACCGCGCCTGCGTGACGAGCGTGTCTTCCACCGAACGACCACCACCGGCGACGTCTGCTGCCGCAGTGGCCTCCGACGCCTCGATGGGCAGCACCCAGCGGAGCCGACGGAACCGCGCTTTCCGCAGATCGAGACAGCCATTCACCAGGATCCGGGTGAACCAGACTTCGAACGGCATGTCCTCACGGTAGGTCGTGATGTGCGTGAACACTTTCACGAACGCGTCCTGAACGGCTTCATCCGCGTCATGTGGATCACGCAGGTACTGGTAAGCGAGCCGGATGGCGCGCCGCTGCTGACCGACGACGAGCTCCGCGAAAAGATCACGGGCTGCGTCACGTTGGCCGGCCAGAACCAGCGCCTTGATCTCTGCCGCCACCACCGAGTCGGCCGACAGTATTCGCCTGCCGGCTTCCGCCGGTGCTCGCCTGCCGGCTTCCGCCGGTGTCAGTCTGCCGGCTTCCGCCTGCGCCGGTCGTCCAGGCTGTGCAGAGCCGACGGAAACGCGCGATGGCACGCCGCTTGGCGTTCGGGGCGTTCTTGACATGTATACGCCGGGGACCGGCGAGTGTTTACCGCGGTTCCACTATAACTTGCAAGTACGTTCTCGGCGAAGGAGGAGGCAGAGCCCTTGACTGGCTCCAACCCGGCCGGTACGATTTGGCCTCTTGTTAGTGGCATTATGAGGGAAATAGAGCAGCGCGGGAGTCACGCATGAGCACACAGGTTGAGCGGACCTATGGCCTCGAGGCGCTTGGGATCGTGCGATCCGGCCCGGTAAGCTGGAATCTGAGCGCGCCGGCCTTGTACGAAGAGGCAATTCGCCGGTCCGAGGGAGTGATCGGTGCGGAGGGCCCGCTCGTGTGCCGGACCGGGCAACACACGGGGCGATCTCCCAATGACAAGTTCGTCGTCCGCGAAGCATCGAGCGAACGGCACGTGCAGTGGGGCAACGTCAATCGGCCGATCGACGAGCCGAAATTCGACGCGCTGCACCGGGATCTCACGGCGTACTTGCAGGACAAGGACCTGTATGTCCTGGACGCCTGGGCGGGCGCGGACCCGGCGTACCGGCTCCCCATCCGCATCGTCAACGAGTTCGCGTGGCACAACCTCTTCGCGCGGAACATGTTTCTTCCCGAGACCAACCCGGAGCGGATGGCGCAGCACCGGCCGGAGTTCACGGTCATCGACGCGCCGAATTTCCGGGCCGACTCGGCCCGGCACGGTACACGGTCCGATGTCTTCATCCTGGTGCACTTCGGCCGCAAGCTCGTGCTCATCGGGGGAAGCAGTTACGCGGGGGAGATCAAGAAGTCGATCTTCACCATCATGAACTACGTGCTGCCACTCGCCGGCGTGCTGTCGATGCACTGCTCGGCCAACCTCGGCGCGGCCGGCGATACGGCGCTGTTCTTCGGGCTGTCGGGCACGGGGAAGACCACGCTTTCGAGCGATCCGTCGCGGCGGCTGATCGGTGACGACGAGCACGGGTGGAGCGATCGAGGCATCTTCAATTTCGAAGGGGGATGCTACGCGAAAGTGATCAAGCTCTCGGCGGAGGCCGAGCCGCAGATCTACGCGACGACGCGACGCTTCGGGACGATTCTCGAGAACGTCGTGATCGATCCGGAGACGCGTCAGCTCGACCTCGACGACGCGACGTACACGGAGAACACTCGCGGCTCGTATCCGATCGACTTCATCGACAACGCGGTGCTCTCGGGCCAGGGCGGTCATCCGACGAACATCGTGATGCTGACGGCCGACGCATACGGCGTGCTGCCGCCGATTGCGCGCCTTACACCCGATGGGGCGATGTATCACTTCCTCTCGGGCTACACGGCCCGCGTTGCGGGCACCGAAAAGGGGGTGACCGAGCCGAAGGCCACCTTCAGCACCGGCTTCGGGGCGCCGTTCCTGCCGCTCAACCCCAACGTGTACGCGAAGATGCTGGGCGAGAGGATTGCGAGGCACCAGGCGCGCGTCTGGCTGGTCAACACCGGCTGGACGGGCGGTCCCTACGGCGTCGGTTCGCGCATGCGCATCGCGCACACGCGCGCGATGATCACGGCGGCGCTCGGTGGCAAGCTCGAGTCGGTCAGCTACCGGAAGCATCCGGTCTTCAACATCGACATGCCGACGGACTGCCCCGGGGTGCCGGTCGAGGTGCTGGACCCGCGCAGCACATGGCCGGAGGCGGCCGCATACGACGAGCAGGCGAAAAAGCTCGCAAAGATGTTCGTCGAGAACTTCAAGACGTTCGAGAACGACGTGGCGCCGTCGGTGAAAGAGGCGGGGCCGAGGGCGTAGAGCAACTTCAAGAGAGGCTCTTTTAGAGATTCTACTGATTCAACTGATCCGTTTCGTACGTAGGCCGGGGCCGCATCTGAAGATGCGGCCTACGTACACACGCGAGAGTTGAAGCATGAGAGTCTGCGTAGCACGGCCGACCTTGCACACTCCATGGAGTACGAACCGGTAATCGGCCTCGAAATTCACGCGCACCTCCTGACGCGGACCAAGATCTTCTGCGGCTGCAGCACGGCGTTCGGCGCTCCGCCGAACTCTCAGGTGTGCCCGGTCTGCGTCGGCCTGCCGGGCGCGTTGCCTGTACTCAACTCCCGCGCCGTGGACTACGCGATCAAGGCGGCGCTGGCGCTCGGCTGTGACGTCCAGCCGGTCTCGATCTTCGCCCGCAAAAACTATTTCTACCCGGATCTGCCGAAGGGCTATCAGATCTCCCAGTACGAACGGCCGCTCGCGCTGCGCGGCTCGCTGGAGTTCACCGTCGCCGGTCAAGCCAAACGCGTCGGCATCACGCGCGTGCACATGGAAGAGGACGCGGGCAAGTCGCTGCACGAGGGCTTTCCCGACTCGGATCGGAAAACCTATCTCGACTTCAATCGCAGCGGCGTTCCGCTCATCGAGATCGTCACCGAGCCCGACATGCGGTCTGCGGCCGAAGCGGCGGAGTTCTTCACGCGCCTGCGCGCGATACTGGTGTGGCTCGGGGTCAACGACGGCAACATGGAGGAGGGGAGCCTTCGCTGCGACGCCAACGTCTCGGTGCGGCCTGTCGGCCAGGAGCGGTTCGGGACGAAGGCGGAGGTGAAGAACGTCAACTCGTTCAAGTATCTCCAGAAGGCGCTCGAGTACGAGATCGGCCGGCAGATCGAGGTGCTTCGCGGGGGAGGGCGCGTTACGCAGGAGACACGACTGTTCGATTCGGCGACCGGGCGGACCTTCTCGATGCGCAGCAAGGAAGAGGCGCACGACTACCGGTACTTTCCGGAACCGGATCTGCCGCCGCTCGTTGTCAGCGAGGCCCGGCTTGCCGCCGTACGCGAAACGATGCCGGAGCTGCCGGAAGCGCGGCGGAAACGGTTCGTCGCCGCGTACGCGATTCCCGATTACGACGCGGGCGTGTTGACGCAGTCGGCCGCGCTCGCCGACTACTTCGAGAAGACGGCGGGCGCCGCCGGCAACGCGAAGGCGGCGAGCAACTGGATCATGGGTGAGCTGCTGCGAACGATGAAGGAGCGTGGCGTCGCGATCGACGAGGTTCCGCTCGCGCCCGACGCGCTCGCCGGTCTGATCAAGGTCATCGACAGGGGCACCATCAGCAGCTCCACCGCGAAGGACGTGTTCGCAAAGATGTACGACTCGGGCCGGAGCGCCGAGGAGATTGTGAAGGCCGAAGGCCTCGCTCAGATTGGCGACGAGTCGACCGTGATGCCCATCGTGCGCAAGGTGATCGAAGATCATCCCGACGCGGTCGCTCAGTACCGCGCCGGCAAACAGCAGACCTTCGGCTTCCTCGTGGGTCAGGTGATGAAGGCAAGCCGAGGCAAAGCCAACCCAGCGCTTGCGAACCAGCTCCTCAAGCAGGAGCTGGGGAGCTGAATGGTCGTAGGCCGCATCTCTGGTTACTTCTCCGCCAGCGGGATGAACAGCGAAATTCGATCTTCCGTCCCGACGCCGCGAGAGATATGCCCCTTGCCCGTCACATCTTCGGCAAGCAGGATGTGTCCCGGTTCGAGCGGAATCTTCTTTCCACCGGTGAGCTCGACCTCGCCCCGCCCGCTGAGCGTGATCACGTACTGCCTCCGCGGCGCGGTGTGCCAGTCCTGAAAGTACTTCGGGGCCTGACGCCGGAACTGCAGACCCGTCACCTTCACCATTTCCGAGAGCTCGCCCGAGCCGCCGCTGGAGGTCAGCCGGGGCGTGATCTCTTCGGCGTGGGTCAGACCATCAGGACCGGTAAAGATCCGCGTGACCTTGATCGGTGACCGGTGCTGAGCGACGACGACATCATGGTCCGTCCGTGCGCTCAACATGAGGAGCGCGCATCCCACGAACAGCAGGAAGATCCCGCGCTTGACGATCGGTCGCATATATCCTCCATCGGCGCGCATCTCGGACGACTATCCCCCGCAGCTCGCTTGAGTCCACCATCGGAACTCACAGGGAGACCTGGGAGATCGTTTCAGCAGATCGAATGCCGCGAAGTGAGGCAGGTCGAGTCCTTCATGGAAGATCAGCGTCGTCTCGATGCCGCCGTCGGTGAGAAAGAGGCTCCCATCGAGTTGCGGGAGCGCCTTCCGGTACTGGGCCACGTCGTGCCTCCGGGGTCGAATGTTGGGCGCCACGGTAGTCCGCCTTCTCGGATCGAGTCAATAGCAACACCGCACGAGAGTATTGACAGCACCTGGTTCCGAATGTACTTTCCTCGCTGGATCCATGGTCGCCGTGGACAAGCGTTGGAGGTCAATCCGATGAGAGCCACGCTGTCGGTGACGGTTCTGATTATCGGCTTGCTTCTGGCTGCCTCGCCGCCGCTCGCGGCGCATCACGCGTTCGCGTCCGAGTTCGACGCCACCAAGCCGGTCACGTTGAAAGGCATCCTCACCAAAATGGAGTGGGTGAACCCTCACGGATGGCTCTACGTGGACGTCAAGGAGCCGGATGGCAAGGTGGTGAACTGGGCGATCGAGGCGGGCGCCCCGAACGCGCTCTTGAAGCGAGGGCTCAGGAAGCATGATTTTCCCGCCGGCCTCGAGGTGGTCATCACCGGTTATCGGGCAAAGAATGGTTCGCACACCGCGAACGGCCGAACCGTGACCCTGGCTGATGGACGCAATTTCTTCATGGGCTCATCAGGCACGGGTGCTCCGTCGGACGGACGTGACAAATCGGAACCGGTCCGGTAAATTCCGCCGCTCCTCGCCGACGCCGACTGCAGCCAACAGCCGAGGGCTTCTGCGCTGATATTCGCCCAGAGTGCCTCGGCTGTTCGACAGTATCTTCTGGCGCGTTTCGCGCGCCTTGGACCGTTATGCGATTCGCCACGAGCCCAAAAATTACGTTGGAGCCGCATAACGGTCCAAGATAGGGAGAGCTATGCGCGCCCGGATTCCTTCGTTCCTGATCGTCGCCGCCCTCTTCGGGCTGATTCAGACATCCGCGGCGAGCGCTGCAGCCGGAGCTGCGCAAGGTGCCGGGACGACAGGCATCCCACGCACAGCCGATGGCAAACCCGACTTGTCCGGCATCTGGCAGGTGATGAACACGGCCAACTGGGACATCCAGGATCACGTGGCCCAGAAAGGTGTGCCCGGCGGACAAGGTGTCGTCGAGGGCAACGAGATACCGTATCAGCCGTGGGCGCTGGCTAAGAAGAAGGAGAACTACGAACAGCGCGCCACACTCGACCCCGAGACAAAGTGTTATCTGCCGGGCGTACCGCGCGTCAACTACATGCCGTTTCCTTTTCAGATTATTCAGAAGCCGAACGAGCTCACCTTCCTGTACGAGTTCGTGCACGCGGTCCGATACATCTTCACGAGTGGCAAGCCGCATCCTCCCGGTCCCATCGAATGGTGGCTCGGGGACTCGCGCGGCCGGTGGGAGGGCGACACGCTCGTCGTGGATGTGATTCATTTCAACGATCAAACCTGGTTCGACAGAGCCGGCAATTTTCACAGCGATGCGCTGCACCTCACCGAACGCTACACGCTGACCGGCCCGGATCACATCAACTACACCGTGACGGTCGAAGATCCAAAGGTGTTCACGAGGCCGTGGAACATGAGCATGCTTCTGTACCGTCACAAGGAAAAGAACTTTCAGCTCGTGGACTACGAATGCTACGCCTTCGACTACCAGCACCTGTATCCGTTCCCCGAGATAGGAGCTCCCAAATGAGAACCGAACGGCTGATCGTGGCGTTCGGCATCGGCGTGGCCCTCCTGTCGATGACGCTGCCGCTCGGTGGCCAGGAGCAGAAGGGAGACAAACCGGCTGTCGCGCCGCGGCCGTGGCCGCCTGCGCGTCTGGCCGACGGGCAGCCCGACATTCAAGGCCTGTGGGCGGCTGTCGGTGCAGGGTCTGTCTCTCTGACCAATCCGGTAAGCGTTGCGGTGGATTTCGATCGGGAGGCGACCGGCAAGGACGTGCGGCTTCCGAGTCGCATTATCGATCCTCCGGATGGCCACCTTCCGTATCAGCCATGGGCGGCCGCGAAACAGAAGGAGCAGGGTGCCGCCTACAACCGTCCGACGAGACCCGAGCACATCGATCCGCAGCACCGATGCATGATTTCCGGCGTGCCACGGCTGTACACGATTGCTCCGCAGTTCAAGATCATTCAGCCTCCGGGATCGATCGTGTTCATCTGGGACGAATATCACGCGTATCGAGTGATTCCCCTCGATGGACGGCCGCATCTCGGGCCGACCCTGAAGACGTGGATGGGCGATGGGCGGGGTCGCTGGGAGGGAAACACATTGGTCGTCGATACGACCAATCTCAGAGCCGCCCGTCTGAGCTACACAGGCGATTTTCACAGCGACAAAGCGCACATCGTTGAACGGATCACGGCCGTCGATGCCGACACCTTGAATTACGAAGCGACGGTCGACGATCCGACGGTATTCACGCGCCCGTGGACGATGCGTGTGGTCGACAGGCGCAGGCCCGATGACGAGATGTGGGAAACCGCCTGTTACGAGGGGAATCCGCCTCCGGACCAGTGGCTGGTGAAACCTGGCACCGAACGTAGATAGCGCCGGGCGGCGGTCGATTCCCGCAAGCGGCACATCGCCAGCTCGCGGTCACGGCATGCGCCTTCGGCCCTGGATGGTCTACCTTGGGTCAGGTGTGCTCTTCACCTGGCCCCTCTTTCTCCATCCCACCACCCGCCTGGCGGCTCAGGTCGGCCCTGGCGATCCGTTCCTCAACCTGTGGATCCTCGGATGGGGGATGCAGACCATCCTCGCGGATCCGGCGGCGCTCGTGACGGGCCGCGTGTTCAACGCCAATATCTTCTACCCGGCCGACGCCACGCTCGCGTACTCCGATCACCTGCTGCTGCAGGGCGCAATCATGGCGCCGCTCTATGCGATCACCGGCGATGTCGTGCTCTGTTACAACGTACTGCTGTTCGTCTCGCTCGTAGCAAGCGGCCTCGCCATGCACGCGTTCGTGCGCGCCGTGACGGGGTCGACCGGCGGCGCATACCTGGCCGGCCTCGCGTGGGCGTTCTGGCCGTACCGGTTCGCGCATCTGGTGCACCTGCAGCTTCAAGCTCTGTACTTCCTGCCGCTCGCATTCCTGTTCGTTCACCGCGTCATCGTCGCCCACCGGCAACGCGATGCGGCGGCCCTTGGCGTGATCGCGGGTCTTCAGGCGGTCTCGTCCGTCTATTACGGGGTCATCGGGGCCTTCGGCCTCGCGACCGGCGCTGTCGCGCTGGCGGCTGGCGTCGGACGATGGCGGAGCGGAGTCATCACCCGCCGGCTGCTGCTCGCAGCGGTCGTGGGCGCGATCATCGTTGCGCCCATGGTGGTCATCTACTGGCGCGTGCAGCGCAGTGAGGGGTTCGGTCGCAACGTCTATGACGCGCGGCATAACGCCGCGCGGGTTGGCAGCTATTCGCAGGTGCCGCCGGAAAACGTGATCTACGGACGCACGGGGGTGCTCGTGCCGCCGGCCGAACGTCGCCCGGATGAGGACGTGCCGCGTGGTGGACCGGAGCGCGCGTTGTTTCCGGGAGCGATTGTCGTGGCACTGGCCGCGGCAGGGATCGCCTTCGGATGGCGCGGAGACGCGAGGCCGCTCGTGCTGGCGATGACGGCTGTCGGTGCGATCGGCTTCACGCTGTCGCTCGGGCCCGACGGGTTCGGGCCGCTCTACACGACGCTTCACCGGTTCGTGTTCGGCTTTCAGGCCGTACGCGCTCCCGCGCGATTCGGTGTGCTCGTCATGTTCGCGCTCGCCACGCTGGCTGCCGTCGGATGGCGTGAGTTGGGGCGCGGCGCACACCACCCGCATCGCTTCCGCCTGTCGCCGCCCGTTCTGGCTGGTGCGATCGTTCTCGCGGCTGTCGAGTTCCTGAATGTGCCTATTCCGCTCGTCGCGGCCCCAAGGCAGCAGACCGAGATCGGTCAGTGGCTTCGTCGTGAGCCGGCGCGTGGCGCCGTCGTGTACTTGCCGCTCGGCGTCGACATCGAGAGCACGCCGGCGATGGTCCAATCGCTCGAGCATCGCCGGCCGCTCGTAAACGGATACAGCGGTCATCGGCCGGCGTTTTACACGGCGCTTGCAGATACGCTCAGCACGTTTCCAAACGATGAGGCCTTGATTGCGCTGCGCGAGCTGGGCGTCCTCTTCG
>DASYQV010000130.1:0-4608 GCA_036005125.1 Vicinamibacterales bacterium
CGTACTTCCCTCTCGGTCACTAGCGGCAACTCCTCGACATATTTCAGCGTGTCGTGCGCCGTCATGTCCGGTTGCAGGGGCGTGATCGAGATGTATCCGTCGCGCACGGCCTGATAGTCCGACCGGTCGTGCGGCTCCCACTCGTTCTGTCCTTCCTCGATCCAGTAGTACGCGCGGTGGCGCGGATCCATGCGCTCGCTGACCACCGTCACGTGGTTCCTCTTGGCCTGCACGGTCACGCGGAACCCCTTGTTCGGTCCGAAGGGCACGTTGATGTTGAGGAAGGTGAACTTCGGCATGCCGCGATCGAGGACGGCCTCCGTCACCGCCGCAGCAGCCTTCCCCGCAGGACCGTACTCGTACTCGAACTCGTTGCGCCGGTTCTGCGTCGAGACCGCAATGCTCGGGATGCCCAGCAGGGCTCCTTCAAGGGCGCCCGCCACCGTCCCCGAGTAGGTCACATCGTCTCCCAGGTTCCACCCCTTGTTGATCCCCGACACGATGAGGTCCGGCTTGTCCTTCAGAACATGCGTAATCGCGACGTTCACGCAGTCGGTAGGCGTGCCGTCTACGGCAAAGACCCTTGGAGAGATGCTTTCCACGCGCAGAGGACGGCGCAGCGTCAGCGCGTGGCCGATGGCGGATGCCTCCTGGATGGGTGCAACGATCGTGACCTCGCCGAGATTCGCCAATGAGGCAGCGAGGACCTTGATCCCATCGGAGTGAACACCGTCATCATTGGTGACCAGAATGCGGTACATGGGAAATTCTGATTATACCGTGCTGGTACGCGAGACCCTAGGCTGACCTAGAGGTCAGCGCGAGAGAAGCCGCCAACTGGCAACGTCAGCAGCAACAGAGACGCCGCGACCGCGAGTCCCGCGCCCATGCCGAACGCGGTTGCAGGTCCGAAACGCTCGTACAGCACACCAAAGAGCACGCTGGCGACGAGCGTACCGAGACCGAGCGCCGCATTGTAGAAACCGAATGCGGTGCCCTGCTGCACGGATGGAGCAAGGTCGGCCACCAGCGCCTTTTCGGTGCCCTCGGACAGGCCGAAATAGATGCCGTAGATGAGGAACCACGCGACAAGCGGTGTGGCCGACGTTGAAAACGCGAATCCCAGATACACGAGCGCGTACACGCTCCAGCCTGCCACTATCACCGCTTTCCTGCCGACGCGATCCGACAAGGCGCCGCCGTACATCGACAGCGATGCTTTGACGATGTGGAGCAATGACCAGAGCAACGGGATGTACGCGTCCTCACCAAGTGCCTGGGACAGGCGCAGGAGGAGAAATGCGTCGGCCGAGTTCGCGAGGCTGAACAACAACAGGATGCCCAGCAGACCATAGAATCTCCCGGGCAGCTTCGTGGCGGCCGGTTGCATTGAGGGCCCAGGTCCATCGGATACTCCCGACGCCGTCGCGCGACGCGCGTGCCGATCCTCAGGCACGCGGAACAACATCCACACGGCGAGCGCGCCGGGAATCGCGGTAAACGCGAAGAGCAATCGATACTGGCCCGGCATTGCGAAGAGAAACGCCGCCGCGATGAGCGGACCAATCACCGCGCCGGCATGGTCCATGGCCCGATGGAAACCAAAGACGCGCCCACGCATGCCGCTGGCAGCGAGCTCGGCGAGCATCGCGTCGCGAGGCGCGCCGCGGATACCTTTGCCGGTGCGATCGATCACTCGTATGGCGAGCACCTGAACCCATGACGTCGTCAAGGCAATGAACGGTCGTGCCGCGGACGACAGGGCGTAGCCAGCGATGATGATCGGCTTGCGGCGGCTCCAACGATCCGACAGCCGGCCGGACAGAATCCTGAGCAGGCTGTTCACGCCTTCGGCAATACCCTCGATGACACCAAGCGACATCGCACCAGCTCCCAGTACCCGTGATAGGTAGACGGGCAGCAGCGGGTAGATCATTTCGGTGGCGGCGTCGGTGAAGAGGCTTGCCCATCCGAGCAACCACACGGGACGGGGAAGACCCAGCGGCGATTTGTGATTCATGATTTGTGATTCGTGATCGGGTGATTGACGATCGCGAACCATGAATTCAGTACACGACACGATGGGGTTCGGTGCCTTTGGTGCTCAGGGAAAATCGCGGCTCTGGATCCACCGTGCCACGCACAAGCCCCGCCAGGTACTCGCCGACGGCGGGCCCATGTTTGAATCCATGTCCCGATCCTCCTCCGGCAATCCAGACGTTCTCCAGCTGGGGATGCCGGTCAATCAGGAAATCGCCCGTTGACGTGTTCTCGTATTGACAGACCCGGCTCTCGACGATTGGCGCATCGGCGAGCGCGGGCATCCGGTGACGAAGCCACGCTCGAGTTCGCTCGATACTCTCGGCGTCCAGGACTCGATCGCCCGCGTCGGGATCGAATGCCGGACCGTGGGCGTCGATCCCGACCTTCAGGCCACGCGCTTCGATGTCGGGCACACCGTAGATACCCGCACCAAAGTCAACCCACGCGGGCGTGTGCGAGGGACCAAAGCGATCGTCACCCGCCGGGGTCCCGAAGTAGATGACCGTTTGCCGCGTGGGGCGAACACGTCCCTGCAGCAGGTCTGGAAACACTTTCGGAAGCCAGGCTCCGCACGCGAATACAAAGGCGTCGGCTCCGAGCTCCGTTCCGTCCGAAAGCAAGACCGACTCGAGTCGCCGCCCGGCAGGCCGCGCCATCGCGCGTCCGCGAATCACCTGCGCACCACGCGCCTCGAGGTCGGCCACGAGCGTTTGTACGGCGCGGCGGGCTACCAGAACGCCGGTTGAAGGCTCGAGCACGGCGAGGCCAATATCGTCGGTCATGAGATGGGGCCAGCGCGTGCGGAGGGTCATCTGGTCGAGAGCGTGGATGGGTTGGCCGAGACGCTGAACGGTGTCGAGTGTCGCGGTCGTATACGGATCCGCAGCGTTGCTCGCCATCCACAATACGCCGCACGCATGGAACAGAGGGGCAGCGGCGCCGTCCAGGCGCGCGAAAAGCTTCCGCCATTCGGTCAGCGATTGGAGCGCCCAGCGGGAGTACAACTCATCCGGTCCATAACCGAATCGGACGATGCGCGACTCGTCTCCTGAGCTGGAGCGGGCGTTGGCCGCGCCGTACGCATCGATAATGCTGACGCGTGCGCCGGAAGTCAGGAGGTGATGGGCCGTCCACGCGCCGAACACCCCGGCGCCCACCACGACCATAATGGGCCGCGAGGAAGGAGGCACAATTTCGGCGATTTTGACACGATTTCAGCCGATGTCGCCGAGGCACAACGGTTGCACCAGCCGGGCGCATGCCCAAACGAGCGCGGCCGACGCTCGCCTCAATCCGCGGACTGCTGAGGGACGTTTACGGGCTCGATCAGTTTCCGCCGGGCTACGAAGAGATCATCGAATCGATCCTCAACGGGCGCGACACGATTGCGCTCATGGCATCAGCGGAGAGCACGTCTCTCAGCTATGAGCTTCCTGCTCTGCTCCTGCCAGGGACCACGATTGTCGTGTCGGCGGGCGACTCGGTGGACGAGCTCCGCGAGAGGACCAGCGGAACCGTGCAAACGGACACCTCGTCCATGCGCGAGGCCTCGCAAAACAGGAATCAGCGCGTCGCCTCATCGAAAGAGATCCTGGTGATCACTCCAGAGCAACTGGCGTCGCAGGAATTCCGGGAGGCGCTGCGGCAGACGGAGGTCGCGCTGATCGTGATCGACTCGACGCGTGGCGCGCTGCGGTCGGAAGGCGATCTTCCGTCGGCGTACGCCGGGATCCGAGATGCCATCGGCGCGACCCGCCGGCCGCCGATCCTTGCGCTCGCGGAGGCGCCGTCTCCACACGCCGTTCGCGACGTGACGACGCAGTTCGGCCTCACGAACCCTCACATCGTTGATGCCCGGGTGTATCGGCCGAACCTTCATTTCGAGGTGTCGCGCACCTTGAACGAGCCGCAGAAGCGGCAGCACCTCGTGCATCTGCTTCAGAAGCTCGAAGGCGTCGGGATCGTATACGCGTCGAACGTGCGGCAGGTCGATCTGCTCTCCGAACTCCTGACCGGGCTCGGTTTCAAGGTTGCGAAATACCACAGCCGGATATCGCCGAAGCAGCGGAAGGAGAACCAGGCGCGATTCGCGGCCGGCGAGCTCCACGCGATGATTGCCACCAGCGCGTTCGGGACGGACCTCGACAGGACCGACATCCGGTTCGTCGTTCACTACAACATGCCCGCCACGCTGGACGCGTATTACCAGGAGGCAGGCCGCGCAGGTCGCGATGGACGGATAGCGCGCTGTGTTCTCTTTCATCACGTGGAGGAACATGGCGCACAGCCGTACTTCCTCGGAGGCCGCTATCCGCGCTTCGAGGATGTGCAGCAGATGTACGACGCCCTGATGCGGCTTCGTGCGGGAGCCGAGCCTGTCACCATTACCGAGCTCAAAGCCGCGGCCCACAACCTGCCGGAATCGAAGGTTCGAATCGTCCTCGCCCTGCTCAAGGATCTCGGCGTGGTGCGGGAGCGTCGCGGGTCGAAAGTGGAGCTGCTGCGCGCCGACCTTGGCGCCAGCGCGCTCGAGGAGATGGGGGCCAGCCACAAGAATCAGCACGC
>DASYQV010000131.1:0-17931 GCA_036005125.1 Vicinamibacterales bacterium
CATTGGCCCTCGTCGACCATGTCATCCGCAGCGCGCGCGAACGCGTACACCGCAGCCACGTGCGGCCGCATGCCGCGCGGCAGGAGCAGCGACGCGACTGGAAAATTCTCGTAATGGGCCCGCGCGTCGTGCTCGCATGCCCCGTAGGCCGATTCCAGGGTCGCGGCAGACGCCTTGAAGGCCTGAATTCTCTGCAAGTAAGTCAAGTTTTCCAAATGGCCTTCAAGGCGTCGCGCCCCGCCGGAGGCG
Organism: Vicinamibacterales bacterium; assembly: GCA_036005125.1. GTDB lineage: Bacteria > Acidobacteriota > Vicinamibacteria > Vicinamibacterales > UBA2999 > DASYQV01. The sequence goes on from DASYQV010000131.1 coordinate 250, forward strand.
GGGCAAAACCAACACTGTTTCTAGCGAGGCGGAGCTCACACCTCACATGATGGATGGTCTGAGGCGGAGCCTCGCTAGAACTCGTCGACATCGGACCCGGTATTGTACTGAACTCCATCGACCGACGTGCGCGACCTGATCGCGTGGATCGTGGCGCTTGCGCTGCTTGTCGTCGCCGCCAGCCTGGCCACGACGCTCCAGCATTACCGGCGGCGGCGGCAACGGGCCCGGGACTCCGAGCGGGCGCTCGGACGTCGTGTGATCGCCGAGGTGCCGACCGGCGACGAGCTCATTCTGTTCAGCGAGGATCCGGTCCGCTTCCACTACGGCGAGCAGTCGATCGACAAGGATTTGATCGTCGCCGTGCGCGTCCTGATCAATGGCGCGCCGATCGCGGCCGTCGTGTCGAACCGTCAGACGCAGGCCGCGCCGCAGCCGACACGGTTCGATGATCGGCCCGAGGGCATCGAGCGCGATCGCTGGGACGTGGCGATCGAAACCGTGCGCGGGACGATGCTGGTGGAGTGCGGGGCGATCCGCGAGCGCGTCTCACAGGAGCTGGCGCGGAAGGTGTTCGATGCGGTAAGAGAAAGCGTTGAGGTCCGGAACCTGGAAGGACGCCGTCTTCACTGATATATCCCAGCGGAGCCCGCGACTGGGTGCCAGCGTCTCTTTGGCGCGCTTCGCGCGCCTGGGACCGTATGCGGATCTGGCGCAACGGGTACAAAATTCAGGTTCGAAGCCGCACAGCGGTCCAAGCTACCATTCCACCTCCGGCACTCCCGCGCGATGGTTCACGGCGCGCGCCATCACGAAGAGCAGGTCCGACAGGCGATTCAAGTACGCGATCAGGATCGGCTCCACCGCGTCCCCACCGAGCGCGATGACACGCCGCTCCGCGCGCCGGCAGACCGTGCGTGCCAGGTGGAGCGCGGCGCCGGCGGGACCGCCGCCCGGCAGGATGAACCGGCGGAGCGGCGGCAGCTCTTCTTCCAGCCGGTCGATGATCGCTTCGAGCCGCTGGACGTCCGACTCGCCGATCGCCGCCTTCGTCACCCGCGCGGCGATCCGCGCCGACGGATCCGCCAGCCGCGCGCCGAGCGCGAACAGGTCCTTCTGAATCGCCTCGAGCGCCGAGCCGATGTCGGCATCGACACCGGCCGCACGCGCGGCGCCGAGGCACGCGTTGATTTCGTCGACCTCGCCATAGGCATCCACACGCGCATCCGCCTTCGACACGCGCGTGTTGTCGAACAACGATGTCTCGCCGCGGTCGCCTGTCTTCGTGTAGATTTTCATGCTCAGGCGTTCACGATTATAGATGGCTGATCCGCTTCCCACGCCCGCCGAGCGGCGACGCTTCCGTCAGCGGCTCCTGACATGGTACCGCGCCTACGGCCGGGATCTGCCGTGGCGGCGCACCGACGACCCGTATCACATCCTCGTCTCGGAGATGATGCTCCAGCAGACGCAGGTCGACCGTGTGCTGCCGAAGTATCACGAGTGGCTCACGAAGTATCCGTCTCTCGAGGACCTCGCGGCGGCGCCCGAAGAGGACGTCACCGCGACGTGGCGGCCGCTCGGCTATAACATCCGGCCGAAGCGCCTGCACGCGATCGCGCGCGAATCGGTCGCGCGGTTCGGCGCGAGGCTCCCGTCGGATGAGGCCACGCTGCGCTCCTTCAAGGGCATTGGCGCCTATACCGCGGGCGCGATACGCAGCTTCGCGTTCGGCCAGCGAGCGGCGATCCTCGACACGAACGTGGCGCGCGTGCTCTTCCGTGTGTTCATCGGCAAGGGGAACCGCACGTCGCACGCGATGAAACGCCACCTCTGGGCCGTCTCGGAGGCGCTCGTGCCGCGCCGGCACGTTTTCGATTTCAACCAGGCGCTCATGGATTTCGGCGCCATGGTCTGCGCGCCCAGGAAACCGAAGTGCTTGATTTGTCCGATGAAAAAGGATTGCCGGTCATATCCCTTTACGCCAGAGGCATGATGACAATTCTGTCGTTGAGATCGGATCCATAACCGATCGTGCTAGGGTAGAAATTACCCAGCCCTCCCCGGTGCCCTTGCCGTGTCGCGGCGACGGGACATACATGAATGACCAGGTGCAACTGTCGGGTTCGGATGGACGTGTCAGTTCCAATCGGCGCGAGCTCGAAATCGTTCGCATCCTTGTCGTGGACGACGATCCGCAGGCGGCCACCTTGCTCGAGATGGCGCTTGCCGATGCGCGCTTCGCACGGACGATAGAAGTGGTCGGCACTGCCGCCCGCGGGCTGAAGCGGATCCAGGACAATGCGCACGATGTCTACCTCGTCGATCAGCGCCTGCCCGACGGGACGGGGCTCGAGCTGATCCGCCACGCAAAGGCGCACGGTACCAGCAAGCCGTTCATCCTGATGACCGGGTACGGGAGCGAGAGGCTCGACGAGGCCGCGCTCGAGGAGGGCGCCGCCGACTACGTCGAGAAACACCTGCTCAGCACACAGCTGGAGCGTTCGATCCGCTACGCGCTCCGCGACTGGCAGGCGACCGGGGCACTCCTCGAGCGCGAAGAGCAGCTCCGCCAATCCCAGAAGATGGAAGCCATCGGCCGGCTTGCCGGCGGCATCGCGCACGACTTCAACAACCTGCTCACCGCCATCATCGGGCATACCGACATCGTGTTCGAGCGGCTCGCGCCTTCCGATCCCGCCACGCGTGAGGTGCGCGAGATTCGCAGGGCCGCCGATCGCGCGGCCTCGCTCACGCGCCAGCTCCTGACCTTCGGGCGCAAGCAGCTCCTTCGTCCGGTCCTGCTCGACCTGAACGAAACAGTCATGAGCCTGCTGCAGATGCTGCCGCGGGTCATCGGCGCTCACATCAAGACGACGACGAAGCTGTCGCCGGGGCTGCACCGCATCAAGGCCGACGTCGGGCAGCTCGACCAGGTGCTCCTCAACCTCGTGCTGAACGCGCGCGACGCGATGCCTGCCGGCGGCACCATCACGATCGAAACCACGAATGAAGACGCCGTCGGCGACGCGCCGTCGTCTTTCCTGAAGCCGGGCCGGTACGCGGTGCTGGCCGTGAGCGATACCGGTACCGGCATGGATGCGGCGACCCGTGCGCGCGCGTTCGAGCCGTTCTTCACCACGAAGGCGGCGGGAAAGGGGACCGGCCTCGGGCTCGCGACGGTGTACGGCATCGTGGAGCAGAGCGGCGGCGCAATCGGCGTCGACACGGCCGTCGGCCGAGGGACGACGATTCGGATCTACCTGCCTGCGACCCCCGAAGAGATGGAGACGGAGAAGGCCGCCGAGGCCCATCCGTCTGACGTGGGCGGGACCGAGACCGTCATGGTGGTCGAGGACAACGAGCCCGTGCGCGTCCTGGCGAGGAGGGCGCTGCGGCAGCGCGGTTACACCGTGATCGAGGCCCGCAACGCGGAGCAGGCACTCGACTGGCTTGCGCGGGGTGCACGACCGGACCTGCTGCTCACCGACGTCGTGATGCCGGGCATCAGCGGCCCCGAGCTCGCCGCACGGCTCCTCGAACAGCACCCGCATGTGCGCGTGCTGTACATGTCGGGCTACAGCTACGACGCGGCAAAGGCGCACGGTACGTTCTGGGAAGGAGCCTCACTCCTGCAGAAACCGTTCACGCCGACACAGCTCGCCGAACATGTGCGCCGGACGCTCGACGCCTGACCCTGTCGTGGTCGTGGCGGCTGTCATCGAAGATGGCAGTCGGTTTCTGGTGACCCGCCGGCAGGCCGGCGTGCATCTCGAGGGACTGTGGGAGTTCCCAGGCGGCAAGATCGATAAACACGAGACGCACGCCGAGGCCCTCCGGCGGGAAATCCGCGAGGAGCTGGATGCAGACGTCGAGGTGGGTGATCTCGTGCTCGCGACCACGCACGTCTACCCGGAGAAGACGGTGACGCTCCGCTTCTATCGATGCCGGCTCGTGGGAACGCCACGTCCGCTGCTCGGCCAGGACATGCGATGGGTGTCGCGTACAGAGCTCTCGACGCTGGGCTTCCCCGCCGCTGATGAAGCCCTCATCCTGCTTCTTTCGCAAACGAGGGCCACTCCTGGTTGATCTGCCTGATCTGCCCTGACCTGCCCTGAGCTGCGTGATCTCCCTGATCTCCCTGAGAGGATTTCTCCGATCGTCCCGACGCTCATTCACAGGGAGGTCAGGGAGGAGGAAACGGCAGCGCGCTGACCGTCGCCGCCACCCTCACGCCAGAGGCGTCCGCCTCCACTCGTGAGCCGGGCTCGACGAAGTCGCGGTGGACGTAGCCGAGGGCAATTGCGCCGAACCGTGGAGACAGCGCGCTGCTCGTGATGAAACCGATGTCCCGGCCGCCGGCATGCAGCCGAACGAGCGGCGCCAGCAGGTCCTCGCCCTCGAAGCGAAGCCCGACCAGCTTTCGCACGATGCGCCCGTGACCCCGGTGGAGGATGCGAATCACGACCTCCTGACCGACATAGCAGCCTTTCGTGAACGAGATCGCGCGGCCCTCAATCCCCGCCTCGAGCGGAATAATGTCGTCGTCCATGTCGATGCCGAAGAGTGGATAGCCGGCCTCGACCCGGGCGGCGGTTACGGCCGGCTGGTCGACATGAACGGCTCCCGCGCGCTCGAGACCCGCGACAAGCTCGGGCGCGCTGGCGGGATCGACGTAGATCGTGAAGCCCGGAACGCCGAGCTGATCGATACGCGCGACGACGACGGATGTTCCGTCGTGCGGGACGCGCACATTCTGAAAGTCGGCCCAGTCGGACAGACCACTGACGTCCAGCACGTGTTTGAGGGCCCGTGACGCGTCCGGACCGTGGACGCCGACCCCGATCAGCGAATCCGAGAGATTCGCAACCTGCACGTCCTCGGTAAAGATGAACATGTCGAGCCGCTGGAGCACGTCGCTGGTCCGCGCGGCGGGCACGTCCAGCAGGATCATGTCACCCGACTCCAGCACGTTCATGTCGGTCGTCATGCGGCCCTGCGCCGTCAGCCAGGCCGCGTAACACCCGGTCTGTGGCCGAAGCGCCTGAATGTCGTTGGTGAGCAGCCCTTGCAGATAAGACGCGCGGTCGCGGCCGGACACGGCAATGCGGCCTCGGGGCGTCACGGCTGTGATCGCCGCGCCCTCGATGATGGCGCGATAATCCTCTTGAAGCATCTTTGAATCTGCGATTTGTAACTTGTGATTTTGCGATTTTGAGCGTTTGATACGATCGTGACAGCGATGCGTGCTTCTTATTTTATATGTGCGCTGGTGACGCTCCTCGCGGCCTCTGCCCGGAGCGGTTCCGCAGATGTCGCGGCTCAGGCTGCTCCGAACGCGGCGCAGCCCGTGACGGCCGCCGCGGACACGCGTGGGTTCATGGTGTTCCTGCGCGGCACCCCGGTGGGCCGTGAGGATGTCACCGTCAGCACCGACGCGAATGGGACTGTAATCTCGAGCCGGAACCGGCTTTCCCCACCATTCGATCTCATTACGCGTCGTGCCGAGATCCGCTATCGACCGGAGTGGATTCCCGAGGAGTTGACGATCGAAGCGACCGCGCAGCTCCGTGAGGTTGCGGTTCGCACGACGTTTGCCAACGGCGAAGCGGCCACCGAAGGCGTCGAGGCTGGCAAACCCTTCGCGAAGACCGACAAGGTCTCGCTGCAGACGATCGTGCTGCCGAACCTGTTCTTCGGTGCGTACGAGGCGCTCACGCGCCGGCTCGCCGGTGTCGCTCCGGGGGCACGGGTGACGGTCTACATTGCGCCCCAGGCCGAAGTTCCGGTCACCATCAAATCCGTTACCACCGATCGCGTGCAGACGGGCTCGACCACTTTCACGGTGCGACGTTACGAGCTGGGATTCCCCATTCCTGGAGGTGAGCTCACGGCGCAGCTGTCCGCAGACGAGCAGGGCCACTTGATTCGACTGACCGTGCCGGCGCAGTCGCTCGACGTCGTCCGCGAAGACCTCGCGGCGTCGACGTCGCGGACGCAGGTATATTCCAATCCCGGCGACGAGGCCGTGACCATCCCGGCGAGCGGATTCAATATCGCGGGCACCCTCACGCGTCCGAAGACGCAGGCCGCGCGCGTCCCCGCCGTCGTGGTGCTCTCGGGGTCCGGCGTCGGCGATCGGGACGGCATTGCCGCTGGCGTCCCGACGCTCGGTCAGCTCGCCGGCGCGCTCGCTGACGCGGGCTTTCTCGTCGTCCGCTACGACAAGCGCGGCTACGGTCAGACGGGCGGGCGCGCAGAGTCAGCGACCCTTGGCGATCTGGCGGAGGACGCGCGCGACGTTGTCAGATACATGTCGCGCCGCAAGGATGTGGATCCGAAGCGGATCGCGCTCGTTGGCCACAGCGAGGGCGCCTGGGTCGCCCTTCAGGCGGCTGCGCGTGACGATCATATCGCGGCGGTCGTCACGATCGCAGCGTCGGCCTCCACGGGCGCGGAGCTCATTCTCGAACAGCAGCGTCACCTCCTGGAGCAGTTGAAGACGCCGGACGCCGAGCGTCAGGCGAAGATCGAGCTTCAACAAAAGATCCACTCCGCAGTGCTGACCGGAAAGGGTTGGGAAGGCATTCCGCCGGAGCTGAAGAAGCAGGCGGATACGGCCTGGTTCCAGAGTCTGCTCGCCTACGACCCCGCGAAGGTCCTCGAGCGGGTCAAGCAACCACTTCTGATCCTGCACGGCGAGCTGGATCGGCAGGTGCCCGTCGCGCATGCCGAGCGGCTCGCTGACCTTGCTCGAAAAAAACGCAACTCGAAGGGCGTCGAGATTGCCACCGTCCGCGGGGTCAATCATCTCCTTCTGCCCGCCACCACGGGCGAGGTGAGCGAGTACGGCTCGCTCCCCGACCGCAACGTCAGCAAAGACGTCACGACCGCAATCACGAACTGGCTGACGAAGACGTTCGCGGCGATTCGATAGCGCCGTACGTAGGCCGCATCTTTAGATGCGGCGCCGAGCCCGGTCTAGAGATGCGGCGCCGAGCCCGGTCTAGAGACCGGGCCTACGTACTTTCACTTAACGGCGCGATCCGTAATCTCGAGACCGCGATCGATAATCGCGAACGCCTCGCGCATCTCGGCCTCGGTGATACAGAGCGGCGGGTTCGTATAGAACGCGTTCCAACGCACTATCGTGTAGAGCCCTTCCTCACGGAAGAACCTGCCGAGCGCCTGCATCTCGGGTGAGGTGCCGTTGAAAGGCGCCATCGCCTCGCGCGTCTTCGGATTCCGAACCAGCTCGACGATCCCGAACAGACCAATGCTGCGAGTGGCGCCAACCGACGGATGACGAGCCTGCAGGTCGGCGTGCAGGTCCGCCATCAGCCGTCCCATGCGGCGGGCGTTCTCGATCAGCTTGTCCTCCTCGTAGACCGCGAGCGTCGCCAGCGCCGCGGCGCAGGCGAGCGGGTGGCTGCCGTAGGTGAGCCCGCCGTAAAAGACATTCTTCTCGAAGTGGGCCGCGACGGGTCGCCGCATGCCGACTGCGCCGAGCTGCACGTAGGCGCTCGTGAGACCCTTGGCCATCGTCAGCAGGTCCGGCACCACGTTCCAGTGGTTGATCGCGAACCATTCGCCGGTGCGACCGAATCCCGACATCACTTCGTCGGCAATGAACAGGATCCCATGCTTGTCGCAGATCTTCCGGATGCCCTGCAGGTACCCGTCCGGCGGCACGAGGATCCCGTTGGTGCCGGTCACGGTTTCGAGGATGAACGCTGCGATCGTGTGCGGTCCCTCGAGCTGGATGACCTCCTCGACATGCGTAAGGGCCTGCTCCGCCGTGTCCCAGCCGCGCTCGATGCCGTGATAGGGATCCATCACGCGAACGACACCGGGAATGCCCGGCTCGGCGCCCCAGCGCCGCGGGTCGCCTGTCAGCGTGAGGCTGCCCGCGGTGCCCCCATGGTACGAGCGATAGCGCGCGATGATCTTGTGGCGTCCGGTGACGAGACGCGCGATCCGGATGGCGTTCTCGGTCGCCTCCGCGCCTGCATTGGTGAAGAAGAAGGTGTCGATGTCGCCTGGCGAGATCTCGGCGAGCTTGACGCCAAGCCGCGCGCGCGCCTCGGTCGCCATGGACGGACCCGCGTAGGCCAGCGTGGAGGCCTGGTCGACGATCGCGCGGATGACGCGCTCGTCCCCATGGCCGATATTGACGCACATCAACTGGCTGTTGAAGTCGATGAACCGTTTGCCCTCGGGGGTCCAGAAGTAGATACCTTTCGCGCGCGCGATTGGAATCGGGTCCACGGCGGCCTGCGCCGACCATTCGAAAATGGTGTGGCGTCGGCAGAGCTCGACGATCTCTTTGCCCGTGAGGGTCGTAGCAGTGAGCGACATGACCCTAGTCTGCACCATGTCAGGCCGGCGCGCGAGGTCGGATCTTTGACAAGCTTACAGCTTTACAGTAATTACGACGGTCATGCCACCCGCCCCGCGGACGGTCGACCAGGTGCTCTCGGCCGTCGAAGATGCGACCGACGAAATCGTCGACTTCACGTCCGCGCTCATTCGCGTCCCTACCCTCAATCCTCCCGGCGAGGCGTACGAGGACTGCGCGCGGTTGATCGGCGGCACGCTGGCGCGTTGCGGGTTCGAGGTGGACTACATGGCCGCCGAAGGTCGACCCGAGCACACGCGCGCGCATCCGCGCATCAACGTCGTGGGATTCCGGCGCGGTCGATCCGATCGTCCGGCAGTACACGTCAACGGCCATCTGGATGTGGTTCCCGCGGGGGCCGGATGGACGGTCGACCCGTTCGGCGGCGTCGTGCGCGATGGACGAATCTACGGTCGAGGCGCCTGCGATATGAAGGCCGGCATTGCGGCGGCCGTCTACGCGGCCGAAGCCATCCGTCGCGCGGGCGTCGACCTGGCCGGCAGCGTCGAGGTGAGCGGCACGGTTGACGAGGAGAGTGGCGGCTTCGCGGGCGTCGCGTGGTTGGCCGAGCGGCGCCGCCTGAGCGCCGATCGAATCGACCACGTGATCATCCCCGAGCCGTTGAACGTGGACCGCATCTGCCTGGGACACCGCGGCGTGTACTGGTTCGAGGTAGAGACCAAGGGCCGGATCGGCCACGGCAGCATGCCGTTTCTCGGCGTCAGCGCCATCGAGCACATGGGCCTCATCCTCGACCGTATCCGAAGAGAGCTCGTGCCCGCTCTCGCCGCGAGGACGACCGCGATGCCCGTTGTGCCCGATGCCGCCCGTCATGCGACGATCAATATCAACGCCATCATGGGAGGTCAGCCGGTCGACGGCCTTCAGACGCCGTGCGTGGCCGACCGGTGTCGCGCCGTTTTCGATCGGCGTTTCCTGCTCGAGGAAGGCTTCGATGCGACGAAGGCGGAGATTCAGGCGCTGCTCGAGCGGACGGCGCGCGAGACACCCGGGCTCAATTACCAGTTGCGCGATCTGATGATCGTGCATCCGGTGAGCACAGCCGAGGATTCGCCGCTCGTCCGCTCGCTGGATCGCAGCGTGAAACGGGTGCTGGGCCGCCACGCCACGCACGTGGCCAGTCCGGGCACCTATGATCACAAGCACGTCGACCGCATCGGCGGCATTCGGAACTGCGTCGCCTACGGCCCCGGAATTCTCGACCTCGCGCACCAGCCGGATGAATGGTGCGGCGTGGACGATCTGGTCAACGCCACGAAGGTGCTGGCGCTCTCGATTCTCGATCTGACAGGGACGTAACATGACTACTGCAGCCTACACAGACGTGCTCGCCAACTACATCGGCGGACGGTGGCAGACACCCGGCGGCCGCGACACGCTCGAGGTCCGCAATCCGGCAACGGGCGAGACGCTTGCGCGCGTTCCGCTCTCCGCCTCCGACGAGGTGCATCGCGCGGTTACAGCCGCGTCGCAGGCGTCTGAGGGGTGGCGGAGGACACCGCCCACCGAGCGGATTCAGTACTTGTTCCGCATGAAGCAACTGCTCGAGGAAGAGTTCGACGACATCGCGCGAACCATCACCATGGAGTGCGGCAAGACGATTGGGGAGGCGCGCGGCGAGCTGCGTCGAGGCGTCGAGAACGTCGAGGTCGCCGCGGGTATTCCTTCCCTGGCGATGGGCTACAACGTCGAGGACATTGCCAGCGGCATCGACGAGATCATGCTCCGGCAGCCGCTCGGTGTGGTCGCGGCGATCACGCCGTTCAACTTTCCGGGAATGATTCCGCTCTGGTTCCTGCCGTACGCGGTGGCGTGCGGCAACTGTTTCATTCTCAAGCCCTCGGAACGCGTGCCGCTGACGATGCAGAAGGTATTCGCGCTGATCGACCGCCTGGGCCTGCCGCCCGGAGTGGTGGGGCTCGTGAATGGCGGAAAGGAAACTGTTGACGCGCTGCTCGACCATCCCGACGTGCGGGCGATCTCGTTCGTGGGCTCGTCGCCGGTGGCACGCTACATCTACGAGCGCGCGGCAAGGGCTGGCAAGCGCGTGCAGTGCCAGGGAGGCGCGAAGAACCCGATTGTGGTGATGCCCGATGCCGACCCAGACATGACGGTCAAGCTCGTCATGGACTCGGCGTTCGGATGCGCGGGCCAGCGCTGTCTCGCCGCGTCCGTGGCGGTGCCGGTGGGAAATGCGCGCGAGACGTTCACGCCGCGCCTCCTCGAGGCGGCTGCCGCGCGGCGGGTTGGTTATGGGCTCGAGCCGGACGTCGAAATGGGACCCGTCATCACGCCCGAAAGCCGCGAGCGGATCGAGCGCCTGGTGGATCGAGGACCTGCCGAGGGTGCCACGGTGCTCCTGGACGGTCGCGGCGCGCACGTCAAGGGGTTCGAGCGCGGCAACTTCATCCGGCCGACCGTGCTCGAGATCGCGCAGCCTGCAGGCGAGCTGTCGCGGACGGAAATCTTCGGCCCGGTGCTGAGCCTCGTCAATGCCGCAACGCTGGACGATGCGATTGCGGCGGTGAACGCATCGGCGTTCGGCAACATGGCGTGCATCTTCACGACGAGCGGCGCCACCGCGCGAAAGTTCCGCTACGAGGTCCGCGCGGGCAACATCGGCGTGAACATCGGCGTCGCCGCGCCGATGGCATTCTTTCCCTTCTCCGGATGGAAGGGCAGCTTCTTCGGCGACCTCCACGCGCAGGGACGCGACGCGGTCGAGTTCTACACTGACAAGAAGATTGTCGTGGAACGGTGGCCGAAGGAGTGGTCGAGGCAGTTCTGAGCAGGCTTCAGGCTTCGGGCTGCGGGCTTCGGTCCTGAATCAACTGAACCAGCGTCCAACGGTTCACCAGAATCAGGGCCGGAGCCCGAAGTCTGAAGCCTGTAGCCGGCTCGGATGTTTCGGAGCCACTGACGTGATCATGAACAAGATGTCCGCGACCGCCTGTGCCGGCCTGCTGGCGGTTGCTGCGGTGCGGCTCGAGGCGCAGGCCCCGGGGTCCCCAACGCGCGTTTTCGAGCGCGTTGGGGTGGAGGCTCCGGGGTCCCCACCGCGCGTTTCCCCTGTCGCGGTCGCTCGCGACCGCGACTCAGCCAGCACTGGTTTCGCGGTCCGCCAACGGCCGACCGCCGGGGTGGAGGCCGTGCGTTCCAAGGGGTTGACCGAGGTGCAGGGCATCAAGGTTGGTCATCACACGCTGACCGAACGGCCCACTGGCTGCACAGTAATCCTCGTGGAGGGAGACGGCGCTGTCGGTGGCGTCTCACAGCGAGGCGGCGCGCCCGGCACGCGCGAAACCGATCTCCTCAATCCGCTCAACCTGGTCGACAAGGTCAACGCCGTCGTGCTCTCGGGCGGAAGCGCGTACGGCCTTGACGCGGCGCAGGGTGTGATGCGTTACCTCGAGGAGCGCAATATCGGCTACAAGGTGGCGGCCGGCGTCGTGCCGATCGTGCCCGCGGCAATTCTGATGGACCTTGGCTTCGGCGGCGGCGCCAAGGTGCGGCCCACGGCGGAATGCGGCTACAAAGCTGCGGGCGTCGCAAGCAACGGGCCGGTCGTTGAAGGCAATGTCGGCGCGGGAGCGGGCGCCACCGTCGGCAAGATGGGCGGGTTCATCGAGCATGCGGGATATCCCGGAGGGCGCGGGCTGCCGATGAAGGCAGGCATAGGCTCGGCAGCTATCAGCCTGTCGAGCGGCCTCGTCGTGGGCGCCATCGTGGCGGTCAACGCGGTTGGCGACATCATCGATCCGCAGACCGGACGAGTGGTCGCGGGCGTTCGCACGCCGGATGGCAAAGGGCTGGCCGATGTGCGCCAGTTGCTGCGTGCGGGTGGTCTCGGTACGCCGCAGCCGCGGCCGGGCGAGAACACCACCATCGGCGTCGTCGCCACGAACGCAAAGCTCACGAAGGCCGATGCCAACCGCATGGCGTTGATGGCCGACGATGGCCTGGCGCGCGCCATCAATCCTTCGCACACGGTGGGTGATGGTGACACCGTGTTTGCGCTTGCCACCGGCACATGGAACGGTAACGCGAATCTGACCCTGATTGGAGCGCTCGCCGCCGATGCGATGGCGGAGGCGATCGTGCGCGCCGCCACGCAGGCGCAGAGCTCATCAGGTCTGCCGTCTGCACGCGATCTGGGCACCGTCCCTGCGCGGCTGAGGTAGGGTCAGACCGGGGTCAGACCGGGGTCTGACCCTGGTGATAGGTCGACTCAAGGTTGGCAGTTTTTTAAATCATGGCGCGACGATGACGTCGCAACGACAAATGGGCCGGCGCACGTTCGTCCGACGGTCGCTTGCAGCCGGCGCGACCGCTCTGCTCGTACCGCAACGCAGCTGGGCCGGCCGGGCGCCGGCCATCGTCAGGGCCGAGGGCGCGCGACCACGTGTCCCGCAGGGCGTGGCCGCCGGCGACGTCGGCGCCGGCCGCGCCGTCATCTGGAGTCGCGGCGACCGCGCGGCCCGGATGTTCGTCGAGTACTCGACGACGGAGAGCTTCCGCGACGTCCGTCGCGCCACCGGTCCCGCGGCACTCGAATCGTCTGATTACACCGCACGCGTCGTCCTCGCCGACCTCGCTGACGGTCAACGCATCTTCTACCGCGTGATCTTCCAGGACCTCTCCGATCTGCGCGCGTGGAGTGAGCCGGTGACAGGCAGCTTTGCGACGCCGCCGTCTTCCGGCCGGCGTGACGTCACCCTCGCGTGGTCCGCCGACACGGTTGGACAGGGCTGGGGAATCAATCCCGACTGGGGCGGGCTGCGCCTCTACGACATGATGCGACGCGCACAGCCCGACGTCTTCATTCACTGCGGCGACACGATCTACGCCGACCAGCCCCTCCAGACCGAGGTGACGCTCGACGGCGGTCGCACCTGGCGCAACGTGGTGACGCCTGCGAAAACAAAGGCCGCCGAAACGCTCGACGAGTTCCGGGGCAACTACCAGTACAACCTCCTCGACGAGCACATGCGCCGCTTCAACGCCGAGGTCGGACAAATCGTCCTCTGGGACGACCACGAGGTGCGAGACAACTGGTACCCGACGCGCAACCTCGATGACGACGCCCGCTATCGCGCCGTCAAGAGCGCGGCACTGCTGGCGGCGCGCCCGCCAGGCGTTCTTCGAGTACAACCCGCTGCCGCTCCAGGCCGACGATCCGGAGCGCATTCACCGGACCGTCACCTACGGCGAGACGGTCGAAGTCTTCGCGCTCGATTTGCGGAGCTACCGCGGGCCGAATACGGTGAATCGACAAACGGTGCTGGACGACACCTCGGCGCTCCTCGGCTCCTCGCAGTTACAGTGGCTGAAGCGGCGACTCGTCTCGAGCCGCGCACGCTGGAAGGTGATCGCCAGCGATCTGCCGATTGGCCTCGTCGTACGCGACCCCCCGTCGTTTTACGAGGCATTCGCGAACGCCGACGATGGCGCCCCGCTCGGACGCGAGCTCGAAATTGCCGACCTTCTCCGCTTCATCCGGGATCGGCGCATTCCGAACGTCGTCTGGATCACGGGTGACGTGCATTACTGCGCCGCACACCATTACGATCCGTCGCGCGCCCGGTTCACCGACTTTGATCCATTCTGGGAGTTCGTCGCCGGACCCCTCCACGCGGGGACATTCCCGCCAAACGATCTCGACCGCACCTTCGGGCCCGAGGTGAAGTTCATCGGCGTCTCACGCGGCATGAAGCCCAACCGCCCGCCAAGCGACGGGCTGCAGTTCTTCGGCACCATGCGGATCGACGCGAAGACGCAGGCGATGACGGTGGGCCTGCACGATCTCTCCGGACGCAAGCTGTTCAGCGTCGAGCTGGAACCAGCCAGGCCTAAGGCTTAGGGCTCAGGGCTTAGGGCGTGATTCTCGTGAAACGTTCGACGTTTTGGTGAAGAATCCGGCCCTAAGCCTTGAGCCCTAAGCCCTAAGCCCTAAGCCCTGAGCCGGCGGGGAACCCATGAACATTTACCTTCTCCTGCTTATCGTCTACTCAGTGGGCATCGTCGCATTCGGCCTGTGGACCGCGCGGTTCGTGCGCCAGAGCGCCGACTTCTTCGTAGCGGGACGATCGCTTGGTCCCGGTCTGATCCTCGCGTCGATGCTGGCGGCCAACATCGGGGCCGGGTCCACGGTGGGCGTGGCGGGCCTCGCGTACCGCGACGGGATCAGCGCCTGGTGGTGGGTTGGCGCGGCGGGCCTCGCTTCGTTGGTGTTCGCGTTCTGGGTGGCGCCGCCGCTCTGGCGGCTGGCCAAGCAGCACAACTTCTACACGACCGGTGATTACCTGGAGTTCCGGTACGGGGCACACCTGCGCGGTGTCGTGTCGGTGCTCATTGCGTTCGGCTCGCTGGCCATCCTTGCCGGACAGATCATCGCGGGCGCCGCTATCCTCAATGTGATTGTCGGCATTCCGCGGTGGGCCGGGTCACTCGTTGGCGCGGGTGTGATGACGATCTACTTCGCGGCAGGTGGCCTCCTCGGTACCGCGTGGGTCAATACAGTGCAGCTCGTGATCATGCTCGCCGGCTTCCTCGTGGCGCTGCCGGTGGCGGTCGAGCACGTCGGCGGCATGGCCGCGTTGATCGCGCCCAACAGGCCGCCCTGGTTCGGCGATTTCTTCTACAGTGCTGGTCCCGGATCCGGGTGGACGCTCCTGTTCCTGACGTTTCCGGCGTTCGTGGTCTCACCCGGACTCATCCAGAAAGCGTATGGCGCGGTCAACGAACGCGCGCTCGTCAGAGGCATCACGCTGAACGCAATCGGCCTGCTGCTCTTTGCGTTCGTGCCGACGCTGCTCGGCATGGCCGCCCGTACGGCGAATTTCGGAATCACGGACCCGAATGCCGTGCTGCCCACGGTTCTCCTCACGCAGCTCCCGGCATGGCTCGGCGCGCTCGCGCTTTCGGCGGTGTTCTCCACCGAGGTCGATACCTGCGACGCGGTCCTCTTCATGTTGTCGACAACGTTGTCGCAGGATCTCTACAAGCGCCACATCAATCCGCAGGCAGACGATCGACAGCTCCTGCGCGTCGCCCGTGCCACCTCGGTGGCCGGCGGCGCGCTCGGCGTCGTGCTGTCGGTGTATCTCGCCACGGTGGTGCAGGCATTGACGATCTTCTATTCGCTCCTGGGGGTCACGCTGTTCGTCCCGGTGCTCGGGGGCCTTTTCACGAGGCGCACCGGCGAACCGGAGGCGCTGGCCGCGATTGCGACCGGCGTGCTCACGTTGTTCATCGTCGGATTCGTGCTGCCGGCGCGGCCGGGATGGCTCGACCCCAATCTCACGGGCATCGTCGCCGGCGCGATCGCGTTCGCGGCGGTGATGGTCGTCCGGAGAAAGCCGGTCTATGTCTGACCTCTTTCGACTCGACGGCAAGGTCGTCGCGGTCATTGGCGCAGGTTCGGGCATTGGCGAAGCGGTGGCGCGAGGGGCCGCGGAGCAGGGCGCATACATTTTCTGCCTCGACCTGGCAGCGCCGGCTGCCTTCGCGACGGCCGACCGCGTTCGTCAGGCTGGCGGGCACGCCGACGGCGGCGCGGTGGACGTCACCGACGGCGACGCGCTCAACGAGACGCTGGACCATGTTGCCGATGCCGGTGGGAAGCTCGACGCGGTCGTCTGCACGCCGGCGGTGAACGTCCGCAAGAAGCTGCTCGACTACGCGGAGGACGAGTTCGACCTCGTCGTGCGTGTGAACCTGAAAGGCACCTTCAACGTGCTGAGGTCGGCGGGAAGGCTGATGATGCCACGCGGAGCGGGCAGCATCGTCATCTTTTCGTCGATTCGCTCGCTGGTGGTCGAGCCGGGACAGGGTGTCTACGCGGCGACCAAAGCTGGTATCGTGCAGCTCGTTCGCACCGCCGCCACCGAGTTCGGCGCGTCCGGAATCCGCGTGAACGCTGTCGCACCGGGCATTGTCGATACGCCGCTGACCGCGCCCATCAAAGCCCAGCGGGAGTGGTACGATGCCTATGCCAACAAGAGCATCCTGAAGCGCTGGGCATCGGCCGACGAGATGGTCGGCCCGACATTGTTTTTGATCTCGGATGCGGCAAGCTACGTCACTGGAACGATCCTGTTCGCGGACGGCGGCTGGCTGGCGGCCGACGGCCGATTCACGCCGCCAGGCATGTAGGCACTGGGCCCCCACCGCGCGGACTTTGCGCGGTGGGGTTGGAGAGCCATGAGACACCATCGAATTGCGGTCATCGCCGGGGACGGAATTGGCA
This sequence comes from Vicinamibacterales bacterium, assembly GCA_036005125.1. Lineage (GTDB taxonomy): Bacteria > Acidobacteriota > Vicinamibacteria > Vicinamibacterales > UBA2999 > DASYQV01. The sequence continues at coordinate 16,917 of DASYQV010000131.1, forward strand.
GAGAGGTCATCCCCGCCGGCATGGAGATCCTCTCGCGTGCCGCCGAGCAGGGCGGGTTCACGTGCGAGTTCTCCGAGTTCCCGTACGGCTGCGAGTTCTATCTGCAGCACCAACGCATGATGGACGCCGACGGCTTCGAGCGGCTCCGTGCCTTCGACGCGATCTATCTGGGCGCGATTGGAGATCCGCGCGTGCCCGACCACGTCTCGGTGTGGGAGCTGATCCTTCCGCTGCGACAGCGTTACCAGCAGTACGTGAACCTGAGGCCGATGCGGCTCATGCCGGCCGTCGCATGCCCGCTCGCCGGCCGCGGACCTGCCGACGTCGACATGGTCTGTGTGCGCGAGAATTCCGAGGGCGAGTATGCCGGCCTCGGGGGACGGATCCACGTCGGCACCTCGCATGAGGTGGCCGAGCAGACGGGTCTCTTCACGCGCCACGGCATCGAACGCATCGTGCGATACGCGTTCGGCGTTGCCCGGTCCCGTCCCCGCAAGCTGCTCGCGAGCGCGACCAAGTCGAACGCGCTGCAGCACTCGATGGTGCTCTGGGACGAGGTGGTCGCGTCGGTGCAGAAGGACTACCCGGACGTCACGCTGCGCAAGTATCACGTGGACGCGCTGGCGGCGCGCATGATCACGGCGCCGCAAACGGTGGACGTCATCGTCGCCTCGAACCTCTTTGGCGACATCCTGACGGATCTCGGCGCGGCCATCTCCGGCAGCCTCGGCCTGGCGCCCAGCGGGAACATCAACCCGGAGCGCGAGTACCCATCGATGTTCGAACCGATTCACGGCTCGGCGCCAGACATTGCGGGGAAGGGCGTCGCAAACCCGATCGGCGCAATCTGGGCGGGCGCAATGATGCTGGAGCACCTCGGCGAGCGGGAGGCAGCCTCCCGCGTCGTTGCCGCGATCGAGCAGGTGCTTGCCGCAGGCGCCGTGCGCACACCCGACCTGGGTGGCACCGCGACGACAACCCAGATGACCTCCGCGATCGCAACCGAGCTCAAACC
>DASYQV010000132.1:0-4571 GCA_036005125.1 Vicinamibacterales bacterium
GGCACCTCGAACACCCACAGCGTCGTGCCGAGACCGGGTGGATTCTTGAGCTCCGGGACGAGCTGGTTGTACGACAGCGTATGCGGATTGCCGGCGCCGGCGATGACGGCGATGTACTCCTGGCCGCCCGCCGCGTAGCTCATGGGCACGGATGCGGGCACGTCGTTCAGGCGCACCTGCCAGAGGCGTGCGCCCGTTCGCGTATCGTGGGCGCTGAACATGCGGTCGAGGCCGCCGACGAACACGAGGCCGCCGGCCGTCGCGAGCGCGCCCGACGACAGAGGCGCGCGCTGGCGCTCGACCCAGACGGTTCGCTTCGTTTCGAGGTTAACCGCCTCCAGCCGTCCGTACTTGCCGTCCGTGCCGTCCCGGGGATGCATCGTCCACCGCACGCCGGTGGTCAGCATGCCGCGCTCGCCTTTGACCACAGGGCTCATGTCCATGCAGGCCTCGTCCCACGGCACGTACACGATCTTCGTCGAGGGGTCGAACGACGTCGGCATCCAGTCGCGGCCGCCTTCGACGTGCGGGCAGACCATCTTGGTCTGGCCGTCGCCGGGCACGAGCCTTTGATCCACGATCTTGGCGCCGGTCTTCGGGTCGATCGCGGTGACCACGTTCTGCAGACCCGCTTCGCGACCGATATCGGCTGACGTCAGATAGCGTCCGGTCTCGGCGTCCACGAAGTCGAAGATCATCTGCTTGCCCGTCGTAACAATCGCCCGTCTGGTCGTGCCGCCGACGGGCAGCTCGATGACCTGCCGCTCGAATGCCCAATCGAGGTCCCACTGACCGTTCGCCTGGTGCTGGAAGTACCAGATGATCTTGCCCGTGTCTGGATTGATGGCCAGTGTCGTATCGAGATAGAGGCCGTCGTTGGTCACGCCGGGCTTGTTGACCTTGTCGCGCAGCGGCAGCGTGTCATACGTGTTGCCAGGCCCGAAGAGGGCCAGGTTGTGGACGACGTCGTAGCTGCCTGGAATCCAGACCGATCCGCCTTGTCGCGCTTCGAGCGGGATGTCGTTCCACGTGTTGCCGCCAGGCTCACCCGGGCGCGCGATCGTCGAGACGCGCCAGGCTTCCTTGCCGGTCTCGGCATCGAGCGCCACGATGTAGTTGCCTCCCGGAGCGCGGCCCGTCGTGCCGACCATGACCTTGCCGCGCGCTACGAGCGTGCCGCCGGTTATACCGTAGCCGCCTTTCGAATCGGCCACCGGCCTGTCCCACACCGGCTTCCCGGTTTTCACGTCGAGGGCGACGATGTGAGCGTCGGAGGTCGGCACGTACAGCCGCACGCCGTAGATCGACATGCCGCGCTTTGAGCTGGGCGCCACGCCGGTCGGAAGCCGGCGGTCGTACTGCCATAGCAAGTCGCCCCTGGCGGCATCGAAGGCCTGCACCTTGTCTCCGTTGCCGTACACGAACAGCACGCCGTCGTGCACGAGCGGGGCCGTCTGGTTCACGCCGGTCGGAAGAGCCCAAGTCCAGGCCACCCGCAGATCCTTCACGTTCGAGCGGTTGATTTTCTTGAGCGGACTGAATCCGTACGCGTCATAGGTGCGGCGCCACGACAGCCATTCACCATCGGGAGGCCGCGTCAGCATCACGTCGGTGACCGGCATGATCGTGTCGAGTGGATTCGGACGCGAAGGCGCAGGCGGCAGCGAGAGACCGCGCGTGACACCGCCGCCCATCGGGCGCGGCCACCGCGGGGCAGGCATCGTCCTGAGCGACTCGGCGTCCGTGAAGAGCTCGCGCGATCCGGCTGGCGATCCGTTCTGCTGGAGGATGAACGCCATGAGGTCGGTGTAGCGCGCGTCGCCGAGCGATCCCGGTCGGTTCGGCGGCATGCGCGTCGCTGTGTAGGTGAAGAGCGGCTCGGCCGATTGCTGGCCCCACTTCGTGCGGAACTCGAGGCCCGTAAGCGACGGAGCAAACGGACCATCGTCGAGGTTCTGTCCGTGACACGAGGCACACTGTTCCGCGTAAACCGAGTGTCCGCGCTCGGCCTGCGCCGTGGTGTAGCTGAGCTCGTCTGGCGCCTGCGCCTGGACACTCGTGAGCCGTCGCGGGAAGCTCGAGAACAGAGCCAGCACGAGCAGGCCACCGCACACAGTCGCGCACGTGTGCTTGAAGACTTTCGATGCCATAAGGTCTCGGAACAAAGCTGGTTGGGTTCGATGTCGACAGACCGTGCGCGGCCAACTCTATCAAGTTGGAAGCCGAAAGCCGAGTAGGGACATTTGAGCGGAAGCGAGGGCTTCCTCGCCGCTGTCAGGACGCTCGGCTGCGCAGCGAGTACGGCGCGTCGCCCTGGGGCATCTTTGCGCGGATGGCGGTGAACGCCGCCGATGTCCGACAGCAGCTGGAGGTCAAGCCGGGGGTTCACATCCTCTGCCACTATGTCGCGTCGAGCGATGCGTGGAGCGCCCGCGCGGGCCATCCAGGAGCTGGCCGGACATCAGGATCTCGAGACGACACAGCGCTACATGCACTGAGTCCGGCAGCGCTCGACGCCGCGATTCGGTTGCTCGATGGTCCGGCTGAGGTCGAACAGTACGACCGTTAGTCGGCTCGTGCACAAATACTGGAGACGGCGGGAACTGAAGCTGTATGAAAGGTGACTTGCCCTTCGACTCGCTCTGAACTCTGAAGCTCGCTCAGGGCATTCTCCCTGAGAAGAAGATGGCTTGCCATGAGCGAACCTGCGGTTCGAAGGCGAAGCGCGGGTCCTCGCCCTCGTAGGGGCCGTCGTCGTACCTTGGGAACAGGACCTCGGCCATGACTCAGAACACCGAAGCGGTCTACAGCGGGGGCGTCTTGAAGCCCGATCGCGACTTGGGCCTGCGCGAGCAGCAGCGGGTCCGCCTGATCGTCGAGCCCATCGACGAGGTGCCCGAGGACCGCGAAGCCGCGCTCGCCCGACTGAGGGCTGGCATCGCACGCATGCAGTTCTTCTCGAAGGGGCCTCTGCCCAAGCGAGAGGAGTTGCATGACCGCCCTTGACACCAACGTCCTCATCTACGCCTGCGACAAAGCCGAGCCGCGAAGGCAGCAGATCGCTCTCGATCTGATCGCGAGATCACGCCTTTCGATCTTGGGATCGCGTTGTTCGCTTCGGGATCTGTCGATTGCGAAGCGCTTCCTCCGGTGTTTGGCACGGGATGACGGCTGCCGCACGTGAGCGCTGCTCATCGTCCCGCGTCACCAGTGTCGTTCCGTACCGGCGAGCGACGCCGACGTAGACGGCGTCCGCACCACGCAGCCGGTGAAGGGCCGCAAGTTCGGCCGCCTGCCGAGCCATCGCGGAAGTCAAGGTCACTATCGTGAGGTGCGAGAGGCCTGCCGTGGCGTCGGCGTACTGAACAGCGCCCGCGCCGTCATCGCTTGCCCGGGCCACAGCGAATGCGATTTCAGGCAACAGGAGCGTGGGGACGAGAACGGGATCGCCGTGTTCCTGAATTGCCGCGAGAATCGCCAGACTCTCGGCGTGGCCATCTTCATGAGGATTGAACGCGTTCACGAACACGCTGGCGTCAACGGTATACCGAGGATGTACCGCGGGTTTCTTGCGTGACGGCCGCCGCGGCGCCTTTCGAACGGCAGCCATCTATCGGCGCGTTGCCGAGAGCAAACGTACGCCGCTCACATCTGGACGAAATCGGCGCTCCAGGCGCCGTCCCGCGCGCAGGAATGCGTTCCATGCGGCGGCCCCGTCGTCTTCCGAGCTTTGAGAAACGTCAGAGCCCTCGATTGGAAGGATCACGCCTACGGCACGGCCTCGGTACGTCAGAATGTACGAGGCTCGCGCCTCTCGCACACGACGCAGAATCCGTGCGGCGTGCGTTTTCAATTCCCGAACGCCCACCGTTGTCTTTGTCCCGCGCTGCCCGCTCGTAGTTCCAGAGTGGTTCCTCATGTGACCACATTACGGTCATCGAGGCGCGGATGTCAACACCGGCGCGTCACCGTCTGCGAATGTCGCCTGGCAGGGTTCGAAGCCACATGCCGTGCCCAAGCGACGCATCATTGGGCGAATCGTCGAATCGAATGACGGGTATACTCTCCGCGTGCGACAGTCCGAGACGCGGTCACATCAGCGCCGACCGGTCCCACAGCTCGGCGCGTTACCGCCTCGTTATTCATTCGTGCTCCATCCGGACGTCCGGGATAGGTTCACCAGGTGTCCACGATGCAACGCGCAGACGCGGCTGCGAAAGCTGCCGCTGGTGATTCACGTCGAGCATCCCGCCGGTGCGCGATTGACCATTCTCGGAAAGACCTGCCGCCTCTGTGTCGTGTGCGAGATGCTTATTGCGCACGCAGCGGACATCACGCAACAGCTCGTCGCCTCTGGAGTCGCCGCTGAAGGCGACGCACCGGACTACGTCGTGCTAGGCACCGTCGCTCCCCGTGTGTGGCGCGCCGGCCTCGCACGCGGTGTCACGCTTGAGGCGGTGCGGACGTCCATGGCCGATTTCAAGCAATACATGCGCGTCGATGTGACACCAGGTGGCTGGTATCGAGATGCAGAGGCCCCCGACGTGACGCTGCGAGCACGGGCGCTGCGA
>DASYQV010000133.1:0-3672 GCA_036005125.1 Vicinamibacterales bacterium
TTACGACCGCTCCCGCAACCTCACGAACCTGCGGGTCACGCTCGCCCCCCGGGCATACAACAAGGAGATCGGCGCCGCGTTGAACGGAGCGACTCGGGCCGTCTGGCTGAGCCCCGACTATCAGGGCCGCCACGAGGTCGATGTCAGTTGGCAGGAAGACAAGGCGGAGGTGACGATTCCGCGGCTGGATGTGTCCGGCGTCGTCGTCGTTGGCCCAAGGTAGTGCGCGAAATGCCACCACCGAGCGGACGGGGAAGCGCGGCCCGCAACGAAGAACTGCTTCGGAGGGTAGCGGCGAGAACCATACAGTGGCAGTTCCAGGCCTGGGGCTTCGGCGAAGCCATCGCGCTGCGTGGTTTGCTCAGGGCCGCGCGAGCCCTTGACGATGCGGAGATGTTTCAGTTCGTCCGCGCGCTGCTGTTAGCGTATGCTGGACGGGAGGTCGGACAATCCCCCGCGGAACATGTTGCGCCAGGGAGGGAGCTGGTCAACGTGTATCAACGAACGGGCGACGAGCCGCTGCTTCGCGCCGCCCGTCGACTGGGAGCCATGCACGCCTCGTTTCCCTGCGGTCCGCACGGCGCGCGCATGCACCGGCCAGACCTCTCCGGCTGGCGGCGCCAGATCTGGGCGGACTGCATGGACAACGAAGCGCCGTTTCTGGTCCTGCTTGGAACGATCACGGGTGAGCAGCCGTACATCGACCAGGGCCTGGACGAGATAACCGCGTACGCACGCCTGCTGCAGGATGAGGAAACGGGGTTGCTCTTCCATGGACACGAAGAGGCGTGCGGCCGTAACGGGCAACTCTGGGCGCGTGGCAACGGTTGGGCGCTGATGGGCCTCATCGAGACGCTTCGGCTCATTCCCCGGGGCTGTCCCGCGCGCGCGGAGCTCGAGTGGCGGCTCTCGAGGCTTTGCGCCGGCCTGATACGCTGCCAGGACGAAAGCGGCCTCTGGCACACCGTCGTGGCCGACCCGGGCACCTACCTCGAGTCAACGCTCGCCGCGATGGTGGCGAGTTCAATGCCGGCCGCGTTCGAAGCCGGCATGCTCGATGAGAAGCAGTACGGCGCGATGACGCGCATGGCCCGACAGGCGGTGATGAACATGATTGCCGACGACGGGTCATTGCAACTGGTGACCGAGGCGACGCCGGTCGGGGAACACGCGATGTATGCCACGCGCCGGTTCGGCGTGTATCCCTGGGGCCAGGGCTCGCTCCTGCTCATGCTGAGCGAGGCATGCGAATAAGCCGAGTCGAAACGTTCGCGATACAGGCACAGCCCACCGATCGCCAGGTGTATTGGGGCAGCCGTGCGTGGGGAAACGAAGAGAAAGGCCCTGGGGAGCTTTCCTGCGAATATCCTCCGCGGCAGCGCCGCCGCTTCGTCTACTCCAAGACGATAGACACCGTGCTCGTGAAGGTCACGACTGCGGACGGCGTGGTCGGATGGGGCGAAGCGAAGGCGCCTGTCGCTCCGCAGGCCACCAAGCAGATCATCGATCTGCTGCTGGCCGATATCGTCATCGGCGAGGACCCGCGCGATACGACAGTGCTGTGGGAACGGATGTATGCCGGAATGCGGGTCCGCGGTCACCGCGCCGGCTTCTATCTCGAGGCCATCGCCGGTGTCGACATCGCGCTCTGGGACCTGGCGGGCAAGGCGAGCGGTGTGCCCATCTACCAGTTGCTGGGAGGAGCGTTCCGCAATCCGGTGCGCGTCTATGCCTCGGGGCTGCCCGCGCTCGCTATCTCGGCTCCCCCGGACGCCTTCGAGCAGCTGACCGCCGAGGCCAGGCAGATCCGCGCACAGGGTCATACGGCATTGAAGATGGCGCTCGGCCGCGGCCTGGCCGGGGACATCAAGAGCGTCCGCACGATCCGGGAAGCACTGGGGGACGACTTCATCATCTACGCCGACGCCGCCGGCGCCTACGATCGCGCGCAGGCGCTCCGGCTGGGACGCGAGCTCGAGGAGCTCGGCGTGGGCTTCTTCGAGCTGCCGATTTTCCCCGAGGATCTTGACGGCTACGTCGAGCTGGCGAAGGCGCTGACGATTCCCATTGCGATCGATACGCTCACCTCGCGCTATGAAGCCCGCGATTTCGTCAGCCGGGGCGGTGTGGATATCGTGCAGCCGGACGTGTGCCGGGCTGGCGGCATTACCGAGTGTCGGCGGATCGCGGAGCTGGCGGATGCGTTCGGTGTCGGCTTCGCCCCGCACGTCAGCATCGGCTCGGCGGTCCACTTTGCCGCGACGGGCCATCTGGCCACCGCCATGCCCAACACGATCACGAGCGAGTACTGGATCGGCGTCAACCCCCTCGGCGACACCATCATCGAGGAGCCGCTGGTGCTCGCCGACGGGTACATGTACACGCCGACCGGCGCCGGGCTGGGTATCCGGATACGCGAGGCGGCGCTGCCTCGGTGAGCGCACACCTCCAGCCGGTCGCGTCAGCGGAAGCGCCCGTCGTGGCGGTGCGCAAGATCCGCGGACTGCGGTGGTGGATCGCGGGCCTGCTGTTCGTGTCGACGGTTATCAACTACATCGACCGGCAGACCCTGTCGATACTGGCCCGCACGATTCAGGATGACCTGCGGATCACCGATCTGCAGTACTCGTACGTCGTGCAGGCCTTCCTGTTGGCGTACACGGTGACCTTTCTCTTCGCGGGGCGCCTCACCGATTGGCTCGGCACGCGCGCAAGCCTGGCCGTGTTCATGATCTGGTGGTCGGTCGCCAACATGATGACGGGCCTGTCTCGCTCCGCGTTCTCGCTGGGCGCGTTCCGATTTCTCCTCGGTGTGGGCGAGCCGGGCAACTACACGGCGGCGCCCAAAGCTGTGGCGGAGTGGTTTCCACCGAAGGAGCGTGGGCTCGTGGTGGGTATCTACACGGCAGGCGCCACGCTCGGCGCGACCATCGCGCCACCGCTTGTCGCCTTTGTGTCGCTCACGTGGGGATGGCGCGGCGCGTTTCTCGTGACGGGCGCCGTGGGATTACTGTGGGTGGTCCCCTGGCTATGGCTCTATCGGAAGCCTGAACAGCACCCGCGCGTTACGGCCGAGGAGCGCGCGATCGTCGCTCCTCACGCCACGACTGTCGAGGAGGCAGCCACGGCCCGGCCGTCATGGAAGACGCTGCTGGCAAGCCGCCAGATCTGGCTGTTGCTACTCAGCCGGGTGCTGACCGATCCGGTCTGGTACTTTTACCTCTTCTGGTTCCCGAAGTACATGACTGACGCGCGTCATCTCAGCCTGGTTGAAGTCGGCAAGGTCGCGTGGGTTGTCTACCTGGCAGCCGACGTGGGCGCCGTGCTCGGCGGCTGGGTATCTGGTTTGCTGATCAAGCGCGGAACGAGTCCCGTCCTCAGCCGGAAGCGCGTCATGATGGCGGCGGCCTGCTTGCTGCCGCTCAATGCGCTGGTCGCCTTCGCCCCGTCCGTCGAGCTTGCGGTCGCCGTCGGCGCCGTCGTCGTTCTGGCTCACCTTACATGGCAGGTGACGCTTGGCGTTCTCATCGTCGATTTGTACCCGCGTGCGGTCGTCGCGACCGTCTTCGGCATGGTCGCGGCCGGGAGCGGGCTCGGCGGTGTCCTGTCGACCGGCGTGGTCGGCCATCTCGTGACGTATTACTCCTACACACCGGTGCTCGTGCTGATGGG
>DASYQV010000134.1:0-3354 GCA_036005125.1 Vicinamibacterales bacterium
CTCGACCGACTCGTTCATCTCGGCGGCCTCGTTCCAGGAGACGACGCGGGTGCTGACGGAGGCGTCGATCTCGGGGAAGATCGACCACCTGCGCGGGCTGAAGGAGAACGTGACGATGGGCCGGCTGATTCCCGCCGGCACCGGGTTCGAGTGGTTATCGCCACGTGCGGATTCCGGCGGACGAGCCGCCACCGCCGCCGGCGCCGCCGCAGCCGGCGGAGGACGACCTCGATCTGGATCGCGAGATGGAGTATCTCGTGGAGCCGGAGGAGGCGCTCGGGCCGCGAGGCGGGGATATCGAATAGCCGGAGGACGGCAGATCGGCTACTGGCTTCAGGCTACGGGCTTCGGGAAGACGTACACGAGGGCGCAGGGACACCGGTCTCTGCGCCCTTTCACGTTTGGGCTATCACGGATGAACGCGCGAAACGCCCAGCGCGATCCCACCAGTAATCAACGCGGTCACAGACAGCCGAGGGTGCGCCTGTTGGTAACCTCTCGGCTGTACACTTGTTAACCCCACGGCGGGCCGGGCGACTCGTTGCAGGGAGCGGAGAGGTCACCATGAACAGAGTCCTGCTGGTTCTGCTCGTCCTATTCCTCTGCGAGCCCACGTCGACCTCGCAAGAGCGATCCTCCGCACGGGACTTTCTCATCGCGCGCGCGAAATCGCTGGAGCTCGACACCCCGTACGTGCCGCCACCCGGCAACCCGCTCGAGCATCATGCATCTGGATTTGCGAAGGTCATGTGTTCGGCGGTGTTCATCACGGGGCTCGACCCGGACTTCGCGGCGGAGAACGTCGGTTTTTTCACGGCTCCCTACGCCGTCCGATCGAAGCTGGGTAAGCCGGTCATCGACCGCGGCGCGAAAGCCGTTCACGTTACCGTGCCGAACGGTACGAGGCGCACGGCGAAGCACTTCGGAAGCCAGGGATGCGTGACCCTGCCCATCGGGCACGACTCACCTGCGTTCACGCCGGTAGCGGTGAAGAGCCAACTTCCCGACCCGGCGACGCAGCCATGGCCGATGGGCGATGTGCTGCCGACGGAGCAATTGCCAGCCCAGATCGACGCCGCCAGGTTGAAGCAGGCAATCGACGCGGCGTTCGAACCGGCGGCGTTGACCGCGGCTTTCGTCGTCACGTGGAAGGGACGCCTCATTGGTGAACGCTACGGCGAAGGCATCACGCTGCGGACCCCGCTCGAGGGTTGGTCGATGGCGAAGAGCCTGACCGCCACGCTGATGGGCATTCTCATCAGGGACGGCGTGTACGACCTCTCGCAACCTGCGCCCATTCCCGAGTGGCAGACGCCCGGGGATCCTCGCGCCAGCATCCGGATTGCCGACATTCTTCACATGTCGAGCGGCCTGCGGAGCAGAGCGCCGCAGGATCCCGACTACGACCCCGCCGGTCCGTATCCGGATCACCTGTATCTCTATACCGGCAGCGTCAACTCGTTTCGATACGCCGCGAGCCGACCGCTGCAGTGGCCCCCGAATACCGTTGGACGCTATCGGAACACGGATCCGGTCCTTATCAACTATCTCATTCGCCTCGGCGTCGAGAGGCGCGGCGAGGAGTACTTGTCGTTTCCTCAGCGGGCGCTCTTCGACAAGATCGGCATCCGAACGATGGTCATCGAGACAGACCCGTTTGGAAACTTCCTTGCCCAGGGCTACGAGCTCGCGTCGGCGCGCGACTGGGCCCGACTGGGCAATCTGTACCTGCAGGACGGTATGTGGAACGGCGAAAGGATTCTTCCGCCCGGGTACGTGAAATTCGTCAGCACGCTGGCGCCGGCCTGGAAAGCTGACAGGCGGCCCGTTTACGGCGCCTTCTTCTGGGTCAATGGCGAACGCGCATTGCCTGTGCCGCGGGAGGCGTTCTACATGAGCGGCGCCGGCGGTCAGACGACACTGATCGTTCCATCACACGACCTCGTCGTCGTGCGCATGGGGCACTTCAAAGGCGCTGCCGCCGGTGCCGCGAGCTTCAACACGGCGCTGACCATGCTCATGGAAGCGGTGCCCCCGAAGAACTGACTCTGGATTCGTCGGGATCGATCCCGGCAATGACCATCGACCACGTCGCATCGCGGGCATTCCAGGCCGTTGCGTCCCTGGCCACGCGGTGAACCGCTCCGTCGATCGGGTAGAGATGCATGAGTGACAGCTCGCTCGGCGCCCCGGCCGCCTGAGCGATGTGTGTCTCGATCGCGTCGTCCGGCAGCGACCGCACGAATGTCGAAGGTCTCGATGGCCTGGTCATTCATGCTTAAGCTGCGAAAATGGGTTTCGGCGCTCGAGACCGCAGGTGCTGGCGCGGCGATGTTAACAGCGTTTCGTGTGAGGCGCGTGGTCGTGCTCTCGGAAGCGCGCTACCGCGGGACCACAGGACAATCCGCGTGACTCGATCGGGAGTGTGGCCGTAAACTCTGCCTGAGCAATCGTCAGCCTGTTCCGGCGCGGAGGATCATCATGCGTGCCCGAATCGTGTCCGTTCTCGTGCTGCTGACCGTGTGCCTCGCGCCGGGCGAGAAGGCCGCGTCCGATCCGGCCGCAGAGGTCCTGGCCTTCGAACGGGAAATGGAGGCGGCGGTGGTGCGCGGCGACGTTGCCTTTCTCGATCGAGCCTGCTCGAGCGACTTCAGCTTCACGCACGGCGACGGCTGGACCACCGGCCGTCCGCCGTTGCGCGTCGAGAACAAGGCGCAGTGGCTGGCGTCGGTTGGTAAAGTCCCGTACCTCGCCCGCGATCTCGACTCGGTCCAGGTCGAGCTCCATGGAGACGTCGCGATCACGTACGGACGCTACCGGGCACGTAACAGGGCCGGGGATCCGGGGCGCAGGGAGTTCACGGTCTGGTTCGAGCGCGTGTATGCGCGACGAGACGGCCGCTGGCAGTTCTTGTCGCATCGCACGGTGAACGGGCCTACCTACGAGAAGGAATAAGTCAATGAAACTAGTGCTTCTCGCTGTCCTGATCGCGCAGATCCCCACGCCGCCGGCCCGCGTCCAGAACAAGACGCTCGAGGCGGAGGGCGTCGGCACAATCACGTACGGGATTTCGGTGCCGAACGACTACCGTCCGGAGCAGCCCCGTCCGTTGATTCTGGCGCTTCACCCCGGCGGCCAGCGGATGGCGTTCTACGGAAGCCAGTTCATGCGTCAGATCGTGCTTCCGGCGCTCGGCGATCTTCGCGCCATCATCGTCGCGCCGGACTGTTCGGCTCGCGCCTGGGGCGATCCGACCTGCGACCGGGCCGTGATGACGCTTCTGCGCAAGGTTCAGGAGGAGTACACCGTCGACAAGCGTCGTGTGCTCGTCACCGGCTTCAGCATGGGCGGACG
>DASYQV010000135.1:0-8646 GCA_036005125.1 Vicinamibacterales bacterium
TTAAACGCCGAGCACGCCGAGTTCGCGGAGAGGTTCCTTCGAGAACGCCGTGAAGACTCTCCGGCCTCAGCGCCCTCGGCGTTGAAACCCTCGCGGCGCCCTCGGCATCCTCGGCGCCCTGCGGGGTACGAGCGCGCGGAGACGATTAAACGCCGGGCACGCCGAGTTCGCGGAGAGAGATTCCTTCGAGAACGCTTTGAAGACTCTACGGCCTCAGCGCCCTCGGCGTTGAAACTGTCTCTTCGGCCTCGGCATGCTCGGCGCCCTCCGAGTACGAGCGCGCGGAGACGATTAAACGCCGAGCACGCCGAGTTCGCGGAGAGATTCCTTCGAGAACGCTTTGAAGACTCTCCGGCCTCAGCGCCCTCGGCGTTGAAACCGTCTCTGCGCCCTCGGCATCCTCAGCGCCCTCCGTGTACGAGCGCGCGGAGACGATTAAACGCCGAGCACGCCGAGTTCGCGGAGAGGTTCCTTCGAGAACGCTTTGAAGACTCTGCGGCCTCAGCGCCCTCGGCGTTGAAACCGTCTCTGCGGCCTCGGCATGCCCGGCGCCCGCCGGGGTACGAGCGCGCGGAGACGATTAAACGCCGAGCACGCCGAGTTCGCGGAGAGGTTCCTTCGAGAACGCAAGACTCTGCGTCCTCAGCGCCCTCGGCGTTAAAACCGTCTCTGCGGCCTCGGCATGCTCGGCGCCCTGCGGGGTACGAGCGCGCGGAGACGATTAACCGGTTAAACGCCGGGCACGCCGAGTTCGCGGCGAGATTCGTTCGAGAACGCCTTGAAGACTCTCCGGCCTCAGCGCCCTCGGCGTTAAAACCGCCTCTGCGGCCGCGGCGCCCTCGGCATCCTGGGCGCCCTCAGCGCCCTCGGCGTTGAACCTGGACCTCGCCTGGTCTGCCACCGGCCCGAATTGATCGCCTGCGAGCGCGCGTCAGAACGATTGCGTTTCCTCGGCTGGCCGGGAATCGGGTATAACGTCGGTCCAGGCGCGCCGACGCGCACGCCGGACCGAGAATCGGAGGTCAGGGAATCCGTCATGAAGCTCCATGCTCCCCTATGGGCGCTTATCGCCACCTCGACCGTCGTTGCCGCCGGCTGCTCGGCCGGGGGCGAGACCCTCGCTTCATCGAAATCGGGGTCGCCAGGAATGTCCGCCGCCGTTCCGGTCGCGGCCGGGATGGTGGTTCAGAAGCCGATGCCGATTACCGTCGAAGTGGTCGGGACGGCTGAGGCTTATTCAACGGTTGCGATCCGTGCCCAGGTCACCGGCGAGCTCACGGCGGTCCACTTCAAGGACGGCGACGACGTCGCGAAAGGCCAGCTGCTCTTCGGTCTGGATCAGCGGCCGCTCGAGGCAGCGCTCGCGCAGGCCGAAGCGAACCTTCAGCGCGATCTCGCGCAGGCGGCAAACGCGAGGTCGCAGACCGAACGATATCGCGACCTCGCGCAGCGGGGCATCGCTACCAAGGAACAGCTCGAGCAGCAGACGACGAATGCGGCGGCGCTCGATGCGACCGTTGCGGCCGATCGCGCGGCGGTGGCCAACGCCGAGGTGCAGTTGACCTACGCCACGATCGCGTCGCCGCTTTCAGGACGGACCGGCAAGCTGATGGTTCATCCCGGCAACCTCGTGCGCGCCAACGACACCGCCCCGCTGGTCGTCATCAATCAGATCGCGCCGCTCCATGTATCGTTCGGCGTTCCCGAGGCTCAACTGCCGGAGTTCAGGCGAGCCCTCTCGCAGCACCCGCTCGAGGTCGAGGCGCGGCCGCCGAACGACCCGGCCCCTCCATCGCGTGGCCGCGTGTCGTTCATCGACAACGCCGTCGATCAGACCTCGGGCACGATTGAAATCCGCGGCACGTTTCCAAACGAGGATCGCCGCCTCTGGCCCGGGCAGTTCGTGAACGTCACCGTGACGCTCGGTATAGAACCGAACGCGACCGTGGTGGCGTCATCCGCCGTGCAGAATGGACAGCAGGGCCAGTTCGTGTTCGTCGCCAAACCGGACAACACCGTCGAGCTCAGGCCCATTCAGGTCTCTCGAACCGCGGGCGCCGAGACGATTGTCCGGAGCGGCGTCAAGGCGGGGGAGACGGTCGTCACCGAGGGGCAGCTCCGATTGATCCCTGGCAGCCGAATCGCCATCAAGCCCCGAGAAGGGGAGAAGCCATGAATCTCTCGAAACTGTTCATCGAACGCCCCGTCACGACGACGCTGATCATGCTCGGCATCGCCGTGTTCGGCGTGATGGCGTACCGCCAGTTACCGGTCAGCGACCTGCCGAACGTCGATTTCCCCACCATCCAGGTCAGCGCCGGCCTTCCGGGCGCCAACCCCGAGACGATGGCATCGGCCGTGGCGCTGCCGCTCGAGAAGCAGTTCGCCACGATCGCCGGCGTGACCTCCATCAATTCGACCAACTACCCGGGCAACTCGTCGATCACCGTGCAGTTCGATCTCGAGCGCAATATCGACGCGGCCGCTCAGGACGTGCAGGCGATGATCGCCAAAGCGGCCCGTCAGCTGCCACCGCAGATGCCGTCGCCGCCGTCGCTGCAGAAAGTGAACCCGGCCGATCAGCCGGTGCTGATTCTCGGCGTGAACTCGCCGACCCTTCCGATGTCGCAGGTGGACGAGTACGCACAGACCATCGCGCAGCGGATCTCGATGGTCACCGGCGTCGCGCAGGTGGGCTTCGGAGGCTCGCAGAAATACGCGGTTCGCATCGACGTGGACCCCCGGCAGCTCGCCGCGCACGCGATCGGCATCGACGAGGTCGCGCAGGCGATCAGCACCGCGAATGTCAACCTGCCGACCGGCACGATTTTCGGCGCGCAGCGGACCTACAGCGTGCAGGCCGACGGACAGCTGCTCACGGCGGCCGCGTACGCGCCGACCGTCATCGCCTATCGGCGGGGCCACCCCGTGCGGCTGCAGCAGGTCGCGCGGGTCTACGACGGCGTCGAGAACGACAAGATGGCCGCGTGGTCTCAGGGCTTCGGCACCGAGCCGGAGCGGACCATGGTGCTCACGATCCAGAAGCAGCCGGGAACCAATACGGTCGCGGTCGTGGATGCCATCACGCGGCTTCTGCCGACGTTCCGCGCTCAGCTCCCCGCATCGGTGTCGCTGACCGTCAGGCACGATCGCTCGGAAGGCATCCGCGCCTCGGTGGACGACGTGAAGTTCACGCTGCTCCTCACCGTGTGCCTGGTCGTGATGGTGATCTTCCTGTTCCTCCGCAACGTCTCGGCCACGGTGATTCCGAGCCTCGCGTTGCCGGCGTCGATCCTCGCGACGTTCGCCGTCATGTATCAGCTGTCCTACAGCCTCGACAACCTGTCCCTGATGGCGCTCACCCTCTCGGTCGGCTTCGTCGTCGACGATGCGATCGTCATGCTCGAGAACATCGTCCGGCACATGGAAATGGGCAAGAGGCCGATGGTCGCCGCATTCGACGGAGCGAAGGAGGTGGCCTTCACCATCGTGTCGATGACGCTGTCGCTCGCGGCCGTCTTCATCCCGGTGCTCTTCATGGGCGGGATGATCGGCCGCCTCCTTCACGAGTTCTCCGTCACGATCGGCGTGGCGATTCTCGTGTCGGGGTTCGTGTCGATCAGCCTCACCCCGATGCTCTGCAGCCGGTTCCTCAAGCCGCCGCACGCCACCAGACACGGACGCTTCTTCAACGCATCGGAACGGGTCTTCGACGCGTCGCTGCGGGCCTACGACTGGACGCTCCGGCAGAGCCTCCGGTTCCGGGCCGCGACGATGTTCCTCTCGGTTCTGTTGATTGTCGGCACCGTCTACCTGTTCGCGCGCATCCCGAAAGGATTCCTCCCGAGCGAGGACACCGGCCGGTTCATGATCACCGCCGAGGCAGCGCAGGGTGTGACCTACAACGACATGGTTCAGAACGTGCTCGACGTTGCCAGGGTCGTGGCCACGGAACCCGAGATCACGGAGATCGACTCGATCGTGGGCATGAACTTCGGCACGCTCAATCAGGGCCGCTTCCCGGTATTCGTCAAGCCCCGCTCGGAGCGGACGCGCAGCGTGGATTCGGTAATCGCCAGCCTGCGGCCGAAGATGGCCGGGCTGATGGGGATGCGGGTATTCATGACGAATCCGCCGCTCCTCAGCGTCGGCGGCATGCAGACGCGCAGCGTGTATCAGTTCACCCTGCAGGATACCGACACCGAGACCCTGTACCGGGCCGCGCCCATCCTCGAGGAGAGGCTCCGCCGGCTGCCTGGGCTGGAAGACGTCACGAGCGATCTGCAGATCCGCAATCCTCAGGTCAGCGTGAAGCTCAATCGCGACAAGATCGCTGCGCTCGGTCTCACCGTCGATCAGGTCGAAACGGCGCTGTACAACGCGTACGGAACCCGGCAGGTCTCGACGATTTATGCGCCCAACAACCAGTACCAGGTAATCCTGCAGGTGGCGCCCGAATACCAGAGCGATCCAACCGCGCTCTCGATGCTGTACGTGCGCGCGCCGGCTGGCCAGCTGGTGCCCCTCAACGCCATCGCGACGGTTGGAACCAACCTCGGGCCGCTGTCGGTGAACCACGTTGGCCAGCTGCCATCCGTGACGCTCTCTTTCAACCTCAAGCCGGGAACGGCGCTCGGCGACGCGATCGCCCAGGTCCAGGAGGTCGCCGCCGAGGTGCTGCCGGCGACAGTCTCGACGAGCTTTCAGGGCGCCGCCCAGATGTTCCGGGACTCTCTGAGAGGCCTCGGCGTCATTCTCGTGCTCGCCATCGTCGTGATCTACATCGTGCTCGGCATCCTCTACGAGAGCTTCACCCAGCCGCTCACGATTCTGTCCGGGCTGCCGTCCGCAGGATTGGGCGCGCTGTTGACCCTGATGATCTTTCGCGTCGATTTGAACCTGTATGCGTTCGTCGGCGTGATCATGCTCGTCGGGCTCGTGAAGAAGAACGGGATCATGATGGTGGACTTCGCCGTCAACGCGCAGCGGCAGATGGGGACGACGCCGGCCGAAGCGATCCGCGAGGCCTGTCTCGTTCGGTTCCGGCCGATCATGATGACGACAATGGCGGCGCTCGTGGGCACGCTTCCGATCGCGCTCGGGTACGGCGCCGGAGCGGAATCGCGCCGGCCGCTCGGTCTTGCTGTCGTGGGCGGCCTGCTCGTGTCGCAACTGCTCACGCTGTACATCACGCCGGTCTACTACGTGTACATCGAGGGGGCGCGCCTCCGGCTGGCTCGACGGCGACATCGAGCTGTGGTGGCGGCAGAGGAGCGGTATCCGGAGGGTCGCGAATCGGTTGTCGCGAGTCGATAGTCAGGCGACGGCAGAGCGGGCGGAGTTCGCTGAGACGTTCACGCAGAGAACGCTGAGTCGCGGAGGTGCGCAGAGGCTGGCTACCATTCCGCCGCCGATGCCGCGCGCAGCGCGCCCCACCGGCGTGGGTGTGCGCGGCACTTCTCTCTGCGTGACTCGGCGCCTCAGCGTCCTCTGCGTGAAGTCGTCTCCGCGCGCTCTGCCGCCCGTAGCCGGGCGGCCCGTAGCCGGGCGGCCCGTAGCCGGGCGTCCCTTGACTGGTTTGACGGTCTTCGGCAGGGCATGGTGGATGGGCGGGCGCCTCCAGGGCCGTCAAATTTGTCAGGTGCGGACCAGCTCGAGGATTCTTGCAAAAACCCTTGCGGCGGCCTGCCGTTCAAACTAAGAATGGGAATCCGTAACAGTCGACGTTGGAAGATCGCGTTCGGCTGACGTAGAGCACAACGCCGGATGTTAAGCCGTCGTTCTCCGAAGTCGTGGATGTACCCGGGTCGGTTCTCATTTCCGTCCACCTTCGCTTTCACCCCGCGCAGCAGCACATCGTCGGCTCGCGGGCGACTCTTTGTACGGACCCGGTGAGCTCCATGCCGGGACCGTGCATCGCCGTCAATCGGTAAAAGCGCGGCCCACGGCCGCGTCGCGGAACCCCACAGCTTCTCCGGTCATCCCTGGTTGGTGCGGGCGCATCCTTCAGCTCCATGGCGATGCGCTCGTCAGAAGCACGTAACAATTCCCCAGCCTCTTCGGTCGTCGGGCTTCACCGAGGCGGGAGACATGGACGTCATCGACCCAGGAATTGCGCAGCAGATCGTCGCCGAGTACGCGCGGCTGCTCGAGCGTCAGACGGAATGGCCTGCGTCGCTCGACGACTTGCCGTATCCCAAACGGACGATCAAATCGGCAATCCACGCGGCGTGTCGTGCGCTTGTCTCGAACGGTCAATTGACCGACGAGCTGCGCGAGTTCCTCGAAACCGCGTACGTGTCGTTGGCCGATTACGTGGGCGCCGACCTTTCGCGGCTGATGCTCGACTATCAGCGCGCGGGCGCCGACTTCGCCGGCGACGCCAGGCGTGCACGCGAGAAGACCACCACCGACGCGTGGCGCACGATCACTGACAGCAGCCAGCTCGCCGGCGAGATCGCGCGTTCGATTGCCGAGGAGGCCGAGCTGCTGCGTGCGGAATTCCAGTCCTTTGCGGTCGTTCCCCCTTCCCCGGGAAACGATGCCTCATCTGATGTCTTTCCGAAACAACACGATGAACTGTAGGGCGATGAATTCATACAGCGTGACGCGGCGCAGGACGCGTCCGGACGGCATTGATACTCGTTGAAACGTGTTCAGACTTGTTTCGCGCGACCCCGCGCCTCCGAGCGGCCCGAGGTTGCGCATCGGCCGGGGCTCCACGATGAGCGGCAGCATGTATGCAGGTGCGTGCCGCACACATCCCTTTATGACAGGAGCACGTCATGGAAGTTGTGCGCACGCAGCCCGCGACGGGCAAGCCTCTGGTGTTGAGATCACGGCAGCAGATTGAGGAAGAACTTCAGCGCCGGGTGGCGGATGAGCGCCGCCGGCTCGAAGGGCAGCCCCCTCGCCGCGAACCGGCCGTCCACTTCCATCGACCGGTCGAGCGTCCGTTCACCGCGGCCGAGCGCAACCAGGTCACGATTCTCTTCGGAGGTCTGACCTGGAAGCACGAGTGGTTGATCCGATCGGCGTTCCAGTCGGCCGGCTACAAGGTCGAGATCATGCCGGTGCCGGACGTCGCCGGCTTCCAGCTCGGGAAGGAGTTCGGCAACAACGGGCAGTGCAACCCCACCTACTTCATGGTGGGGCACCTGATCAAATACCTGCAGGGGCTCGAGGCCAAGGGGCTCTCGCGCGAGGAAATCATCAACAACTACGTGTTCTTCACAGCCGGCTCATGTGGACCGTGCCGGTTCGGGATGTACGAAGCCGAGTATCGCCTCGGCGTCCAGAACGCGGGCTTCGATGGCTTCCGCATCCTTCTCTTCCAGCAGGACGACGGGATCAATGCGGCCTCGGGAGAGGCGGGACTCAAGTTCACCGTCGATTTCGGTCTCGGCGCGTTCAACGCGCTCAACTTCGGCGACGTGATGAACGACGTCTGTTATCAGATCAGACCCTACGAGGTCACGGCCGGGGAGACCGACCGCGCCTTCAATGACGCGATGCAGGGTCTCTCGGCGGCGCTGCGCGACCATCACATGTTTCGAATCACCGAGATGAAGCCGGAGTGGCTCGGCCGGCGGCTGGCCGCTCACAAAATAACGGAGGGCATCGGCAGCACGCTCGGAAAGATTGGCGATCACCTCTGGGGCAGGGAGACGGCGCAGACGCTCGCCGAGGCGCGCGAGCGCATCGCGCGGGTGGAGGTGGATCGGCTTCGCGTGAAGCCGCTCGTCAAGGTCACCGGAGAGTTCTTCGCCCAGACGACGGAAGGCGACGGCAACTTTCACATGTTCCAGTTCCTGGAGCGTGAGGGCGCCGAGGTCAAGGTCGAGCCGATTGCCAACTGGATCATGTACCTGCTCTGGCAGGCAAGGGCGAAGCACGCCGACCGGCGGTGGCTGAACACGGAGAAGCCGAAGGCGTGGGAGCTCCACAAACGGCTCGCCTGCGAGCTGAAGTTCCGGCAGAAGCAGATGTTCTTTGGAATCGGCCAGGGCCTGTATGCGCATCTGTACCGCCGCGTGATCAGGGGGCTCGGGGGAATCGGGCACGAGCTCCTCGACATGCAGGAGCTCGCGGATATGGCGCAGCCCTACTACCACCGGTTCGCGCGCGGCGGCGAGGGGCACCTCGAGGTGGCGAAGAACATCTACTACACCGTGCACAAGAAGGCGCACATGGTGCTGAGCCTCAAGCCCTTCGGCTGCATGCCCTCGTCGCAGTCCGACGGCGTCCAGTCGGCCGTGATGAATCACTTCAAGGACATGATCTTCCTGCCGATCGAGACGTCGGGCGAAGGCGAGATCAACGCCCACAGCCGGGTGCAGATGGCGCTCGGCGAGGCCAAGGCAAAGGCGCGCCTCGAGTTCCAGCAGGCGCTCGAATCAACCGGCAAGTCGCTCGACGACATCCGGCGTTACGTCGATGCGCATCCGATCCTGCGGCGTCCCTTCTATCAGGTGCCGCACGTCCACGGCATGACGGGAACCGCCGCGCAGTTCGTGCTCCACGTCAGCAATCTGATGGACGGTCGCGCGCGATTCAGCAAATTGCCTGCCTCAGATCGCCGCCGGGTAGGGGCCGGCTTCAGCCGGCCCAGGGCCGCCTAAAGGCGGCCCCTACGAATGGAGGCAG
>DASYQV010000136.1:0-3009 GCA_036005125.1 Vicinamibacterales bacterium
CGCCGGCCTGACTCAGCACGTCGTCGATGCGGGACCAGTGCACGGCGAGAAGGAGGGTTTCGGCGTGCTGCGCAGCCTCACGCGGAGAGCCGGCCCGCGCCTTTCCGCCAGCGTCTCGAGCCAGCCGCTCCAGCTTCTTCGGACTGCGCGCGTAGCTGAACACCACGCACCGCGCTGACGGGGATCGAACCCGTGACCTCGTGAATGCCATTCTCTTGGTCTCCCAGACACCTCCGATCAAGCGGGCTCCAGCGGGACCGGCACGCCGATCGCGCGCAGCACGGCGCGCTCGACTGCGCGCAGGATGGTCGTCGGAAGCGCCTTGCCGAGGGCCCGCTCGTGCACGTCCGCCTTGGACAACGTTGTGATCTGCTCGCACTTGAGGATCGAGTTCTCCGCCAGCCCGCCCTGGCCGCGTCTGAGCATGACGTGGGTGGGGGCCGGCCGCAGCCGGGTGGAGCAGGGGACGACGATGATGTCGCTGGCATACTGGTTCCGGTAGTCGGGAGAGAGAACCAGGGCCGGCCGACGCTTGTCCAGGTTCACCCAGTAGAGGTGGCCCCTCCGGGGCGCCTCCACCTCAGCGCCTCCCTCTGCGTCGCGATCCCGACCGTGGGGAGTCGTCGATGCTCAGGTGACGCGCGGCTCTGGAGGACGCCGAGGCCATGGCTTCGTCCTCGTGTCGGTCTTCGGGCGTCAGGCTCTCGTAGTACGCGATCGTGGCCGCTTCCAGCTCTCGAGCCGCCCTCTCTCTCGCCGACGCGCGGAGCCATCCCTCGAGAACGCGGCTTCTCGATCGAGCCTCGGATCGGGCCACGCTATCGATCCGGGCAACCAGATCGCTGGGGAGCGAGACGCTGATCTTGACACGCGGGGCCGGCATGCGTCATATCCTACCACTCTTCCTACCGAAATGCCTACCCCGAATGGCGAGAGCTCGACGCACGTCGGCGTGGACGTCGTCACGCGCGAGAACGTCGTGGCCTACCAGGCGCACTGGCGCAGGGTGCGGACGTCTCACGGGTACGAATCCGCGGAGCGTACCCGTACCCCGGTTCGGAACGGCCCTCTGAGCGGACGGCTTCGCGAAGCCCGGTCCTTCTAGGGGCAGACGAGATCGAGGGTGACCTCCGCCGTGCCGGAGCGGTTGCCGGCGGTGTCCACCGCCACCACGCCGAACGTGTTCGCGCCGTTGCGCGTGCCGTAGACGATGGCGCACGTCTGGCGCTGCGACGCGCTTTGGTCGTACACCCCGTTGACGAAGACCTGGTATTCGATCAGCCACTGCGGGTCGAGGTCGTCGGTGGACTCGTCCCAGAGGTCTCGGGCGTGGTGCAGAAGAGGGGCCGTCCGTCCATGGCGAGGCAGTACCTGAGCTTGGGGTCGTCGTCGGTGGCCGACCACAGCAGCGACACATGCCTCACCCCCACGTCGGTCACGGAAAGGAGCGGCTTCGCCGGCGGCACAGTGTCGCTCGGCGGCGTGAAGGTGACCGGGTTGCTCGGCTTCGAGTAGTTGCCGGCTCCGTCGACGGCCGACACGCGCAGCGTGAAGGAGTAGCCCGGGTGCAGGCCCGCGGTGTAGACGAAGCTCGTGGCGTCGCCTGGCGCGTTCATGCTGTTGGTGTCTGCGCAGCAGATGACGTACCGGGCGATGCCGGATCTGTCCCTGGACGCGTCCCAGGTCAGCGTCACGCTGTAGGGAGTCGTGGCCAAGACGCGCAGGTTCGTCGGTGTGGTCGGCCCCGAGCGGTCCCCGGCCCAGGCGAACCCGGGCAGGAAGAGCAGCACGGCCGCGCCGGTCGTGATGCGGCCGGCGGCTGCGGTCGGTCGTCGCCGGATCTCGAGCATGCGAGCTCCTCTCTCAGGTTTGCGGCGCTTTGCGAATAGAAGCTGCCCGCACCCGCGGGAGCAATCCCCGTGCCGATGGCAAGCGCCTTGAAATGCGGATTCCTGGAAGGCGGCGGCCGGAAGGGCTTACGGATGGCGTCGGCCGCGTTACGGTAACCGTAAAGGACGCGCGTTCAGGCGCCCATCGCGCGACCGAACCGCCAACCGATTCGTGCCGGGGACAGCGATGCCCGCGAGATCCACAGGCGGATGCATGTTGATTCCCAGCGTTCGGTGCGCGAAGCCGAACCTATCTCGATTCTGAGTGTTCGGTGCGCGAGGCGAAGGCGAGCGCGCAGCGTAGCGCACCGCAATTCCGGATATGGTGGAGCTGACGGGGATCGAACCCGTGACCTCGTGAATGCCACGGACGTGTGTAAGTCCATGACGCGGCCAAGGTCTTTACACGTATCGGAACAGCGGCGGGAACAGCCCGACGACGAGCGCGGCCCAGATCGCATACACGGGCAGGTACGCGGTCTGCCACGCCTCCAGCGCGCGGAACGGTCCACGCCCGCGCAGGAACGCAGCGTAGAGCCAGGCCGACCAGGCAAGGTTGACCAGCAGGATCAGGTTCTCCCCGAGAGCCGCCACACGGTTCGGCGTGAAGCCGAACTCCG
Organism: Vicinamibacterales bacterium; assembly: GCA_036005125.1. Classification (GTDB taxonomy): domain Bacteria; phylum Acidobacteriota; class Vicinamibacteria; order Vicinamibacterales; family UBA2999; genus DASYQV01. The sequence goes on from DASYQV010000136.1 coordinate 2,510, forward strand.
AGATGCGTGAGGCGATCGCGAAAAGCGCCACGGTGTCGACGACGAGGGCGCTCACGATCAGCAGCAGCTGCAGGCCGTCGAACAGGTTCGGCGGCGCCTCGGGATCGCGCGCCGACGCGGCATAGAGCACCAGGCCGACCACCACGACCAGCAGCAGGTCGAAGGCAATGAGCACGTTGCGCTGGATGTCGATCGGGCGGCGAGTCCAGGCCATCGTCGCCAGGAACACGAGCAGAACGATGGTGAAGAGCGGCGTGAACAGGCGCGTGAGCACGGGCGCCATGTTCTCGATGACGCTCTGTTTCGCCTCCACCAGCCAGGAGCCGACGATGACCGCGCCCATGGCGCCGCACGGGATGAGCCACTGCTGGGCCATCCACTCGGCCTTCATGCCGATGGCTTCGAACATCATGATCGTGAACGCCGTGAGCACGCCGCCGCCGAGCGCGATGAGCACGTAGTAGATGAAGAGCTCGCCCGAGAAGCGCACGAAGTTCATG
>DASYQV010000137.1:0-10338 GCA_036005125.1 Vicinamibacterales bacterium
CGGCTCGACCGAACGAACTCACCACACCCGGTGGCACCCAGCGCGGCCGATGCGATCGCGAGGGTCCCGATAACTTTCTTGCACAGTGCACTCACGTTCATGACTCCTACAGCCTGACGATCCGCGGCGTGATGAAGATCAGCAGCTCCCGGCTCTCGTCGGTAATTCCCTCGCGCTTGAAGAGCCAGCCGAGAAGCGGAATCCGATGGAGAGCAGGGGTCCGCTCCTGGTTTGCCTGCTCGCGGCTCACGTAGATGCCACCGATGACGGTCGTGTCGCCATTGCTCACGAGCACCTGCGTGATGGCGCGCTGCGTGTCAATCGGCGGAATGTTGTTGACCGACCGGCTGAAGTCGGGCGACGCGTTCTCGACCGTGATGCGCATGATGACCGTGTTCGCCGCCGTAATCTGTGGCACGACCTTCAGCGTCAGCGCCGCGTCCTTGAACGAGACGGTTATGGTGTTGTTCGCGACGGTCTGAATCGGAATCTGCACGCCCTGGGTGATTTCCGCTTCGACGTTGTTCTGCGTGGCTACGCGCGGCGTCGACAGCAGCCGGCCCTGCCCCGCGCGCTCGAGAGCCGAGAGCGCCACGTCGAGATTGATCGCCCCGTTGATCGAGCCGAGCGCGAGGCCGATGGCGCTCGACGCGCCTTGCACGCCGAGGTTCACCATCGTCGGCACAGCGTCGGTCTGCGGCGAGGGCGCGGTGTCTCCCTGAATGGCGCCAGTGCGTCCCGTGATGCTGCCCTGGTTCGGGAACGAGAACGGCAGCGTGTTGCCGGTGGCCACGGCGGCCCGCCCGCCCACGCCCCACTGCACGCCGATCGTCCGCGCGAACTCGCGCGTGGTCTGGACGATCCGCGCTTCGATCTCCACCTGCGGCTGCGCCTGGTCGAGCGTCGTGATCAGGTCCGCCGCCTTCTTCAGTCGCTCGGGCAGATCGTTGATGATGAGCGTGTTTGTCCGCGTATCGGTCTGGATCTGTCCGCGCTGGGACAGGACGGTCCGTGTGAGGAGCGGCGCCACTTCTTCCGCCTTGGCGTAGCTCAGCGCGCGTGTCATGACCTGCAGCTCGCCGGCAAGCGCCTGCTCCTCCGACAGCTTGCGCCGCTGGGCTTCCTCATCGGCCAGGACGGTTAGCGGCGCGATGCGCACGATAGTCCCGTCGACAAAGTAGCCGAGCTTGTTGGCGCGCAGGATGATGTCGAGCGCCTGATCCCACGGTACGTCGCGCAGCGCCACGTCGACCGTGCCCTGAATCGATGGATCGATGACGACGTTCAGCCCGCTGATCTCCGCAAAGGTCCGCAGGACGGCGCGGAGGTCGGCGCCCTGAAAGTCGAGGCTGACCGGATGGCCCGTGAAGCGCGACGGTGGCTGCAACGGGGCCGGCGTCACCGGCGGCTGCGTGGCAGGCTGCTGAGGCGCAGCAGCAGGAGCCCGGTTCGCCTGTCGTGCAACCGCCTGCGGCGGTGCTGCCTGCTTTTGCGCAGCCGCCTGCGGCGGCGCCGCCGGCTGTCGCGCACCCGGCTGCGACGGGGCGGCCTGTGCCGCCACTGGACGCAGCGCGCTGATGGGATCAGCAGCCACTTCGTCGAACACCACCGTCAGCGTCTGACCATCGGACGGCTGCTCGACGCGATAGGGTGCGCGGCGGTTCATGTCGAGCACCACGCGCGTCACGAGCGGAGCCTCGGGATTGAGCGCAATCCGTACGGCGTCAATCGGTCCCTGCGCGATGGGCGTCACGCCGGGCAGCGCCGACGTGACGTTGGGCATGTCGATGACGAGGCGCGGCGCGTCCTTGGCTTCTGCAACGTTGCTGGCGACGAGGCGTCCGGTCCCGAACAGCGTGATCGCGGTGGCCCCGCTTCCGCGGGACGTCACGCGCACGTCCCGGATGGCGCTGGCCGGACCGATCGCGCTGACGAGCGCGCGGCCGCTCGTCTGTCGATCGAGCCGTTCGGCTTCCACATAGATCACGTTGCGCTGGCTGCGGACCCTCGGACGGACCGGCTGGGTGAGCGTCATCCGCACGCGGACGAGGCTGACGCCGTCGGCGGCATGGGCGCTCTCGACCTGTACGGCCCCGACAGGGTGGCGCGGGTCGGCCTTGAAGGTGTCGGCAAAGTCGGCCGCGAGCACGTCACGCAGCTCGATCAGATACGTGTGGGCATCCGGCTGAGACGCAACGTACGGAACCGGCTGGGACGCCTCAATCGTGATGACCCCCGTGCGTTCCTCGACGCGCGAGGCAATCTTGCGGAGCGTTGCCGGATCGTGTGCCGCGCCGCTGGCGTGGAGCGGGGCCAGAGCGGCCGTCACCACGGCACACAGCATGAGCAGCATCGAATGTCGAACCATGATTACTTGACCTCGTCGGCCTGACGGAGCACCTTCCGCACTTCGCGTTGTTTCTCGAGCGAGAGCGGATCGTTGACTTGTTGGAGGATGATCATCGCGTTGGCGGTGATCGTCCGGATCGTGCCGTCGAGGAGCTTGTCGCCCGGCCGCACGATGTACGTTTTGCTGTCGACGCCTTGCACCAGCGCCACATAGCCATTGAGGCTCTGCATCGTCCCCTTCAGCGTGATCTCGCCGGCCGCGAGCCCGGCCAGTCCCGGGACCCGCGAGCCCGCACTGGCCTGTCGCGGTTCCGCCCCGCGGCGCAGCAGGCTGACGAACGGATCGCGCCGACCCTCGGTGTTGTACGTGTACCCCTGCCCTTCCGGTGGAACGGCGGGAGCCGCCGGCGGCTGCGCCGGAGCACCGGGCGCGGCCGGCGCGGGCGCCGGAGCACTGGGCGCCGGCGCCGAAGTGGCAGGCGCGGGCGCCGGAGTGGCGGGCACGGGCTTCGCGCCACCGACCTGCGCGCGCACGCAAACAGGCACGAGCAGCGTCGCGAGCATCAAGGCCGCTGCGGTCGTTGTCGTTCGTGTAATCACCAGATTCCTACCGTTGTCCTCTGTGTACGTAGGCCGCATGTTCAGATGCGGCCCGCGCGCCGGGTCTAAAGACCTGGCCTACGTACTGCTTTTCGTAGGCCGCATCTCTAGCGCGGCCCACGCCGGGTCTGAAGACCCGGCCTGCGTACGCGATGTCGTAAAACCCGTGACCCTTACGAGGACGGCTGCGGCCGCGGCGCCGCGCCCGGCGCGGCTGGCGCTCCCGGCGCTCCCGGCCCCGGCTTCGCAGCGGCGGGCCGTTCGAGAAGCACGAACGTCGTGGCCGTGCAGTCTGCCGTCACCGTGGAGCTGTCCGTCTGGTGCTCCCGCGCGCGGATGTCAATCGCGTTGACGTTGATGATGCGGGGAAACTTGCTCACCCGCTCCAGAAAGCCGCCAAAGTTGTGATACGTGCCTTCGAGCTGCAGATTGATCGGCCACTCGGCATGCATCTGCTTGGTGGCGACCGGTTTCGGCGTGAAGGCGCGAATCGTCAAGTTCGACTGCGTCGCCATGCCCTGGATGCGGCGCAGCAAATCGGCAACGTCCTTTTCCTCGGGCAGCACGGCTCGCAGACGCTCCAACTGGAGCTCGAGGTCGCCCACCTGCTTGCGGAACTCCGGCAAGCGTCGGGCGGTCGCCAGCCCCTTGTCGATGTCGGCGCGGATTGACGCGAGCTCCGCGCTGCGGGTGTCGATGCTCGCCCGTGCCGGCTGCGCGTAGAAATTCCAGAAGGCTCCGGCACCGACGAGCGAGAGCGCGACAAACGCGCCCACCTGCCCGTACCACGGCATCTTGCTGAGACTGAGGTCCATCGCTATCTCTATCGGGGTCGGCCCGAGCTCCCTTTACCGCTTCGCCGGCGTCGTCGCCGCCACCGGCCCGGCCGCAAGCTGCGCCTTGACCGTGAAACGAATGACCTCGGGCGCGCCCGGCTGCGCGCTGGCTCCCGTCGCTTCCACCTGACTGCTCACAATCTCGATCGGACGCTTGAAGAGCTCGGTCGTGCCGAGATTGCTCACAAAATCCGACACCGCAATGAGCGTCGTGCTGCGCCCGTCGATCGTGACCTCGGCGCCGTCCTGCTTCATCTCGGTCAGCCACAGCATGTCGGGCAGGCTGCGGCTCACGTGGTCGAGCAGTTGCACCGGGGCGCTCTGTCCTTTGCGCAGCGTCTCGATGAGCGTCACGCGCTGCTGGAGCTGCTGCCGCTGTTGCTCGAACTGCTGCACCTGCGCGATGAGGGACTGCAGACGCGTGCGCTCCTGCCGGGCCGCCGCGATATCCGCGTCCACGCGCGCCGATTCCTGATTGAGCGTCCAGTACCACCAGCCGATGAGCAGCGCGGCGGCGACGAGAATCAGGCTGCACACGAGCGTCAGCTGCTGGCCGACGTCGAATGAGACCGCGCGGCTCTTCTTCTGCCGCTCGACGCCAAGGAGATTGATGCGAATCATCGGTCGCCCACCCTCCTCAGTGCGAGGCCCACGGCGACCGCAGCCGTCGGTGCGAGAGCCGCCGCCTCGGCGCCCAGCTTCTTCGCGTCCCACTCGACGACGCGGAACGGGTCGAAGTCTTCGACGGGCGCGCTGAACCGCTCCTGCAGCATCTCGCGGAACCCGTCGACGCGCGACGCGCCGCCGCTCAGCACGATGCGATCGATCTGATCGGAGGACGCGGTCGCTTTGAAGAAATCGAACGTCTTCTGGATCTCGAGGAGCACATTCTCGGTCACCGCGCGCAGCACCGGTTGTGCTTCTTCGAACGTGGCGCCGTCGACCGGCAGGCCCTTCTTCAGGTGCTCCGCCGACTCGAACGGCAGATCCAGCTCCTTCTGCACGGCCTCGGTGTAGGCGTTGCCGCCCATCGAAATGTCGCGCGTGAAGACCGACTGGTCGCCCTGCAGGATATTGATGTTGATCGCGCTCGCGCCGGCGTTGAGCAGCACGACGATCCGGCCGGGCTCGAGGCCGTAGTTCACCTCGAAGGCGTTCTGGAGCGCGAAGGCATCGACGTCGACGATGACCGGCGTGCGTCCAGCCTGCGCGATGACGCTGGTATAGTCGCCGATCTTTTCCTTCTTGGCCGCGACGAGCAGCACGTCCATGCTGCCGCGCGACTCGGGTCCGGTACCCGGATCGAGAATCTGGTAGTCGAGATTCACGTCCTGGATGTCGAACGGGATGTACTGCTCCGCCTCCCAGTAAATCGACTCGTCGAGCTCCGTCTCGGTCATCACCGGGAGCGTAATCTTCTTGACGATCACGGCGTTTCCGGAGAGCGAGGCGCACACGTCCTTGGCCTGGAACGCCTTGTTCGCCTCGAACACGCGACGGATGGCCTCGACGACGGCCGGGGAATCGATGATGGCGCCATCGACGATGCTGTCGGGCGGAATCGGCTCGGTGCCGAACGCCACGACGCGATACGCCTTGCCGGCCGGCCTCAGCTCAACGGCCTTGACCGCGCTCGACCCGATATCAAGCCCGACGACTGCCTTGCTCCTGCGAAACACGACGTTCTACCTCTTGAACAATCCCGGGGTCCCCGACACGCGTCTGTGGCGCGTTGGGGTGGAATCCGGGGTCCCCGACGCGCGTCTGTGGCGCGCTGGGGTGGAATCCCGACGATACCGCGCACGTTGTCGCTCGTGCGTAGCTGCCGCGTATACAGGCCGCATCTCGCGTAGGGCCTGCGTCTCGACGCTGCGTTTACCTTCTCGCGATCAGTGGGGTATGGGCAACGCCCATGCCACCTGACTGAACCGTTTGCGCGCCAAAAAACACTGTCCAGCCAGTCGAGGCTTCTGCTGCAATTGGAGAGCCCTTGACTGGTGATCGGGCGTCTCGGGTCGCGCGCCGCGTTCGTCCGTGACGGCCGCTCTGTTACGAAACCGTCTACGGATGACCATTTCGAGCTACGGATGACGATTTCGAGAGCGAACCGTGTTCCGGTCCGGCGCTCATGTTCATTTATCGGACGATCTTGTCGCCACATAACGGTCCTGGTACGGGCACGATCCGCTGGCTTCGGCTCGCTCACGGCCGCGCCAGCGCTCACCGGGCAGAACCCGATGACCTGAAGGCCCGTTAACTTGACACTCGTCGGAACCGTCCGTATCATTGGGGTTTGCGGTTGTAGGTCATCGTCTGGGCGTGGGTGCCGTCCGGCGCCGGGCTGGAAGGCGCCGACGAGAACCGCTGGCCGGCACGCGCCGGTCCACGAGGATCCCCTTCTCATGCGTACGTTTGTGGCGGGCGCAAAGAGCGCCGATAGCCGGTGGCATGTCATTGACGCGGGAGGCCAGGTCCTGGGCCGCGTCGCCACGCTGGCAGCCCGGCTGCTCCAGGGCAAGCACAAGGCGATCTACACGCCGTTCATCGACACCGGCGATCATGTGGTGATCGTCAACGCTTCGTTGGTCAAGCTGACCGGGCGGAAGGATGAGCAGAAGGTGTACCGCCGGCACAGCGGATTCGAAGGCGGGCTGCGCGAAGAACGCGCCAAGGTCGTGCGCAAGCGTCAGCCGATACGGCTGGTGGAGGAAGCGGTGCGCGGAATGCTGCCGAAGACGCGGATCGGTGATGCGATGTACCGCAAGCTGAAGGTGTACGCCGGCCCGGATCACCCGCACGCCGCGCAACAGCCAAAGAGAATCGAGGTCGGTTAGTCTTGGCAGCTATCGAGTACTACGGAACCGGTCGCCGCAAAACGTCCACCGCTCGCGTCTTCCTTCGCCCCGGCAAGGGCGTCATCACGATCAACCATCGCGAATTCGACAAGTTCTTCACGACCGACGCTCTGCGGACGCAGGTGCGCCGGCCGCTGCTGCTGACCGAAACGGGCGACAGATTCGACATCCTCGCCACCGTGGACGGCGGGGGCGTCAACGGCCAGGCAGGCGCGGTCCGGCTCGGCATCGCCCGCGCGCTCGTGGAGTACAACGTCGAGCTCCGCAAGCAGCTCAAGAAAGAAGGACTGCTGACGTCGGATTCGCGCATCAAGGAACGCAAGAAATACGGTCTGGCTGGCGCGCGCAAGCGGTTCCAGTTCAGCAAACGCTGAGACGCAGAGACGCTGAGACACGACGGGGACGCGAGAGAGAACGCAGAGAGAAAGCGAGGAAGCTTGCCCGCGATCGCGATGAAGGATCTATTGGAGGCGGGGGTTCACTTCGGCCACCAGACGAAACGGTGGAACCCGAAGATGAAGGAGTACATCTTCGGGGAACGGAACGGCATCTACATCATCGACCTGAACAAGACGGTCAAGCTGTTCCGGGATGCCGAGGAGTTCGTAACGAATCTCGCGGCCGAGGGCCGGACGATCCTCTTCGTCGGGACCAAGCGGCAGGCCCAGGACGTGATCGCGGAGGAGGCGCAGCGCTGCTCGATGTACTTCGTCAACCAGCGCTGGCTCGGCGGACTGCTCACCAACTTCACGACGATCCAGCGCAGCCTCGGGCGCCTGCGCGATATCGAGGCGATGGCCACCGACGGTCGCTACGACACGCTGTCGAAGAAAGAGATCGCGCGCAACGAGAAGGAGAAGCGCAAGCTGCTCAAGAACCTCGAGGGGATTCGGCAGATGGGCCGGCTGCCGGATGCGATCTTCATCGTCGATACGCGCAAGGAAAAGATTGCCGTCGACGAGGCGCGCAAGCTGAAGATCCCGGTGATCGGCATCGTCGATACCAATTGCGATCCCGATGAGGTCGATTTCGTGATTCCGGGCAACGACGACGCGCTGCGCGCGATCCGGCTGTTCGCCTCGCGAATTGCAGACGCGGTGATGAGCGGACGCGGCGTCCGCGAGTCGCGCCAGGCCGAAGAGGCCGCCGCCCAGGCCGAGGAGGCGGCCGCCGCCGATGCCGCCGCGCGCGCGACGCGGCAATCGCGGCCGCAGCGCCGTCCCGAACCGACACCCACGCCCGCCGGCGCATAAGCGGCGGGCCCGCGTATACGGGCTCCGCAGGAGACTTGTTTACAGATGCAAGGTCACCAGAATGAAGCGGAGCCGTATAGCGGTCCCGGGCGCGCAAAGCGCGCCAAGAAGACAGTGCTGGCCGGCCAAGGGCTCTGCCCCAACGACTTTCCGACGTGATGAGACGCCAAGGCAGAGCCCTTGGCTGGCTTCAGGGGCGCCGGCTCGCGAGCCGGCGCTTTTCATGTACGGGCAACGGAGATGACGATGGCAACAATCACAGCGGACATGGTCAAGCAGCTCCGCGACAAGACGGGCGCGGGAATGATGGAGTGCAAGGCGGCGCTTGCCGAGGCCAACGGCAACGCCGAGGAAGCGGTGACGCTGCTCCGCAAGCGAGGTCTGGCGCAGGCCGCCAAGCGCGCCGGACGGGCAACCGCACAGGGCGTGATCGGCAGCTACATCCACATGGGCGGCCGGATTGGCGTGCTCGTGGAGGTCAACTGCGAGTCCGACTTCGTCGCGCGAACCGACGACTTCAACAATCTCGTGAAGGAGATCGCGATGCAGGTGGCCGCGGCCGATCCGAAGTGGGTCCGCCGCGAGGACGTGCCCGCCGAGGCGATCGAGAAGGAGAGGGCGATCTACCGCGGCCAGATGGAGAACTCCGGCAAGGCCGCCAACGTGCTCGAGAGGATCGTCGAGGGCAAGCTCGCGGACTTCTACTCGCAGTTCGTGCTGCTCGACCAGAAGTCGATCCGCGACGGCTCGGTGACCGTCGCCCAGATGGTGGCGCAGACGAGCGCGAAGACCGGCGAGAACATCAACGTGGCGCGGTTTGTACGCTTCCGCGTTGGTGAAGGCGTGGAAGGCAACGCCTGAGCGAGGCTGTGATACGAAGGTCAAAGGGCAAAGGTCAAAGGGCAAAGGTCAGGTCAAAGGTATACGTGCAGGTTAAAGGTGCAGGTCAAAGGCGCAGGTCAAGGTCAAGGGTGCGGGTCAAAACGGCCGTACCTTGAACCTATAGCCAGACCTCTACCTTTGACCTGCACCTCTGCCCTGACTTTTGACCTTTGACCTTCGACCTGCGCGAGAGTACGACTCGAAGGCAGCTATAATTTTGTGCCAATGCCGCCTGACCCCGTCCGTCCGCTTCCCGTGTACAAGCGAATCCTCCTCAAGCTCTCCGGCGAAGCGCTCATGGGCGACCAGCAATTCGGCGTGGACCCGGCCACCGCGACGCGGATTGCAATCGACGTCGGCGAGATCCAGGGACTGGGCGTCGAGACGGCGATCGTGATTGGCGGCGGCAACATCTTCCGCGGGCTGGCGGCGAGCGCGCGCGGCATGGATCGCGCCACCGGCGACTACATGGGCATGCTCGCCACCGTCATCAACGCGCTCGCGCTGCAGGATGCGCTCGAGCAGCAGGGCACCAACACGCGCGTCATGACCGCCATCGAAATGCGCGAGGTGGCCGAACCGTTCATCCGCAGGCGCGCGATCCGCCACCTCGAAAAAGGGCGCGTCGTCATCTTTGCCGCAGGTACCGGGAATCCGTACTTCACGACCGATACCGCCGCCGCGCTCCGCGCGATGGAGATCAAGGCGGAGGCGATCCTCAAGGGCACGAAGGTGGACGGCATCTATACCGCGGATCCCATCGTTCATCCCGACGCCACGAAGTACCCGACGATTTCGTACCTGAAGGTCCTCGAGCGCGGGCTCAAAGTGATGGATGCGACCGCAATCTCGCTCTGCATGGACAACAAGCTCCCGATCGTGGTGTTCAATCTCCGTGAGCCGGGCAACGTGAGGCGCGTGGTGCTCGGCGAGCCGATTGGCACGACCGTCACCGCCTAGCGGAAGCCCGCAGGCGTGAGAGCCTGCGGCCACAGGTGAGAGGACATGGAATTCGACGATCTGAAAGGAATGTTCACCGAAGTAAAGTCGCGCATGGACGGCGCGATCGATCGCGTCCGCCGCGACATGGCGAGCGTCAGGACCGGACGCGCGACCGTGAGCCTGCTCGACGGCATCCAGGTGGACGCCTACGGCAGCCGGATGCCGATCAACCAGGTGGCCACGCTGTCGGTGCCCGAGCCCTCGATGATCATCGCGCAGCCGTTCGACCCGTCGCTCATGGGCTCGATTGAAAAGGCCATCCGCGCATCCGACCTCGGCTTGAATCCTGCCAACGACGGCAAGGTCGTCCGCGTGCCCATTCCCGCGCTGACCGACGATCGCCGCAAGGAGCTCTCCCGCCACGTGCACAAGCAGGCCGAAGAGGGCCGCAACGTCGTCCGGCAGGCGCGCCGCGATGCCAACGAACGATTGAAGAAGCTTCTCAAGGACCACAAGATTTCTGAAGACGACGAACGGAAGGGGCTCGACCAGGTGCAGAAGATCACCGACGAGCACGTGAAGCTGATCGACGACCTGCAAAAAAAGAAAGATCAGGAATTA
>DASYQV010000138.1:0-10750 GCA_036005125.1 Vicinamibacterales bacterium
GTCGGACGCGCGACCGCGTCGGGCAGCGCGAACGACAGGTACTCACCGGAATACGGACCACCGCTGATGGCCACGGCGATGTACTGCTTGCCATCCACCCTGTAGGTCATCGGCGATCCGCTCTGCGGGGCCGGCATCCACACCGCGCCCACTTCCTTCCCCGTCATCTTGTCGTAGGCCCGCAGCATCGCTCCGCGCGGCCGTCCAGGCGTGGACGTCACCTGGGCATCTCCCATGATGACGAGCGTTTTGGTGACGAGCAGTCCCACGCCCGCTGCGCCCGGCTGGCCGGTCTTCGGGATGTTCATGCCCTTCAGCAGCGGATGATTGCGGATGTTGTCCGGCGTGTCGCCATGCGGCGTCTGCCACATCAACTCACCACGATCGAGATTGAGCGCGGCAAGCATTCCGTAGGGCGGCTTGACGATCGGCAGGCCCTGAATGTTCGTGCCGCCTGCGTCCGGCGGGGGCGCAGCCGGCGCGGGCGTAGCGGGCGCCGACTCGGCCGCCGCCTGAGCTCTGGCTTCACGCGCGCGTGCGGCGGTCCGCGGCGAATCGGCAGCGCAGCAGTCGCCGGGCCCGAACGCCGGCTGGAAATTCCGTCCCGCGACACCGGCCACGTATTTGATGTCCGAGAAATTCGGCGGCGGCTCCACGATGGACCGTCCTCCACCCGGGGTGTTGCCCGCGGGCGCAAAGACGATGTGGAGCTCGGGATCGTATCCGCCTCCGGGCCAGTTCGTCGCGGTCGACGTGCCGAGCGAGCCGAGAATTCCCTTCACGTTTCCGAGGACGGGCGGGATGAACGCCGAAGGCTCCACCCTGAACCGCTTGATGCGCTCGAGCGCTTCCGCGCGAAGCTCGGGGGTGAAGTCGATCAAATCATCCGGCACCTTGACGTAGTTGCGCGCGTACTGCAGCTTGTCGGGCGGATGCGGCTGCGTCGGCGACGTCTTTTCGCCCGGGACATCCGACTGCGGCACCGGCTTCTCGACGATGGGCCAGATTGGCTCGCCCGTAACGCGATCGAACACGTAGAGCCACGCCTGCTTGGTCGGGACCGCCACCACCTTCCGGGGCTTTCCGTCCACCGTGACATCCGCGATGATCGGTGCCGACGACATGTCGAAATTCCAGATCGGGTGATGCACGAACTGGAAGTGCCATTTGCGCTGGCCGGTCTTCAGGTCGACGCAGACGATGCTCTCCGCGAACAGGTTGTTCCCGGGTCGATGCCCGCCGTAGAAGTCGGACGTAGGCGTTTCGACCGGCAGGTACACCAGCCCGAGATCCTCGTCGACCGTAATCTGCGTCCAGACACCCACGTTTCCATTCGTCGCCCAGGACTCGTATTCCCAGGTGTCGCCTCCAACCTCGCCCGGCTTCGGAATCGTGTTGAACCGCCATAACTGCTTGCCGGTCCGCGCATCGAACGCCCTCACCACCCCCTTGGTGTTGTTGTGGGTGGAGACGGTCATGCCTTCCCGCATCGCGGCACCGACGACGATCGTGTCCTTGACCACGAGCGGCGTCGAGTGGACGCCGATCTCACCGGTCTCGAGATCGATCTGTCTGCCGCTGCCGTAGACGACACCTTCCTTCAGATCGACGATGCCGTCCCTGCCGAACGACTTCACGATGGCACCGGTCTTCGCGTCGAGCTCCACGAGCCGATACCCGGTCGTGATGTAGACGACGCGCTCGTCGCCCTTGCCGTCGGTCCAGTACGACACGCCGCGTCCCGAGAGCTGTCGGGGAGCGACGGCCGCGCGCTTGCCCTCGCGCAGGCTGTGGGACCAGATCAGCTCACCGGTCTTCCCGTCGAGCGCAATCACCGACCGCCGCGTACCGGCCGTCGTGTAGAGCACGCCCTTGACCATGAGCGGCGTCCCCTCCAGTTTGTACTCGGGATACGGGCCGAAGACGTCGGTCTTGACGCGCCAGGCAACCTCCAGCTTGCTGAAGTTCGAGGCGTTGACCTGATCGAGGGGCGAATACCGGGTGCCTCTCACGTCGCCGGTGTAGGACGGCCATTCGCCGTTCCTGGTGCTCGGCTGTCCACCCTGGCCCGAGACGGTCGGCATGAGCCAGTTGAGGCCGACGGCGAGCAACGCGAGGACGGGTAGTAATCGCGCGAGGCGTGACGACATCGGGGCCTCCTTCTTCTATTCGTGATTCATGATTCATGATTCATGATTGGTGATGGTCATTTGGCCTCGATGCACAAACGTCGAATCACGAATCACGAATGGGCTGCATTCTGTGCCGCGAGCTGTACCGGTGTCAACGCGCGTTAGCCCGTTGTACGGCTCCTAACGGGAATCTTGTCCCCTAGGGCGCCTCCGCGCGATCGATCAGCCTCCTGAGCTCCGGCGGATAGCGATCCCCCGATGGGGCGTCCGGTGCGAAGATCGCGTCGAGCCGGGCCTTGTCCGCGGCAGTAAGGACGATGTCGGCGGCCGCGGCATTTTCCTGCAGGTAGGTCCGGCGCTTGGTCCCCGGTATCGGGACGATGTCGGGCCCCACGTGGAGCAGCCAGGCAAGGGCCAGTTGAGTGGCCGAGCAACCCTTCTGTTGCGCCATGCCCGTCAACTGGTCGCCGAGCGCCAGGTTCTGCTGAAGGTGCTCGCCCTGGAACCGCGGAAGCCGGCGCCGCAGGTCGTTGGCGGCCAGGGTGTCGAGGCCGGTGATCCGGCCGGAGAGAAAGCCGCGGCCGAGCGGGCTGAACGGCACGAAAGCGATCCCGAGCTCGCGGCACACGGGCAGCACGGTCGTCTCGGGCTCGCGGAACCAAAGGGAGTATTCGCTTTGCAGCGCCGCGATGGGGTGGACGCGATGGGCGCGCCGGATCGTCGCCGGCGATGCTTCGGATAATCCGAGGAACCGCACCTTGCCTTCACGAATCAGATCGGCCATCGCGGCCACGGTGTCTTCGATCGGCGTCTGCGGATCCACGCGATGCAGGTAGTACAAATCGATCACGTCCACGCCAAGGCGATGCAGGCTTTCCTCACACGCTTCACGTGCGTGACGGGGTGAGCCATCGGCGGTGTTGGGCATGCCGTCACTCCCCGGGACGATGCCGAATTTGGTCGCGAGGACGACCTCGTGGCGGCGCTCGCGGATCGCCTGCCCCACCAGTCGCTCGTTGGCTCCCTGGCCGTACACGTCCGCGGTGTCGAGAAACGTCACGCCGAGATCCAGCGCCCGGTGAATCGTACGAATCGACTCCTGGTCATCGCCCGGCCCGTAGCTCTGGGACATCCCCATGCAGCCAAGTCCGATTGCCGACACGATTGGACCCTGGCTCCCCAGTTGTCGACTGTTCATGACAAACCCTTCTGAAGAGGTCGCTCCCGATGATCAAATGGCGATGACCGTGATGATCAAATCACAATGATCAAATATGCGATAGCCGCTGATCAAATGACTCGCCTCCGCCAACTCGCGGCACCAGATACACCTCGCTCGTCGGCGTCAGCTTGTGGTACGGCGCGTCGTGATAGATGTCGCCGTCAATCGCGACCGCCATCCGGTCGAGCTGACCGGCCAGACCTGGGAAGCGCTCCGCGAGCGCGAGCATCAGCTCGCGGACGCGGGGCGCATCGATAATGATCTCGTCGACGCCGCCGGTGTGCTGCGTCAGACCGCTTGGTAAGTGGACGGTCGCCATGCGTCACGATCTTCGGTCGTCCTGGCCGAGAGCCCCTCGAGGACCCGCGGCGGCGAGAGCGGCAGCTCCGTGAACCGGATACCGGTCGCGTCGCGCATGGCGTTGGCGACGGCGGCAAGCGGGGGAACGATGGGCGTTTCGCCGACGCCACGGACGCCGTAGGGGTGGAGCGGGTTTGGAACCTCGACGATCACGGTGTCGATCATCGGCAGATCGGACGCCACCGGCATGCGATAGTCCAGGAAACCGGCGTTCTCCATCACGCCACTGGCGTTGTAGATGTATTCCTCATTCAAGGCCATGCCGATACCCTGGGACGCGCCGCCCTGCATCTGTCCCTCGACGAAATCGGGATGCACGGCCTTGCCGGCGTCCTGGATGGCGGTGTACCGAACGACGATGCTGCGTCCCGTCTCCACGTCGACCTCGAGATCGCAGATGTGCGCTCCGAAGCCCGGGCCGGCCATCGGCGCGTTGACGGACGCACGGCCGACGATTGGACCACCCGTGTGCCCGATCTTCGCCGCCAGCTCGGCGACCGTGAGCGGCCCCCGGCCGTCCGCGCCATCGGGCGGGACCGCACGTCCGTCCTCCCATTCGACCGACGCCGGATCGATGTCCCAGATCTTCGCCGCACGGGCCCGAAGCTGGTCGCACACATCGCGCGCCGCGGCGATCACCGCCATGCCGGTGGCGTAGCACACGCGGCTTCCACCGGTCACGTCCGTGAAGCCGACGCTATCGGTGTCGGCGACGATCGGCCGCACGCGATCAACGGGGATGCCGAGCTCCTCCGCCACCATCAGCGCCTGCGCCACGCGCGTGCCGCCGATGTCGGGATTTCCGGTCACGACCGCCGCGCTGCCGTCGCCGTCGAGCGTGACGGTCGCGCTCGAGCTCAGTCCCGCGTTGAACCAGAATCCGCAGGCGATGCCACGTCCCTGATTAGGCGCGAGCGGGGCCGTCCAGTGCGGATGGTTCCTGGCGGCTTCGAGCACCTGCTTCAAGCCGATCGGACCGTACGCCGGTCCGTAGGGGGCGTTGTCGCCCTCCGCGACGGCGTTCTTGAGGCGCAGGTCGATTGGATCCAGGCCGAGCGTGCGGGCAATCTCGTCGACGAGCGACTCGGTCGCAAAGGTCGATGCCGGCGACCCGGGCGCCCGATACGCGGCGACTTTCGGCTTGTTGACGACGACGTCGTAGGCTTCGATGAAGAAGTTCGGAATCTTGTAGGCAGCGAGACAGCACATCGCGCCGGCGCCGAACGGCGACCCGCGATATGCGCCCGCTTCGTACCACATCGAGGCGTGAGCCGCGACGAGCGTGCCGTCGCGCTTCGCGCCGAGCTTCATCACGACCTTGGTGCCCGACGTCGGCCCGGTCGCGCGGAACACTTCGTCGCGCGTCATGACCATCTTGACCGGCCGGTTCGCCTTCCGTGACAGCGCGATCGCGAGCGGCTCGAGATAGACGGGGATCTTGCCCCCGAAGCCGCCGCCAATCTCGCTGGAAATCACTTTGATCTTCGACCCGTCCAGCCCGAGAATCGCGGCACAGGCGTCGCGCACGAGGAACGGGCCCTGCGTGGTACACCAGACGAGGACCCGTCCGTCCTCGCCGTACCGCGCCACGCAGGCGTGGGGCTCGATGTAGCCCTGATGCGCCATCGGCGTGCGGAACTCGCGCTCGATCACGACATCGGCTTCCGCGAATCCCGCGTCGAGGTCGCCGCGCTTCAACTCCATGCGGGCGGCGACGTTGGTCGGGCCCTGACCCTCGACGAGGTTCTCGTGCAGAATCGGCGCGTCGGCCGCAAGCGCGCGGTCGATGCTCAGGACCGGCTCGAGCGGTTCGTACACGACCTCGATGCGGACGGCCGCTTCCTGCGCCGCCTCGAGCGAGACGGCCGCCACCGCGGCGACGGCATGACCGTTGTAGAGCGCCTTTCCATGGGCGAGCGCGTTGTCGCCCATGTCATGCATGTCGAAGGTGCCCTCGCCGCCGATCGCCACCTTGGCGAAGTTTTCGGGAATATCGTCGCCGGTGATCACGGCCTTCACACCGGGCATCGCTTCGGCCGCCTTCGTGTCAATCGAGACGATGCGCGCGTGCGCATGCGGGCTGCGCAACACGGCCCCGTACAGCATGCCCGGGAGCGCGAAATCGGCGCCGTAATTCGCACGGCCCGTAACCTTGTCCAGCCCATCGTGGCGAATGGGCCGGGTGCCGACGTATTTGAAGTCTTTCATCTCGCTGTCCTCTCGTAGGCCTCAGGGATCAGGCCTCAGGCCTCAGGGCCGCGGCCGCGTCGAGCACCGCGCGGATGATCTTGTCGTAGCCGGTGCACCGGCAGAGATTGCCAGCGAGCCAGTACCGCGTCTCTACCTCCGTCGGATTCGGTCTCGTGTCGAGGAGCGCCTTGGCGGCGACGATGAAGCCGGGCGTACAGATCCCGCATTGCAACGCCCCGTGCTCGAGGAACTTCTGCTGCACCGGGTGCAGCGCGTGACCGTTGGCGATGCCTTCGATTGTGGTGACCGTCCGCCCCTGCACTTCGGCCGCCAGCACCAGGCATGACGGCACGAGGCGGCCGTCCATCAGCACCGAGCACGCGCCGCAGTCGCCGGTGGTGCAGCCTTCCTTGGTCCCGGTCAACCCGACCGCATCGCGCAATGCGCCAAGCAGACTGTCGGCCGGCTCGCAGAGGAACTCCTTCTCCTCGCCGTTGATCGTCGTCCGGACATGAACCTTGGCCACGTTATCTTCCCCTCATATTCTTCCCTTCACGCGTTCGGCTGCGATAGCGGCAGCCCGCTTCGTCAAGACGCCGGCCACCTGTCGACGATACGCGATCGTGCCGCGCTTGTCGTCGATCGGCCGGGCCGCCGCGCTCGCGGCATTCGCGGCCCCTCTCAGCGCTGCCTCGTCCAGGCGGGAACCGATGAGCGCGTCCGCGGCCTCCGGCACCAGGAGCGCGGTAGGTGCGACGGCGGCAATGGCTACGCGCGCGGCCGTGCAGACGCCATCCGGACCAAGCGTGAGGCTGACCGCCGCGCCAACCACGGCGATGTCCATCTCGCTGCGCGGAATGAGCCGCAGATATGCATCGGCTGTCCCGGGAGACGGGCGCGGGATGCGGATAGAGACGAGAAGCTCGCCGCGTTGCAGCACGGTCTTGCCCGGGCCGGTGCAGAACTGCTCGACGGCAACCGTGCGCTCGCCGCGTGGACCGGCAATGATGCACTGCGCTCGATTGACGATCAGTGCGCACGTAGTGTCAGCCGCCGGAGAAGCGTTGCACAGATTCCCTCCGACGGTGCTGCGCCCCTGGATCTGCGTGGAGCCGATCAGCTGAACCGCTTCGACGAGTCCCGGAAAGAGGCGCCGCATCTCCGCATGCTCGCAAATCACCGCGGCCGCGGTTGCCGCGCCGAGGCGCACGCCGTCGCGGTCGACGGCAATATCAACCAGTTCCGGGATGCGCTTGACGTCGACGAACGCGGTGGGCCGGTGCAGGCCCGCGCGGAACTGGATCAGGAGGTCGGTGCCGCCGGCCAGCACCTTGGCGCCGGGATCGGCGTCGACCAGGCGGACGGCCGCGGCGACGGATTCGGGGGCTTCGTATCGTGTGGTCTGCATACGTAGGTCAAAGGTCAAAGGTCAAAAGTGAGGTCAAGGGTACTAGGTTTCAGGTCTACGTGTCAGGTCTAGGTTTCAGGTCTAGGTGTCAGGTCTAGGTGTCAGGTCTAGGTGTCAGGTCTACGTGTCAGGTCTACGTGTCAGGTCTACGTGTCAGGTCTACGTGTCAGGTCTACGTGTCAGGCCTGAGTGTCAAGTCTAAGTCAGGTTCCCAATTGGCAGGTTCTTTTTACGTCACCCGGCAAGCCGACACCCGCGGCCGCTACTTCGACCTGCACCTCTGACCTGTGACCTGGCACCTCTGACCTGTGACCTGGCACCTCTAACCTGCACCTGTGACCTGGCACCTTTGACCTGACACTTTTGACCTCACCTTTGACCTTTGACCTTTGACCTTTGACCTACGAGCTGGCGAGCCATCCCCTGACATGAGGCTCGTCAGCGAGCCGCCAGATGCGCGCGATCACGTCCGTCATCTCCTCGTCGCTCGCGCCCTTGGCGTAGGCGGCAAGCCGGCGGGCCTTCTGCTCCAGATCAGCTCGCGACAGCGGCTGCTCCGGGTCGCCTGCAGGGGAGCTTATCCGCTTCTCGAAGCTCCCGCCATCGCGCAGGGTGACCGTCACACGTCCCCTCCATCGTTCCGGATACGCGGCAGCGATGTCCGGGTCGAGCACCATACGGACCTTGTCGTGAAATGCCCGGACCCTCGGATCGCGCAACGTCGCGTCGGTGAAGTCGGTGAGCCCCGCCCGGCCGTAGAGAGCGATGAGCGCAAGCACGAACCCCATGGAGAACTTCGCCTGGTGAATCGTTCGTGGATCGGTGAGGGGGCCGAGCACGTCGAGCGCACCCTGATGGACGTGGGCCGTCACGCCGGAGATGTCCTCGGGGTCGAGCCGCCGGTCCTGCATGAGCAGCAGCAGCGCGTCGGCAGCCGGATGCGTATGACGACACGAGGCGTGGACCTTGAACGAGGTTTCCTGGATTGCCCAGCGGACGCCGAGTTGATCCGTGAGTCGAGCGGGATCGGCATCGCTCGACATGCCCGCGCTCATGCCCTGCGTCCCGGTCAGGATCTCGCTCGCCCCGGTGAAGCCGTCACGGGCGAGGTACGCCGACAGCAGCCCGTTGGCCGCAGCCTTGGCGGTGTGCAACTGCTTGGAATCGGCGGCGTCGCGCAGGAACTGCCAGAGACCCGCGGCCTGCGTCCCGGCCGATCCGAGACAATGCTGCATCCGCCGCGCGTCGAGGTTCAGCACGCGCGCGACGCCCGCCGCCGCCGCAAGCGTGCCGGCCGTGCCGGTGGTGTGAAACACACGGTAATGCGACCGGCCGAGAAACTCGCCGACCCGCACGCCAGCCTCGTAGCCCGCCACGGCGGCGGCAATCAGCTCCCGGCCCGACGCGCCGGTCTCCTGTGCCGCCGCGAGCACCGCCGGAAAAACAACGGTGCCCGGATGCAGCACCGAGTTGCCGTGGAGATCATCCTGCTCCACAACGTGCGACGCGGCCGCGTTGACGAGCGCGGCGAACAGCGGAGATGTCTTTCGTCGTGCTGTCAGGATTTCGCAGGACCCGGTCGCCGGCCCCATCGAGGCGGCGATATCCTCGAGAATCCGTACCGGCCGCGCGCCCTTACCTGCAAGCGCGCACGCGAACCAGTCGAGAAACAGATCGACGGTGCGGGCCACGACGGCGGGCGGCAGATCGTCGTACCGCACAGCCACGAGGCACTCCGACAATGCCGCCGTGGGAGAGGCGTGTGCCTCAGGGGCGATCGCTTCGACCGGCTGTTGCATAGGTCCTCGACCCCAGCTGCTCATTCTGCCCGGCAATTGCGTACATGACCGCTCCGAGCGCCAGCAGGATCATGACGCCGACCATCGCTGACAACCAGATGCCGCGATATTCGGCAAGTGAATTACCGGCCTGCGTGTTCAGAGACATTCCGACGTAGCCGCTCAGCGCCAATCCGGTGGCCCCTGCAATCTGAGCGACGGCATTGACGAACGAGACGACCGATGCGGTCTTCTCGGGGCCGTATGTGTCGGACACTGCCGCGGTGATCAGCGGGAAGAGGTTGATCGACATGCCCAGCAGACACGCCATCGTCGCCACCGCCCACGTCGCGGTCGGGCCGGTGGACATTCGCTGCAGAAGGATGGCCGAGAGGACCAGCCAACCGATCGCGACGATCGGCCGCTGGATGCCTCGCTTGACGAGCGCGTCGCAGAGCTTGCCGGCCAGCGGGCAACCCACACCGCGCCCGAGCAGCGAATAGGCCACGACCGTCAGGAGGCCGCCGCCGATCACGGCGGCGTTGAGACCGGAGCCGCCCGTCGCGAGATAGACATCGGCCGCGTAGATGGAAATCCAGGGCTGCACGATCCGAATCGCAACGATGAACGCGGAGAAGAGGAACGTGTACGCCCACAGACGCGGGTCGCCGAGCATCTGCATGGTGAAGGAGCTCTTCGGCGCTGCGCGCTCGGGAGACGGATCGGACCGCAGGAAGACGAGACAGAGCACGCCCACCGCTGCGACCACCACCGCCGTCCTGTTGGTCGCCTGCCGCCAGCCGCTCGCGAAGTAGATGGACACCACCGGCAGCAGGAAGAACGCGGTGCTCTCGCCGAGCGCTCCGCCGATGCCCCCGAGAGCCGCCTGACTGAAACCGCGCTCGTGCGGCGGGAACCAGCGTGCGAGACCGCCGGCCACCGACACGTAGACGGCTGCGGCGGCAATCCCACCGGCGGCACGCCACGCGAGCAGTGCACCCTCGTCCGCTCCCGAGGCGAATCCGACCATGGCGGCCGACGTCAACAGGATCCCGCAGGCTGTGATCCATCGATTCCCGAACCGATCCGCCGCGATCCCCCACGGCATCTGGCACAGGGCGTACGCGTAGAAAAACGTCGACCCGAGCAGGCCGAGCGCCGCCTTGTCGAGCGAAAGGTCCTGCGCGATGAACTTCTGTACGCCGGAGTAGTTCTGCCGCGAGAACTGGCTCGTCGCATAGGCGAGGATGCTGAAGACGAGAATGACCCAACGGTAAGTCATGGTGCTGCCCTGATGCCTAATCCCTGATGCCTGATCCCTGAGACAGCCCTGATGCCTGATGCCTGATGCCTGATGCCTATTTATTTGCCAAGCCGCATGATGAACGGATTCGGGACCTCGGTCGACGTCGAGATCCACACACTCTTCACCTGCAGGTACTCCTTGATCATTTCCTGCCCGCTCTCCCGGCCGAGGCCGGAGCGCTTGTAGCCGCCAAACGGCGAGAGATAACTGAGCGCGCGGTACGTGTTCACCCAGACCGTGCCCGCCTGGAGACGGTCCGCCATGAGGAACGCCCGGCGCATGTTCTGCGTCCACACTCCGGCCGCAAGACCGTACGCCACGTCGTTGCCGATCGCTATCGCCTCCTCCTCGTCA
>DASYQV010000139.1:0-4513 GCA_036005125.1 Vicinamibacterales bacterium
CCTCCCCAGCCGTCTCGTTGCAGTCCGTTGTCGATCAGGTTGAGGTAGGTGAACGTGTCGCCCTCGCCGAGGAACGCTCCCTTCGGGCGGGGCGGCGTCCAGACGATGTAGCCTTTTGCTTTGAGCTGGCTCGCGGTGAAGCCCGAAAGCCCGAAGTAGTCGAAGATGTCGCCCTCCACCATCTGCTTGCCGTCGCCCCACACCCGGTACAGCGCGCCGAACGCCCCGCGGCTCGAGATATTCGCCCGCGTCCATTCTGCGCTGTAGTAGACCGAATCCTCGGCGCTCACCGTGGCTTGGCCCTCGTACCCCAGCGGAACGCCGCCCACGCCGGCCGGGAGAATCCCGATGTCAGGCCAGTTCGGATGGATGTATGTCGCGTACGTGTCGTCCTGATCGCCGGACGGCGAGAGGATCGCCTTGTGCGAGACCTTCCGGTACACGGCGGCCCATTCCGGCGTCGCCGAATACTGCTCCTGGATCGACTTCAGCGCCCGCGCGATCGTGCTCTGTCCGCCCCAGGCGAGCAGATAGACCGGGCCCGGCTCGTCGTCGAGGAGCAACGCTTTGATCAAGTCTGATCCTGGCGTGTCCCGCGAAATGTCCCCGTCGAACTCGACGTTCCCCCATCGGATTTTCGACTGCAGCTCGGCGGGCGGCAGGTAATGCGGATTGTGTACCCGGAGGTTCGGATACACCTGCGCGTAGGTTGCAACAGCGAGGTCGATGAAGCGCTCGTCCCGCGCCCAACGGTACGACTCGCAGGGACAGAGGTTGAGTCCCCAGCGCGAGTACTCGCGATTCGCGACCGAGAGTGTCTTTCCTGTGCCGTCACCCTTCCAATGGAATTGGCTGCTGGCGTAGATGAGCCCTTCGGTCTGAAAGTCGGTGCTGTAGAGGAGATAGCGGATGAGGGAATTCGCGTCGTCGAGCTCGGGATCGGTCGTGACGACGACCCGAGGTTTCGGCGTGGCTCGAGCGGCGCCTAATGGATGCGCCGCCGGCGTCTGTGCCGCGGCCGGCACGGCCAAACAACAGATGAAGAGCAGCGAGCGGAGCATTCGGAAGATTACCGTCATCAATACCTTCGTACAACAGACCTTCGTTCAATTGTCGCAAGCGAC
This sequence comes from Vicinamibacterales bacterium, assembly GCA_036005125.1. Classification (GTDB taxonomy): domain Bacteria; phylum Acidobacteriota; class Vicinamibacteria; order Vicinamibacterales; family UBA2999; genus DASYQV01. The sequence goes on from DASYQV010000139.1 coordinate 1,125, forward strand.
CGCTCAACCGATCCTGTGGCTATGAACCTCCACGGGAGACAGCAATGACCGTTTCATCGCGCCTATTCATCGTCACGATCTGTGCGACGGGCGCCGCTCTCACCGCGACACCTCCACTCACAGGCCAGGGGGATAAGCCAATGACCGCAACCGCAACAAGCATCGTCAGTCCCAACGTCGACCGGCGCATTGCCGAATTCCTCGACGGGTTGAACTCCAGCGGCGGCAAGCCGATGGAGCAATTGACCCCTGAAGAGGCGCGTGCGGTGCTCGTCAATTTGCAAAAGAGCGTAACCGTTCCGCTCGCGCCAGCTGACATCTCCGAGAAGACGATCACAGTCGATGGGGGACCGCTCACGCTCACGATCGTCCGGCCGGCGGGCGTCGAGGGCATCCTTCCCGTCTTCATGTTTTTCCACGGCGGCGGCTGGGTCTTGGGCGACTTCCCAACGCATGAACGCCTTGTCCGCGACCTGGTGGCTGCGTCGGGGGCGGTGGCCGTTTTTCCCAACTACACGCGCTCGCCCGAGGCGAAGTACCCCACTGCAATCAACCAGATGTATGGCGCAACCAAGTGGGTCGCCGAGCACGGCGCCGAAATCCAGGTCGATGGAAAGCGGCTCGCCGTGGTGGGCAACAGTGTCGGCGGCAACGCGGCCGGCGTCATCAGCTTGATGGCCAAGGACAAGGGCGGGCCCGCCATCCGCTTCACGGTCATGATGTGGCCGGTCACAGATGCGAACTTCGAGACCGGCTCCTACCGCGATCTCGCCGAGGGGCACTTCCTGAGCCGGAACATGATGAAATGGTTCTGGGACAACTACGCCCCCGACGTGCGGCAGCGGCGGGACATCTATGCGTCACCGCTCCAGGCTACGATCGCGCAGCTCAAGGGCCTGGCGCCGACGTTGATCCAAGTCGCCGAGAACGACGTCCTGCGCGATGAAGGCGAGGCGTACGCGCGGAAGCTGGATTCGGCCGGGGTCGAGGTGACGCACGTTCGCTACGACGGCTTGATCCACGACTGGGGCTTGCTGAATCCGATCAGCCAGCTGCCCGGCGTTCGCGCGTCGCTGCTGCAGGTGGGCGCAGCGCTGAAGAAGCGGCTGAGCTGACGATGGCGCCCACAACCGAGCTCACCCTGACCAGCAAAAAGACGCGAGTCCTGGGCGGCATCACCGTCATCGATTCGCCGCTGGTCAGTCGGGCGATGGAGTTTGTGAGAACACATTCGGAGCCCGTGCTCTTCAACCACGCCGTCCGATCCTGGCTTTTCGCCGTCCGGCTCGGACAGCCACAAGGCATCGCGCACGATGCGGAGGTCGTCGCCGTCAGCTCACTGCTCCACGACCTCGGGCTCACGGATCACTTCTCAGGTGGTCACCGGCGCTTCGAGGTCGAAGGAGCGGACGCCGCGCGCGAGTTCGCGCGCGGCGAAGGCTTCGACGACCGCCGGGTGCAGTTGGTCTGGGATACCGTCGCGCTGAACTCCACGCCGTCGCTCGCCTTGTACAAGGAGACGGAGGTCGCGCTCTCCACGGCGGGAATTGCGCTCGACTTCGGCGGGCTCCAGTACGACCAGATTCCGCCGCAGGAGATGAAGGCCATTCTCGCGGCATTTCCCCGGCTCGATCTGAAGCAGTCCTTCACGGATTCGGTCTGCCGCATCGTCAAGACCCGGCCCGAGACGACGTACGACAACTTCGCGCGCGACTTCGGGGACCGGTTTGTCCCAGGATACAAAGCGCCGTCGACGGTGGACTTTCTGATGAACGGTCCGTTCGATGAGTAACTCCGCACTCGATCGACAACCTCTCAACCCGAGGTGCTCCATGCGTACCCATAGGTTGACCGCCAGTCTCCTCCTCTTCGTTCCGCTCGCCACCGGCTGCGCCCGCGCCGGCGCGCAGACGAGCACCGCCGCTGCGCCCCCTCCCACCGTGATCGGGGTAGCCGGCGATTGCCCCGCCGACGCTGGACCGATGCGGCCGGACACAGCGGACGTCATGGCGGACCGCAACGGCGACGGGTATGTGTGCACGCTGCAGATCCGTTCGATGACCGGCGACACGCTGCGCCTCGCGGTGGACAACGATGCGCCGAGTCTTGACATACAACCGGAGCCATACATCGGCATGTGATCGCCTCTGCGACGCGCGACGGCTTCCCAGCCTTCTCAGAGGCCGACTTCACCGGCGACTGAAGAACCATCATGGAAGACGGACTTGCAACGACCAACGTGAATCGCTCCTACTCGCTCGGCGCGACGAGTATCGCGATCTTCACGTTCATGCTGTTCTTTCTGTATCCGAGGTTCCAGACTGGCGAGATCAACCCCGTGCTGTTTCAGGTCACGTTGGTCGTGATTGGGGTGGCGACGTTCTCATTCGTCTTCGCTTCCTTCTACTATTACGCCTCCTCGCTGGACAGCCGGATCGCCGAGGACGAACGAGCGCTGTACGCCCGGCGAGGCGATCGCTTCTGGCTCCTCGGTTACACGCTGCTGTTCCTCGATCCGAGCCTGATCCTCATCCTGGTCGGGCTTCCTGCCGTCGGCTCCGCCTGGCTCGGACTCTGGCTCGCGTACTTGGTACTCGTGATCCGCTACTTCCCCAAAGTCCAGACTGCGAGGAGGTGAGCGTCATGCTGATTCGCATCGGAAGCGTCAAGGACGTCGCGGCGGGACAGATGCGTGCGTTCGACGTCGCGGGCACCAAGGTCGATGTGGCGAACGCGGACGGACACCTGTACGCGGTGGAAGACACGTGCACCCACAGGGGCTGCTCGCTCGCGACGGGCAAGCTCGACGGCACGACGGTCACCTGCCATTGCCACGGCAGCCAGTTCGACGTGACCTCTGGGGCCGTCATTCGTGGACCGGCGACGCGGCCTGTGCGATCCCGGTCAGTACAAATCGCGGGCGAGGATCTGCTGGTCGAGGCGTGAGAGAGACGTTCAGGACCTTTGGACGACCCAGCGGTAATGCAGCAGCTGGCCCGGCGTGTTCACGGACAGGCCGAGCCAGTCGACGAACCGGATCTCACCGAGCGCCGGGTCCTCACCCGGGAGGAGGGTCTGCTCGCCCAAGGCGGCGCCGAAGTACCGCGCGCCCGGATCGGCGACGACCTCACGCGGATCGCCGCGCACGCTGAGCTTGCGGCGGACCAGATCGTCGAGACGGAATTGCTCCGGCCCGGCCACTTCCACCATCCCGTTCAGCGGCGCGCCAACTGCCACGCTGGCCACAGCCCGCCCGACGTCGGCGGCCGCCATCGGTTGAATCAGAACGGGCGCGAGTCGCACGGTGTTGCCCTCGGTCGCTCCATCGGCGATACCCTCGATAAACTCGAAAAACTGCGTCGCATGGACGATTGAATGTGGGACGAGCG
>DASYQV010000140.1:0-19217 GCA_036005125.1 Vicinamibacterales bacterium
CTGGTGTTCGAGGCGAGCGCTCCAGCGAGCGAGGAGCAACCCGCCAGTCCCGCGTCCCCGTCTAATACCCCAGCACACGTGAGAAGCGCCGACCTGGAGCTTGCGAAGCGATGCCGCAACGGCGACGCGGCCGCCTTCGAGGAGCTGTACCGGACGCACGCCGGGCGCCTCTACAGTTTGGCGATTCGCCTGGTCGGGTCGACGCAGGAGGCAGAGGACCTCCTTCAGGAAATCTTTCTGCACGCGCACCGGAAGCTTGGAACCTTCAGGGGTGAGTCCTCGCTCCGGACGTGGCTCTATCGGCTGGGCATGAATCAGTGCCTTGACTATCTCCGGCGCACGCAGGTGCGAATGAGTCACGCCACCGATTCGCTCGACGCGGCACGCGCCGTCGAGCCGGCCGCGCCTGTGCCGTCGACGCCTGGCGCGATCCATCGCGTCGATCTGGAACGGGCAATTGGACGATTGCCGGACGGCTGTCGCGCCGCGTTCCTGTTGCACGATGTCGAAGGCTTCGAGCACCATGAGATTGCTTCGATTCTCGGGGTCACGGAGGGCACATCGAAGTCTCAGGTGCACAAGGCGCGCATGAAGCTCCGCGCCATGCTCGGGCACCTGTAGCGCGTCGGAGCCTCGCGGAACAGCATGAACTGCGAAGCGTGTCAGGTTCACATCGGCGATTTCGTGGACGGCACGATCGATCCCTCGGCCGAGCCGCAGGTCGTGGCGCACCTCGCGACGTGCCAGGAGTGCCGGGCCATGGCCGACGATTTCAAGGCGATTCGTCTGACGGCCCGTCGCCTCGGTCAGCCGATTCCACCCGAGCGGGTCTGGACGAGGCTGTCCGCCGCGCTCGAAGCCGAGCGTCATCGTCGATGGTGGTCTTTCGCGTTCGGCCCCGTATGGCAGATTGCCGCCGTGGCGCTGCTCGTCATGGCCGGCGGCATCACGTGGACGGTATGGCGTTACCTGACGCCCGCGCCGGGCTTCATCGCTACCGAGCCGTCGCAGTCGACCGTCGATCCGGAGCTGGTTCGGAGCGTGGAAACCGAGCTGAAGCTGGCCGAGGAACACTACGAGAAAGCGATCGCCGGCCTCGAACAGATCACCAACGCCGGTCGCGGCACGCTGGATCCGCAGGTCGCGGCGGTACTGCAGAAGAACCTGTCGGTGATCGACCAGGCGATCGGGGAGAGCCGCGACGCGCTGCGTACGCAGCCCGCCAACGAAGCGGCACAGGAGAGCCTGTTCGGCGCGCTCCGGAGCAAGGTCATGCTCCTCGAGGAGACCATCACGCTCATCAACGAGATGCGCAAGGGGAACCCGGAAGGTGCCGCGCGTATCGTGTCAGGACTCAACCGATGATGAGAACCACGCTCGGAACACTGTTCTCTCTCCTTCTTGCACTGCCGGCCGCCTCGTCGCCGCTCGATCGACAGGGCCCGCAGCCACCACCTCCACCGCCCACGTCGAGAATCCGCGAGCATTTCCGGGAGCGGTACCAGGCCGCGCGCCAGGGCCCGGAGGTCACCGAGCGCTTCTCGAGGTCCGTTCGGCTCGGACGCAACGGCGCGTTCGACATCGTGAACATTGCCGGCAACATTACCGTGACGGGCGGAGGCGGCGACGAGGTTCGCATCGAAGCGGTCAAGCGCGTCCGGCATCGGGACAGTGCCGAGGCAAAGGCACAGCTCGAGTCGCTCCAGATCGAGGTGATGGAGCTCTCGAATCGCGTCGAGGTCCGGACGGTCTACCCGCGCCAGGGGCGGAATATTTCCGCGGCCGTTGACTACACGATCACGCTTCCTGCCGGAGCGGCCACGTCCATCCGCACCGTGTCCGGCGATGTGCGCGTGACGAACGTGCGAGGTGAGTTGCGCGCCGAGAGCGTGAGTGGAAACGTCGTGGCGAGCGCGGCCACGCGACTCTCGCGGGTCAAATCGGTGTCGGGCGATGTCCGTGTGAGCGATGCCTCCACCGAGGGTGAAGCCACCGTCAACACGGTGAGCGGCAACCTGACCGCGCGCAGCCTCAAAGCCCGATCGCTCGATCTCGGCTCCGTGAGCGGCGACGTGTCGCTCACCGACGTGGAATGCGAGCGCGCCGACGTCAAATCGGTGAGCGGCAACATCGAATACAGCGGCCCGCTTGCGCGCAATGGCCGCTACCACATGAATTCCCATTCGGGAGTGCTCCGTCTGGCCATTGCGGGCAACACGGGGTTCGAGCTCGACGCGACGACCTTCAGCGGCAGCGTGCGCTCCGATATTCCGCTGACCCTGCGCATCGGCCCGAAGGGTGTGCGGAGCAACAACCGCCTTCCTCCACCCATGAACCGTTCGATTCGCGGCTCCTTCGGCGATGCGAGCGCGATCGTCGCCCTCCAATCGTTCAGCGGCGACATCGTCGTGACCAGACGGTAGAAGCCGGGGTCGGTCAATGGCTGCCCGCGGGAATTTTTCGCGGTTGTGGACCGCGAATCGACCAGGACCATTCCGGAGCGGCCACGCCTCAGCTTGAACCAGTCACGGCTCGGCCCTCGACAGCCCAGCGGAGCTCGCGACTGGTTCCAGTGTCTTTTTGGCGCGCTTCGCGCGCCTAGGACCGCTATGCGGATCCGACACAACGGGTACAAAATTCGCGTTCCAGGCCGCATAGGTGCAGGCGTTGCAGAACGATGTGAAGGTTGTCCTGACCTCGTCAGGCGTAACCGCGCAGATGCAGATGCGGTCGCCGACCAGATTCGCGGCGTGCAGCAGACCGTGACACAGCGGCGGAAGCGGTGGTACGAGGTCTTTTAGCCGGCTCGAGGCTTCGGGCTTCAGGCGTCAGGGGCTTCCGGGTCACGGGGCTTCGGCCCGTCGCCGCCGAAGCCCGCAGCCCGGAGCCCGTTTTCACTTCGCGACGGCCGCGGGCTTCTCGATCGTTTCCCACGGCAGGCCGGTGCGGCCGAAGTGCCCGTAGTTGGTGGTGCTGCGATAGATGGGACGCAGGAGATCGAGCCGTTCGATGATCGCGCGCGGACGGAAATCGAACGCATGCATCACGAAGTCCGCAGCCGCGCGCTCGTCGCCGGTGCCGAAGGTATCCACCTTGACCGACACCGGCTTGGCCATGCCGATCGCATAGCCCACCTGGATCTCGGCTTTCCTCGCGAGCCCCGCCGCGACGACCTGGCGAGCGACGAAGCGGCAGAAGTACGCGCTGCTGCGATCGACCTTCGACGGGTCCTTGCCGCTGAACGCTCCGCCGCCGTGACGTCCCCAACCGCCGTAGGTGTCGACGATGATCTTCCGGCCCGTCACACCGGCATCGGCGGACGGTCCCCCGTGCACGAAGCTGCCGGTCGGGTTGACGTACAGTGTGATGTCCCGGTGCCACCACGACCCGAGCACGCGTGGACCCAGCTCCTCGCGGACGTACTCGGTGATCCGCTCCTGGTCGATGTCCGACGTGTGCTGTGTCGAGACCACGACGCAGGAGACGCGCTTGGGTTCGTTGCCCTCGTAGACGACCGAAACCTGCGACTTGCTGTCGGGACGCAGCCAGGCGACCTTCCCGGTCTTGCGATCGTCGGAGAGGCCCTTTGAGATTTTGTGCGCGAGGAGGATCGGCAGCGGCATCATCTCGGGGGATTCGTCGGTCGCGTACCCGAACATGATGCCCTGGTCGCCTGCCCCCTGCTCGCCGCTCTGGCTCGTGGTCGCAGTCACACCCTGCGAGATCTCGTTCGACTGGGTGGTGATCAATGGAATCACGGTGAGCGTGGTATCGCAGAACGGCTCGGATGAATCGGTATACCCGATTTGACGCACGGCCTCGCGGACGATTTTTTCGTAATCGAGCGTCGCGTTGGTCGTGATCTCGCCCGCGAGCACCACCGTGTTGCTCTTGCACAAGGTCTCGCAGGCGACGCGGCTCTGCGGGTCCTGCTCGAAACAGGCGTCGAGGATCGAGTCGGAGATGTAATCGCACACCTTGTCGGGATGGCCCTCGGATACCGACTCGGACGTGAACGTAAAGCGCGACATGATGCTCCTTCGGGCAACAAAAAAGCCCGCCGACTCTGCGTCGCGGGCCCTGCTGCGCGACTTAGATAGATGTGGTGTCCATGGCTCGGCCACAGACGATGCGCGGCCCATCAAGTCGGTGAAATCGCCGCGCCGTGAACGAAAAAACGAGACAGTATAGATCAGCCGGCCCGAATCGCCAACCAGTCACAATGGTTTACCTGGTCCATCACGGCGACGCCCTCCTGCCGGAGATCGATCCCCGACGGCCGCTGTCCGCGCGCGGCCTCGAGGCCGTGCGCGCGCTCGCCGACCAGACCGCGCATCGCGGCGCCCGGCCCGCGTGCATCTGGCACAGCGGCAAGCTGCGCGCCCGGCAGACCGCAGAAGCGTTCTGGCGCGCGTGCAACCCGTTCGCAACCTTTTCCGCGGAGCGGGGTCTCCAGCCGACCGATCCACCAGAATGGATGCGCGATCGGCTGTCGGGCGAGCAACGCGAAATCATGCTCGTCGGCCACCTCCCGAATCTGCCGCGGTTGCTCCGCGTTCTGCTGGGCGAGGACCCCGACGCTTCCACCATCAGCTTTCCGCTGCACGGGATCGTCGCGCTCGATACACCAGCGGAGCAGTGGCGAGAACTCTGGCGATTGGAACCGTAGGGGGGAAGTCTCGCTGCGAGGGCGGGCCGCGAAACCTTGAAGCCCGACCCCGACCAGTCAACGGCTCTGCTGTCGACAGCGCCTGACGTCGCGATGTGCCGTTCGCAGCACCCGTGCCTGGTCGGAGACGTCTTTCCGGCGCGCCCGGCGCGCCACGAGGCTCTGTTACCAGCGGAAGGTCACGCCAGCTGTGCCGCGCCAGTAATGGAAGGCACCCGCGTCGAAATTGTCCGCCAGATCCTTGAACGATCGAAGGTACCTGATGTCGCCGCGGACTCCGACGTGGTCGGTGAAGAATCCCATGGCGCCCCCGCCGAGATTGAACCCCCAGTCATGAGTGTTGACGTCAAACAGATCGTTGGTGCTCTGCACTTCTCTCGAGAGGAGTCCCATTCCAGCGGCGAAATAGGGTCTGAACCCGCCACCGCGCTGTCCGCCTATCGGGATCCCAATGAGAGCGTTCCCCATCACCGAGACGACGTTGCTGCTGTCGACGAAGCTGAAGCTGCTGTCGTCGCCCTTGAAGAACTCCGGCGTGTACGACAGGTCGGCTTCCCACCCGAAAATGCCCGCACCCATCCATCCGATCGACGCGCCGTACGTAAAATGTTCGTTGGTATTCGTCGAACTACTGAACGTGGTGCCTAGATTCGGCGTGAACAACCAATCGGCGTGCGCTGCCGCCGGCGAGAGCGCCAGCAGAAGCGCAGCCATCACCGCGCACTTCTTCAACATTGCCGTTCCTCCTGGACTGCGTCCCTCACGTGTCGCATCTTCGCAACCGTGGCTGTATCTCCGCGGCGCACTCAGTGCAAGCCACATACCCAACACCGCAAATTCGGCTGAGCAAAACCAGGAGATCCGTTTGACGTCACATCGAACCGACGAGTTGAGTGGCATGTTCGCGCAGCAGCTGCCATGCGCGCGAGACATGCTGTTCCGTCGTGCGCAGGTGGCCGATGGCGAGCCGCAGAGCCATGACGTCGTTGATGCGCGTGTGTGACAGGAAGACTTCTCCGCTCGAGTTGACCGCGTTCAGCAACGCCTCATTGAGGCGATCGAGCTCGGCGTTGCTGAGCGAGGAGTTCCGAGGTCGCGCGCGGAAACAGACGACGCTGAACGGCGCCGGCGCGAGCCGCTCGAAGTCGGGCTCGGCGTCCACCCACGAAGCAAACTGCCGGGCGAGTCGCATGTGCTGCGCGAGCGTCTGTCGCAGCTTTTCCGCGCCAAAATGCCGCAGGATCATCCAGAGCTTCAGCGACCGAAAACGGCGCCCGAGCTGGATTCCGGTGTCCATCAGATTCCGCACTCCGCGTTCACCCTCTGGGGTTCGCAAGAACTCAGGCACGAGTGCGAACGCCGCCCGCACGACATCCATTCGACGGCAATAGAACGCGCTCAGATCGAACGGTGTGAACAGCCACTTGTGCGGATTGACAACGATCGAGTCCGCGCGCTCCCAGCCTTCGAAGCGCGCGCGGCATTCGGGAATCATCGCGGTGACGCCCGCGTACGCGGCGTCGACGTGCAGCCAGAGCCCCTCTTTCTGGCACGCGTCGGCAATCTCGCGGACGGCATCCACGCTCGTTGTCGAGGTCGTGCCGAGGGTGGCCACTACGGCGAGCGGACGAATCCCCACGCGACGGTCCTCTGCAATCGCCGATTGCAACGCCTCGCCGCGCATCCGGAATTCATCGTCGCTCGCGACGCGGCGCAATGCCTCCTGACCGAGCCCCAGCAGGATCACTGCCTTGTCAATCGACGAGTGCGCGTGCTCGGATGCGTACACACGGAGCCGACCCACCTCCGGACGCCCCGCGAGCCCTGCCCGGCGAACGTCCGGCACGAGTGTCTCGCGCGCCGCGGCCAGGGCGTGCAGGCTGGCAATCGAGGCCGTGTCGTAGATCACACCTTCGAACGTATCGGGCAACCCGAGGAGACGGCGCAGCCACCCGAGCGCGACCTCCTCGAGCTCGGTCGCGGCCGGCGAGGTGCGCCAGAGCATTGCCTGTTGGTTCAGCGCCGCGGAGAGGAACTCCGCGAGCACACCTGGCGCGCTCGCCGTGATGGCGAAGTACGCAAGGAAGCCGGGATGGTTCCAGTGCGTGAGGCCGGGAACGATGATGCGCTCGAAGTCCTCCAGGATGCGCTCGAATGGTTCGCCGTGCTCGGGAGCACAAGCAGGGAGAGCATTCCGCACATCGCCAGGAGACACGCGCGACAGGACGGGATACCGGTCGGAGTTCGCCAGGTAGTCGGCCACCCAGTCGACGAGCGCGTAACCGTGTTTGCGGAACTCGGCGGGATCCATTGTTCAACGGTGCATCATAAATCAGGCTGCGGGCTTCAGGCCTAAACCGATCGGTTGCGAGTCGCGTACAAAAGAACGGGCCGCCGAAGCGGCCCTGAAGATTCTGCCCGCAGCCCGAAGCCCGCAGCAGACGGCTGCGTCTTACTTTTCCACCGTCACAGTGGCCGGCTTCTGCAGACGAACGGTCACCGGCGTCCCTGACGGCAGCGTCGCAGGGTTGCGACCACCCGCCATCACGGCTGCTGTCCCGGCACCTGCGCCGGCCGAGCCACCAATCACGGCGCCCTTCGCGCCGCCGAGAATGCCGCCAATGATCGCGCCGCCAATCGCACCGCCGCCGATTTTGGCCGCGCTCTCACCCGTCGGCGAATCGCCCTCACGAATGATCGTTTCCGTCTCAATCGGGACGCGCGTCCCGTCGGCAAGCACGATCGACGTGAACCGCACGCCCAGACGCGCGCGCTCCCGCAGCTTGCCGCCACGCTCGACGAGCGTGACCTCGCCCTGGGCTTTGGCGCCCGAAGGAATCGCGACGCGATCCCCGACCTTGACATCGCGGGTCACGCGGGCCACGACCGCGTCCTCGACCCGTGCACGCTCGCTCGTGACCGACGTTTCAACCTGCAGTCCGATCACGGAATCAGACGCGATCAGCAGGTCTTCGAAGTGCGGTACGGGCGGCGGCGGCGGCAGGGCGGGAGCGGTTTCGATCGTTCGGACCGGTTCGACCGGGGTCGTCGTCGCGGTGCGCGTTTCCGTCGGGATGTACGATGAGTCGCGGCTCGGCGCGGGGTCGGGTGACGAGGACCTGCGGTCTTCTACCGTACGCTGCCGGCGCGGCTCGACGCGGCGTGGTTCCGGGCGCGAGCGCCGCTCGGTTGCCGGCGGCGCGGACGCTGCCGGCTGGGGCGCTGACACGGCGGGCGTTTCCGGTGCGGCAGCGGACGGGGTCGGTTCGCTGACAATCGCCTCCGACTGCTCCACGCCGGCCGTCGGCGCGGCAGAACCGACCGCGCTTGTCGGCTGGATCTCCGGCCGCGGTTCGCTACTCTGCTTCATCAGATATGCGCCGCCCGCCCCTGCCGTCAGGCACGCCGCTGCCAGAAACCCTGCTGCCGCCTTGCTGATTTCCATTCGAGTCAAGCTCCTCGCGGGAAAGGCAGAGCAAGGGCTATGCCTGGTACAGGACGCAGAAAGGGCCAGTTTTTCGCGATTTGGCCTCCGAACGGATGACCTCTTTCGCGGATTGACCGGCTCCGATCTGTCCCCGACATTGTGCACCCATGCTGCACTGAAGCCTTCTGGAACTCGACGAGCCGCGTGGTACATTCAGTGAATGAACGTCACGACCGGGCTTTCCTTGGCGGAAGGGGACGGCCTGGACGAGAATAGGGACGCGAACGTTGAGGCGATTCTCATGACCCTGCGGAGATGCGTTCTTGCTCTTGCGCTCCTGTGCCTGCCGGCGACGGCTCACGCGGTGACCGTCCGCGACATCATCGAGCTCACGAAGGCGGGGCTCTCTGACGAGATCATCACCGCGCTCATCGATGCCGATCGGACGATGTTCACCCTCGACGCCGACCAGATCGTCGAGTTGAAACGCGCGGGCGTCACGCCTGCCGTGCTCCTCAAGATGGTGCGCAGCCGTCGCGAGTTCGAACCGCCGGCCGCTACGCCAGCCGCATCGGAGCTGCCGCCGCCGATCACGCCAAACGAGCCGCAGCAGGTAGTCGTTATCGGCGCGCAGCCTTCGGAGCCGCCTCCGCCCGCCGTCATGGTTCCGTATTATGTGACCGTGCCGATCTGGGGTACACGACCGCGGCACGTGCCGGCGTTGCCGCCGGCGCCCTTCATGCCAGGCGACGTGCGGGGCTTCGGCCGGTTCATCAACGACGGCTGGCGCGGTCCGAGATAAACCGCCATCGAGACGCCTCGACCAATCGGACGTCAACGGGAAGTCTGAAGGCCTCCCGCCACGTTCCGATCCCGAAACTTCCGGACGTCTCTTCTACAATCAATCCGTGGACATCATCGTCGTCGGCGCGGGCATCGTGGGCTGCGCCGTTGCGCACGCGCTCGCCTCCCGTGGCGCGCGCGTGCGTGTACTCGAGCGACGGCAGGTTGGTCAGGGCGCGACGCGCGCGTCGGCGGGCGTGCTGTGTCCTCACATCGAGGGCCACTCCGCGCCCCTGCGGCAACTCGGGGTCCGCAGTCTGTCGCTCTATGATGCGTTCGTGGATCGCGCGCGCACGGATTCCGGGCACGCGATCGAGTACCGGCGCGACGGTACCCTGGAAGTGGCGCTCACCGACGAAGAGGCGGGCAAGCTGCGCGTCGTGGCGGCGCAGCATGTCGCCGACGGTGTGGAGCACCGTTACCTCGACGCGGCCGACGCGCGGGACGCCGAGCCCGCCATCGCGGCGGAAGTCACCGCGGCCCTTCTGGTGCCTGCGCACGGGTACGTTGGCGCAGCGGGGCTGACACGCGCGCTGGCGGCGGCGGCCGTCCGTCATGGCACCGAGATGATCACTGCCGACGTCGAGCGGATCGAGGCGACAGGACGAGGCGTTCGCGTCGTCGCAGGCGGTGGGCCGTTCGAGGCGGACGTTGCGGTCATCGCCGCGGGGAGCTGGTCGGGTCAGATGACGGCCGCTGCGGCGCCGCGTGCGCCGATCAGGCCTGTGCGCGGTCAGCTGCTGCATCTCGCCTGTTCGGTGCCGCCCGCCGTGAAGCGCGTGATCTGGGGCCGCGCGTGTTACATCGTTCCGTGGCAGGACGAATCGCTGCTCGTCGGCGCCACCTCCGAGGATGTCGGCTTCGACGAGCGCGCGACCGTCGCCGGCGTGCGCGACCTCCTGGAGGCGGCGTGCGATCTGCTGCCCAGCGCCTGGCAGGCGCAGTTCCGGGAGGTGCGCGTCGGCCTCCGCCCCGCGACGCCCGACGAGCTTCCGATCATCGGCCGATCTTCGGCGACGCCTGCGATCGTGTACGCGACCGGCCACTATCGCAATGGCGTGCTGCTTGCCCCGCTCACGGCGTCCCTCGTTGCCGATCTCGTCCTCGACGGACGCGAGGAGCCCGAACTTGCGATCACGAATCCGGCGCGCTTCGGGCTATAAGTCATTCGTGATTCATGATTCGTGATTCGTGATTATCAGGAGAATCGCCGTCACAATCACGAATCACAAATCACGAATCGCGAATCGGGATAGTCAGCGTATCATCAGCACCGATGACGAGATTGACTGAAGAGCAGATCGCGGAGCACGTCACGGGACTCGAGGGATGGACTCGTGAGGGCAACGCGATCCGCAAGCAGTACACGTTCGCCGGATTCCCCGAGGCGGTCGGGTTCGTGAACCGTCTTGTACCCGAGGCGGAGCGCGCCGATCATCATCCGGACATCACCATCAACTACCGGCGGGTGACGCTGTCCTACTCCACGCACAGCGAAGGCGGGCTGACGTTGAAGGACATCGACGGGGCGCGCATGGCCGATCGCGCCGCGCGCGAGAAGGCGTGAGGCTCAAGAGGTTCTACACCTCACGTGAGGTCACGCAGCTCACCGGCCTCACGGCGCGTCAGCTCCAATGGTGGGACCGGCGGCGGATCTTTCAATCGGCAGTTTCGCCGCGGCGCACCGAGGCGGGCGGCTTCACGGAACGGCGCTACACCCCGATCGACGTGCTCGAGCTGCAGGTGCTCGCCGATCTGCGGCGCCAAGGCTTTCCGGTTTCGCGCCTTCGGCGCCTGCTGTCCACGCTGCGCGACGTGTTCGGCATCCGCCTGTTCGACGCAATCGGCGACGGAGGACCGCTGACGCTCCTGAGCGGCGGCAACAGGCTCTTCGCGCGCGCGGCCGATGGCCGAATCTTCAACATCGAGGATCCCGCGCAGCCGCTGCTGATGGTCGGGGAGGACCTGCCGCTGCGCGAGCTCACCGCCAGGCATCGGCGGCGCCGCGCCGGTCGGGCGCGAATCAGCGGATCGGGAAGATCTTCTCGAGGTCCTCGGCGGGCCGCGCGATAACGTGCACGCCGATCAGCTCGCCCACGCGTCGCGCCGCGGCGGCTCCGGCGTCGGTGGCCGCCTTTACCGAGCCTACGTCGCCGCGAATGATCGCCGTGACGAGCCCGGCATCCACCTTCTGCCAGCTCACGAGCACGACATTGGCGGTCTTCAACATCGCGTCGGCGGCTTCAATCATGCCGACCAGCCCGCGGGTCTCGATCAGACCGAGGGCATCGCCGATATCAGCCTTGTCGGCCATCTTTGTCATGGTAGGCATCAGGCATCAGGAATCAGGAATCAGGGCTGTCTCAGGCATCAGGGATCAGGCATCAGGAATCAGGGCTGTCTCAGGCATCAGGGATCAGGCATCAGGGATCAGGGCTGTCTCAGGCATCAGGGATCAGGCATCAGGGATCAGGGCTGTCTCAGGCATCAGGGATCAGGCATCAGGGACTACCACGTTCGCCCTCGCGCCGCCACCGGCAGCCGCTCGAGCACGCGCGTGCCATCCACCAGCACGACCTCGTCCACCAGGTTCGACACCACGCACGAATGGTTCGGAAGAATGCGCACCCGATCGCCAGGATCGGGACGCCTCGTCGCGCTCATGACGCGAACCGTCGCATGTTCCTCCGACAGGCGCTCGATGTGCAAGCCCTCATCGATTTCGGACCCGGTTTCGACGTCGCGGAACACCAGGCCGTATCCGGCCTTCGGATCGCCCCGCATCAGATCGGTGCTGAGCGTCTTGCTGCCGCTGTCGACGATCACGCGATCCTGGTGGCGGCTGACGACCGACGCGAGCACCGTGAGCGCGCAGTCCCCGAGCGTCGCGGCGCCCAGCGCGACCTGCGTCCGATCGAAGTAGACGTAGTTGCCGGGCCGCAGCTCGGTCAGTCCGGCGGCCGTGAGATTGAAACGCGCCGTCGGCGTGGCGCCGACGCTGATTTCCTCGATCGTCGCACCCTGGCTGCGGGCGCACGCCGCAACCTGCTGCAGCAGGCGCGCTTCCTCGGCCGCGATTGATGCCAGTTCCTCCTCGGAGCGCGCCTGATATCCGTGGCCGGCGTGGCTAAGGACCCCTTTCAGGCGGAGCGCCGGAAGCGATCCGACGGCCGCCACCATCCTGCCGGCGTCCGGTGAATCCGGGTCGATCCCGCATCGATGAAAACCCACATCAACCTTCACCAGGACGTCGAGTGTCCGGCCGGCGGCGCACATCGCCGCGGACCAGGCCTGCGCCACGGTCAGATCGTCGACAACGATCGAGATTCGCGCTCGATCGAGGAGCCGCACAACGCGATCGGCATTCGAGGGTTGAATGGGGTAGGGCAGTCGGAGATCGTCGATCCCCGCGTCGGCAAAGACCTCCGCTTCGGCCAGCTTTGCGCAGCAGACGCCGACCGCGCCTGCCTCGAGCTGCCACCGCGCGATCACCGGGCTCTTGTGCGTCTTGGCGTGCGGCCGCAGACGGAGCCCGTGGGCAGAGGCCGAGGCCTGCATCCGCGAGATGTTGGCATTCACTCGAGCGACGTCGACGAGCACCGCCGGCGTGCGGAGGTCGGCAATGGTCCGGGGCGTCACCAGTTCTCGCGCTCGCGCAGCCTCGTGACGTGCGCCACGTGATGGCGGCTGTGCCAACCGTAAAGTTGAAGGTGCTCGTCGATCGTCAGCGGACCAATCTCCGGATGGTTGAACGGTCGCGTGAAATCATCAGGCCGGAGCGAGCGCCACAACGTGGTCCAGCGCTCGTGAACCGCGTCGAGCAGCGCCAGCGATGGGGCAATGGGCAGACGGCTGTCCGGCAGCGTCGCCCATCGGTCCTGCTCGTACGGCTTGATTGTGGGATTGTCTTCGGTGAGCGCCAGCTTGAGCCGGATGTAGCCGTTCATGTGGCTGTCGGCGACGTGGTGGACGAGCTGCCGCACGGTCCAGCCGCCGGCGCGGTACGGCGTGTCGAGCTGCGCGTCGCTGAGGCCCGCGACGGCCTCGCGCATCTTCGCAGGGCATATTGCGATGGCCTCGATCGCGGCGGATCGCATCTGCGGCGTGATCGGCGCCCGGGGATCGTGGCGTCCGATCGGGTAGCTGAGATCGGCAGTGACAGTCATCGCTCTACCTCACGACCAGCTTCAGGTCCAGCGACTTCGCCTCGCCGTCGCCGAGCGTGAAGCTCGTAGCGTGATCCCGCATCCGTTCGAGAAACTGCGTGTCGCCGCCTTCACCCTCTTCGAGATAGTCGACAGCGACCGCCAGATAGCGTACTTCACCTGGCAGCGCTCGAATCTTGTACAGACCGTCCTGGTCCGCGCGTGCGGTGCGGACGTGCCGCGAGGGAAACGCCCACTTGGCGGAGTCCTCGGGAAATACCACCACCGTGTAGTCGCGTGTCGGCTCGCCCTTCGCGTCGGTGACTTTGCCGTTCACTTCCGGCACGCGATCGGTCACCAGGATCTCCACGTCGTTGATGTCGGAGCCGGGCCTGACGTCGAGCGACGTGTCCGTGATATCGGTACCGTTGAGCGACACCGCCTTGAGCATCCACGTCTGCGGCAACTGCGCCATGCGGATCACGACACGGCCGTTCGCCCCGACGATTTTGAAGCTGCCATCCGCTTCCACGCGGCCGGGCCGCATGCCCATCATCGGCTGAAAGCGCACGGGCTGACCCGTCACCATCAAGCCTTCGGTGTTGAGCGATCCGCTGCTTCCTTCGGCGGCCACGATCCGCCCGCTCACGGTGGCGCCTCTGCCGGTCACGAGCTGCAGGCCTCCCAGATCCTCATTGCCGACGGTGAGCGGCATGCTGGCCGTTTCGGGCGTTGCGTCCGCACCAAACGGGGGCGCGTTGGCCACCAACGTGTAGCTGCCGGGCGACACGTTCGAGAGGGTGAAGCTGCCGTCCCGGCGTACTCGTCCGCCGCCACTGCCCATCATCATGCCGGGGCCGGGAATTTCCGAGGCGTCCATGAGCATGACGAAGCCATTGGTGAGCGGCTTGCCCTGCGAGTCGACCACGGTGCCCATTATCTTCACGGTTCGCGTGGGCAGCAGTGCGAAGCTCACGTTGGGATGCTCCTGGCCGAGGCCGATGGTAATGCGCTGCGCTTCGGCGACGTTGCCCGTGCCTGGGTAATACGTGGGCGCGTAACTCGTGGTGTCATCCGAGTCGAGCCCCATCATGCCGCCGCGAAGCACGGCACTCACATAATAGTCTCCGGGCGACAGACCATAGAGCCGGTAGGAGCCGGTGTCGTCGGTCTGGTCGCCGATCCCCACCGGCATCAGGCGGCGCGATCCCTGGAACGCCTGGTAGCGCATCACCTGCACCCGAGCCATCGCCACCGGTTCGCCGAACTCATCGACGACCCGTCCGGTAATCGCCGCGCCGCGCGGCAGCGCGAAGTCCGCGCGGGCCATCGTTTCGCGCTCGGCGAGCTCAATCGGCCGGCCTGCCTCGAATGGCCGCCGTTGCCCGAAGCTCAACGTGACGAATCCAGCCTTCGTGGCCGACAGATTCCAGCGGCCGGCGGGGAGGTCCTTGAGCTCGAAGCGCCCTTCCGCATCAGTGGATGCGATGCGCGATTCACGCATCTCGCCGGCAAACGCGCGCACCTGCGCTCGCCGGATCGGCGTGCCCGTGTCGGCTGCCACGACGCGTCCGCGGATGACGCTCGTGCCGGTCTGCGGTTCCCGCGGATCGCGCGCGGGCCCCGTCCGGCCGCCCGGAAGGCCGCCACGGCGTGGGAGTTGGATATCCCCTTGCGGCGGTCCCTGAGCGTTCCCGTCCACGGCCAACGCCGCGGCCATCAGCAGGACGACAACGACGTGCTTCATGAACATTCTCCCGTTCCCGGATCATACCGACGACGTAGCCCCGGGTGTGGCCGGATCAGGTGACAAATTTGTGGCAATGAGCCATAAACGGACAAGGCCCTGAGTCGGGGTCGACTCAGGTGTTGCCACGATCCGTATCAATGCCTTGAGTCGACACGTCACCAGGGTCTGACCCCGGGCGTCCCGAATCGATCAGCCGTTGCAGTCGCGCGAGTGTCAGCTCGCCCGCGTGCGACACCTGCAGGTCGGCGTTGGCGAAGTCGTGATTCAGGCTCAGCGTGTGGGGAATGACCACGGTCTTCATGCCGGCCGCGCTGGCTGCCGTGAGACCGGGGCCCGAATCCTCGACCGCCACGCACCAACGAGGGTCGATGCCCAGACGGCGCGCAGCTTCCAGATAGACATCCGGAGCCGGCTTGCCGTGCTCGACCTCGTCGCCGGTGACCACCGCGTCGAAGCGCGTGGCGAGGCCGAGATCACGGAGCGCGCGAGTGACCCAGTCGCCGGTGGCGGTCGAAGCGACCGCACAAGGCACGCCGGCTCCGGTCAGCTCGTCGAGCAACTCGGCGATGCCGGGCATCAGCTCCCAACGAACGCGCGCGCGAAAGTACGCCCGCCGCCGTTCGACGAACTGTTCGTAGTCAATCGGCGGGTGCGTCGCGCGGTCGCGCAACCGTACGAACCAATGGTCCGCAGGCGTGACGATGCCCACGCCCTCGCACCACTCCTCGACGGTGAGCGTGGCGCCGCATTCGGAAAAAAGCTGCTCGTGCGATTCGAACTCGGCTGTCTCGCTGTCCAGAATCGTCCCATCGAAGTCGAATACGACGGCAAACATGGCTTCAGGGCTCGTGGTTCAGGACCCACTTCAGACGGACGTACGTAGGCCGGGTCTTTGGACCCGGCACTGGGCCGGTTCAAACCGGACATACGTAGACCCGGCCCAGTTGAATCACGATCACCTCACGCGCACGCGGCTCTGCTCCCGCATGAACTGCTGGAGGTAGTAAGGCCCGCCGCTGCCGCGCCCGGTCGAGCCGCTTGCTTTCCAGCCTGCGAACGGATTGACGCCGGGCCACGCTCCCGTCGTCGCGCCCGCGCGACGGTTGACGTAGGTGACGCCGGCATGAACGGTGGCAAAGAAGCGATCGATTTCGCGTTCGTCCTCGGAGAAGAGCCCCGCCGTCAAACCGTAGTCGGTGCTGTTGGCGAGCTCGATCGCCTCGTCGAGCGACGAGACCTGCGAGACCAGCATGATTGGGACAAACAGCTCCTCGTGAAACAGCGAGCTGTCGTGACGGAGTCCGTCGATCACCGTCGGCTCGACGAAGTACCCGTGTTCACGCTCGCCGTCGGTCAGACGCCGGCCTCCGAACACGATCTGGCCACCCTCGGACTTCGCCTGCCTCACGGCGCCTTCGAAGCGCTTCACGGCCGCCTCGTTGATGACGGGACCCATGGCCACGCCACGATCCAGCGGGTTGCCGATTGTGACCGCGCGCAGCTTTTCGATGAACCGGTCGAGAAACTTGTGCTTGATGTCGCGGTGCGCGTACACACGCGAGCACGCGGAGCACTTCTGCCCCTGCGCGCTGAACGCCGAACGTCCCACTCCCTGCGTGGCCTTCTCGATGTCGGCGCTCCTCATCACAATCGCCGGGTTCTTGCCGCCCATTTCCGTGATGAGCGGCCGCGGGATGGGCCGTTCGGCGTTGTCGCGGATCATCTTCATCCCGACGGCCGTCGAGCCCGTGAACACCACGCCGTCGATGTCGGGGTCGTCGATGAGCGCCTGACCCGTCGTATCGCCGGGACCGGTGACAATGTTGAAGACCCCTGGAGGCAAACCGGCCTCTACGGCGAGTTGATACAGCTTCACGCCGACGAGCGACGTCTCGGCGGCGGGCTTGAAGACCACTGTGTTGCCCGTGACGAGCGCCGCGCCGGCAGGTCCTGCCGCGAGCGCGAGCGGAAAATTGAACGGTGAGATCACCGCCCAGACGCCGTACGGCCGCATGACGCTGATCGTTTCCTCGTGCACCTCGAGCGCGTCCATCCGCCGCACGAACCCATCGTGCTCCTCGAACTGCGAACAGTAGTACCCGATGAGATCGGCCGCTTCTTCGACGTCACCCAGGCATTCGAGCCGGCTCTTGCCTGCTTCGTACCCCATCAGTGCCGACAGCTCGATACGATGCGCGTGAATGAGTTGCGCCAGCCTCCGCAGGATGTCCACGCGATCGTCCCAGCGTGTCGCGGCCCAGCGCGGGTAGGCGTCGCGCGCCGCCGCTACGGCCTCACGCACGTGCTCCGGCGCGCCAAGCTGAAATCGCCCGAGCAGGATGCGTCTGTCGATTGGACTGCGGTCTTCGAACTGCTGGGAAGACTCGACCGGAGCGCCCCCGATGTACATCGGGTACGTCTCGCCAAATCGAGTCCTGACCGCCGCGATCATCCGATCGAACTCACGGTGCACATCGTCCATGCGCTCGGACATCATCGTCGCGTAGGTCACCTTGGGTTGGGCACGCCGGACGTCGGTTGCCATTGGTCCTCCTAATACGAAGGCCTTAGGGATCAGAGCTCTCTCAGGGCATCAGTCGAGTGGTGCGACGCTCGCAATCCGAAGATGGGTGCACCAACGTTTTCAGTTGCGCGGGTGGTGAGAGCCGCGCGCGTCCAAGGCAGTCAGCCCGACGGCGGCCAGCACAAGCGTCACCCGCAGTCGTCGCATTGAGATAGGAATAGCACACTCCCGGTGCCGGGTTCCGCGTTCCGCCTTCTGCGTTCGTGTTCAGCTTCGGCGTTCAACGTTCAGCTCGAGGCTCGTCGCTCCGAACAGGAACCGGAGCACCTGAAGGCGAACGCAGAAGCCAGAACGAGGAAAGGGAACCTCAGGATCGCAGGTCTCTCAGAATCTCTCTCGCCGCATTCCGGCCGCTGCCACCGGTCATGAACCCGCCGGGGTGCGTGCCGGCGCTGCAGAGGTACAGTCCCTCGATGGGGCTGCGGTATTGGCCGTAGCCGAGAAGAGGCCGCATCGTCAGCAGCTGGTCCAGCGCCAGCTCGCCGTGATAGATGTGGCCGCCCGAGAAGCCGTACTTCGCGTCGAGCTCGGCGGGAGTGATCACCTCGCCTGCAACCACGAGCTGCTCGATCCCTGGGGCGTGCCGCGCCAGCGTGCGCAGGACCGCATTGCCGAATGCCTCGTTCGACGCGTCCCATGTCGTGCCACGGAGCGTTGCGGGCGCGTAGTGGGCGTAGATGGACATCACATGAGCACCCGCTGGAGCGAGTTGCGGGTCGAGGATGGATGGGATGGTGATATCGAGCCACGGCTCCGACGAGAACTCGCCGTACTTGGCGTGGTCGAATGCGCGCTCGAGGTAATCGAGTTCAGGACCAACGTGGATCCGACCCGAGAGCGGCTCAACATCGTGCGCGCCGAGCCCGGAAAACCTCGGTAAGGCGGACAGCGCGAGGTTGACCTTGGCCACGGTGCCCGCCGCGCGGTAGTTGCCGATCTTGGTCAGGAAGTCGGGCGTCAGATCAATCGGGTCGACGAGACGCAGGAAAGTCGTCTTTGGATCGACGGCGGATACGACGGCACGTGCGTCAACCTGCTCACCGCCCGCGAGCGCGACGCCGGTGACGCGGCCATTGGCGACGATCACGCGCTGGACCTCCGCGCGCGTGCGGATCGTCGCACCGGCCGCGGCAGCGGCGCTCGCCATGGCCTGCGTCAGCGCGCCAGGTCCGCCCCGGACGCGCGAGGCGTGATCGCCGAGCCGCTGATGGGCTTCCCGCATCATGAGCACGAGCGCGCTGCCCGCTGACCAGGGGCCGAACATGGTCCCCGACACGCCAGGCGCGGCAAGCGTCGCACACAGAAGCTCCGACTCGAACCACTCGTGAACGAGGTCCGCAACGGCCATCGGGCCCCAGCGGAGCAGCCGATAACCGTCCTTGCGGCCGAGTGCCCGGAACTTGCGACCCGTTCGAAGCATGTTCCACCAGTCGCCAGCCGTCGGGTCGTCGATGCGTGGCGGCGAGGTGGCGAGCAGGGATGCCAGCACCTCGGACACGCGGGTCATCGACTCGCGGTAGAGGGGATAGGCCGCGGCATCCTTCGCGCTCAGCGTCTGAATCGCCTGCGCGCTGCGGCCGACGTCGTCGTAGAGCACGAGGGCGCGACCGTCGAGGCCTGCAGCAAACACGTGTGTCGCCGGCACGAGAAACTCGACGCCGAGACGGGCCAGGTCCATGTCGCGGACGATATCGGTCCAAAGCGGCCCGACGTGATGCGCGAGAGTCGGGCAGCGGAAGCCGGGATGGAGTTCGTCCGTGATGGCGCCACCCCCGACCGTGTCACGCCGCTCGAGCACG
>DASYQV010000141.1:0-19413 GCA_036005125.1 Vicinamibacterales bacterium
AACATCGTGTGGAGCTTCACCGACAACATCGTCTGGGGCTTTGACGACAACATCGTCTGGGGCTTCGACGACAACATCGTGTGGGGCTTCGACGACAACATCGTCTGGGGCTTCAGCGACGACAACACGGTGGTGGGCGCCGAAAGCCCGCTGGAGAGCGCGGCGGTCTTCACCGGGGGGGTGCTGTAATGGAAAAAATGCCGTACACCCCCGAGATGGACGCCGCTGCAGCCACGCTGCAGCCGGTGACGCCGACCTCAGTCGTCACGAGCGATTGGCGCACGGGACTGCCGGTGCTGACGGGTAGCCGCGTGACGCTGCGCGAGATGCGCGTATCGGATGCGCCGTCTCTCTTCGCCATGCTCACGACGGAAGAAGTGGCGCGGTTCATTTCGCCGCCGCCGACGACGGTCGAGGGCTTCGAGCGCTTCATCATGTGGGCGAACCGGGAGCGCGCGGCAGGAGCCTACGCCTGCTTCGCCATCGTGCCCCACGGGATGGATACCGCAGTCGGAATCTTCCAGGTGCGGCAAATCGAGCCGGCTTGGGGAACCGCGGAGTGGGGCTTCGCGATTGGGTCGCCGTTCTGGGGAACGGGGGCGTTCGCTGACGGCGCCAAGCTCGTGCTCGATTTCGCGTTCGAGACCATCGGCGTGCACCGCCTCGAGGCGCGTGCCGCCGTCCAGAACGGCCGCGGCAACGCGGCGCTGCGGAAGCTGGGCGCGGTTCAGGAAGGCGTCCTCCGGCGCTCGTTCCTGCGTAACGGGCAGTATCTCGACCAGGCGTTGTGGGCGATCCTCAACGAGGATTGGTACATGGGCCTGTCGATCCCAGTGCCGAAGGTGCACTGACCATCCCCGCGGCCAGCTCGGTATTCGGGCTGTCGAGAGGAACCGCACGGCAGTCTCTGTCTCTCCCTGGCCACCCGACGGGGGTTATCCCCCGTCGGGTGTTTTTCTTTCTACGGATCCGTTCCAGTAACTGACTTCAATTCAATAACTTACTAGCGTTGTGTCGATATGGAACACATGAGCTATTTTCGACAAAGGACGCTTAAACCATGTTCTTTCAGTAACTTCAGGAGAAGGATCGACCGATGCCGTTGGTCCGGTGTTCCGATTCGGAGCATACCCGGCGCCGCACGTTCGCCTCCCTAAACTCAACAATATGACATTAAATCTCTTAAGCAGCAGTAAGTTAGCCACGAGAGTGCGTATCTGATCCATTGTGGCGGCCGAATTGCTCTGCTCGGGGAGCCATATCTCGTCCGGGCCGTCGCGGGTCAGGCATCCAGCGACTCAAGTCACGGCGCGAGACGTCACGATTCGTTTCGAAGGTTGTTTCCTCGAGGAGCGCGCCGCGTGGTGAAAATCATCGGCAAGTCGATTGACGGGCTTCGTTCCGCGCGAACGGCAGTGCAGACCGACCCGCAGGCATCCTGGGCTGATCAGCTCACGTCGGAGATCGCGGTCGAAAGGGTTCGGGCGAAGGCCGTCTGGGGACGCCGCGTGCAGCTCGCGGGAGGCAGGCCGGAAACGACCAGGGGGACCATTCGACACGTCGGCCTGATGCTGGGAGTGGCCATCCTCGCGTCGAGCGGCGTGGCCAGCGCGCAGACGACACGATTCGACGAGATGGTCGAGAAGGCCCTCGAGCAGGGACGCTCGCTTCCCGTCGTTGCCCAGTACAAGGACGAGGCCGCGAAGGAGCGGCTCGAGAAGCTCCTCAAGACTTCCAACGCGAAAAAGGTGCGCACGCATATCGCGATGAAGGGCGTGAGCGCCGAACCGCGGAGCGCGGAATTCAAGACGCTGGCGGCGAGCCGCGATGTCGCCTACCTCTCGTACGACGCACCGGTGTACTCCACACAGTTCGGGATGACACCTGACTGGGAACAAATCCTGGTGGAGACCGACGCGACGCCCACGGCACCGGATGCCGGGGGCACGACGCTGGGAATGAATCCCAGCGCCTCGATGGGCGATGGTGGTGGGCTCTTCATCGATGGGGGTGGGCTCGTCATAAAACCGATCGGGTCCGTCCTGCCGATCTCGCCGATTGATGCGAGCGGTGCCGCGGCCGCGCGCAGCCGCTACGGCGTGACAGGCTCGGGTGTGACGGTCGCCATCATCGATTCCGGCGTGCAGACGAGCGTCGATCTGCCCGCATCGCGCATCCGCGCCTTCATCGACTTTGTCGGCGGGAAGACAACGCCCTACGACGACTACGGCCATGGAACTCACGTTGCTGGCATCATCGCTGGCAATGGATCGCGGTCGTACGGCCGTTATACTGGTGTGGCCCCGGCGGTCAGCATCGTGGCCTTGAAAGTGCTCGACGGCAGGGGTTCCGGCACCACGAGCAATGTCCTCGCGGCGCTCGACTGGGTGCTCGCTCACTACAAGCGTTACAACATCCGGGTCGTGAACCTGTCGCTCGGGCATCCCGTGTACGCGCCGATCGCGCAGGATCCACTGGTTCAAGCCGTTGAGGCGCTGAGCAAGAAGGGCGTCGTCGTGGTTGCCGCGTCCGGCAACTTCGGCAAGCTTCAGACAGCGCAGAAGGTTTATGCGAGCGTCACCTCGCCGGGCAACGCGCCGTCGGCCGTGACGGTTGGCGCGGTGCACACCAACGGCACCTCGAAGCGTTCCGACGATTACGTGACGGACTTCAGCGGTCGCGGACCCACACGGTTCGAGGAGGCCATGAAGCCCGACCTCGTGGCGCCGGGATACGCCGTCGTGTCGACAGCGGCCGCCGGCAGCTACCTGCTCACGACGTACCCGACGACGCGGGTGATGACTGGCTACATGCGGCTGAATGGCACGAGCATGGCGACACCTGTCGTCGCCGGCACGGCCGCTCTGATGCTCGGCGCAAACCCCAGCCTGAGCGCGCACACGGTGAAGGCGGTGCTGCAGTACACGGCGCAGCGTATGGGCACCACCGACGCGATGACCCAGGGGGCCGGTGAGCTCAACGTGGCGGGTGCGGTGCGTCTGGCCAAACTGATCAACACGGCGGCAGCCCCGAACACCAGGTGGGTGAAGGGAAGCAGCAGGCCGACGCGCGCGGATCTGCTCTTCGGCGAGATTGCGTACTGGGGTCGCGCGACGATCTGGCACAACACGATGCACGTGGGCCAGGACGTCTACATGAACCTCGCCCAGTGGAAGGACAACATCACCTGGGGCTTCGCCGACAACATCGTGTGGAGCTTCGCGGACAACATTGTCTGGAGCTTCGCGGACAACATCGTGTGGAGCTTCGCCGACGACAAGCTCGTTTGGGGCTTCACCGACGACAACATCGTGTGGAGCTTCGCGGACGAGAACATCGTCTGGAGCTTCACGAATGAGAACATCGTCTGGAGCTTCGCGGACAACATCGTGTGGAGCTTCGCGGACAACATCGTCTGGGGCTTCGACGACAACATCGTCTGGGGGTTCAACACCAACAACATCGTATGGGGCTTCGACGACCACATCGTGTGGGGCTTCGACACCAGCGTCGTGAGGGGCTTCTCGATCCTGGTCGGCGACGATCAGTAATGCCGCAGATGCCCGACACTCTGGAAATGGGCGGCACTTCGCTGCAGCCGGCGCCCGGATCTATCGTCATGCCCGATTGGCGCATGGGGCGGTCCATTCCGGTGCCCAAAGCACGCTGAGCGATTCGGAGGCCCTGACCGCCTCCGCCAATGTCGAGTCGCGGCCGCTTTTGCGACCGCGACAAAACCAGCGCGACAAAACCAGCACTGTCGGGTCCGCCCGAAGGCGGACCCGTGTGACACGCTCACCCAGTGCTGCCACCTCTCCTCTGTCTTTATTGCTCTCCACCGCGGCGGGCTTCACCCCGTCCGGTGTTTGTCTTGTTTTCATTTCGAGGAGCGCGGCTCTTGGTCAACTTCATCAACTATCCGCTCGCGCCGGAGCAATCCGGCGCGGGACGGGACGGGATCCGGCGGGTGGTTCTGACGAAGAATCCGGGCGACCAGCTCGGCGCGGGCACTCACATCGAACAACTTCACGCGAAAGCAGTCTGGGGCCCCCGGGACGCCTGGGACGAGATAATCCACACGACTCTGCGATCGATTCGTCATGCCGGCCGTGTGCTGGCGCTGGGATTGACAGTCCTAGCCTTCGGTGGCGTCGCGCGCGCGCAAACGACCGACAAGGCGGACGAGGTCGTGCTCCAGGCAGCGCGGGAAGGACGCTCGATTCCGGTCATCGTGCGCTACAAACCGCTGACTACGTCTGGCTCGACGACGCTGTCGGACGGCGGGTCGACACTCTCGGCGGACGGCGGCACGACAATGACGGTCGGGAGCGGCGGGCTGCTGGGCGGCATGGGGGGCGGATTAGCCTGGGGCTTCGAGGCCACGTCCGATCAGCTGAACGGGTACCTGGCTGACGACGCCATCGCATACGTCTCGTACGACGCGCCGGTCAAGGCGTTCCAGCTTCCGCCAAGCACCCCGATTCCCGTCTCGATTGACGCGAGCGGCGCGGCAGCGGCGCGCAGCCGCTACGGCATCACGGGCAAAGGCGTCACGGTGGCCGTCATCGACTCAGGTGTGCAGCCGAGCAAGGACCTGGCGGCAACGCGCATCCGCGCGTTTGTCGACTTCGTCAACGGGCGAACGACACCATACGATGACTACGGCCACGGGACGCACGTCGCGCACATCATCGCTGGCAACGGCTCGCTGTCGAAGGGGCAATATACCGGCGCGGCACCGGCCGCCGACATCGTGGCCCTGAAGGTGCTCGACGGCAAGGGCTGCGGCTCGACCAGCAAAGTGCTGACGGCCCTCGACTGGATTCTGACGTACTACAAGACCTACAACATCCGCGTGGTAAATCTGTCGCTCGGCCATCCGGTGTATGACCAGACTGCGGACGACCCGCTGGTGCAGGCGGTCGAGGCGCTCTCCAAACGCGGTATCGTCGTCGTGGTGGCCTCGGGCAACCTCGGCAAGCTGAAGTCCACCGGTCAGATCGTGTACGGCAGCGTGACCTCCCCGGGCATTGCCCCGTCCGCCGTGACCGTCGGGGCTGTGAACACCAACGGTACGCTGCCGCGCAAGGACGACTTCATCGCCGATTTCAGCGGCCGCGGCCCGACGCGTTTTGAGCATGCGATCAAGCCGGACCTGGTGGCACCGGGCTACGCGATCATGTCGAGAGTGGCGACATCGAGTTACCTGACGACGACGTATCCGATGCTGGTCAACAAATCGGGCTACATGAGGCTGAACGGCACCAGCATGGCGACGCCCGTTGTCGCGGGCGCGGCTGCTCTCCTGCTGAGCGCGAACCCTGGTCTCACGGCCCACACGGTAAAAGCGGTGCTGCAGTACACGGCGCAGCGCCTGCCGAACGCCGACGTCATGACGCAGGGCGCGGGCGAGATCAACATCGCGGGTGCGGTGCGGCTGGCCAAGCTGATTAACTCGGCCGCGCCGCTGAACACACGGTGGCTGAAGACGAACGCCAAGCTCACGAGGGCCGACTTTCTCTTCGGCGAGGTGGCACCGTGGGGCCGCGCGACAATCTGGGGCAGTCACGTCTACGGCGGCCAGAACGTGTACATGAAACTGGCGCAGTGGAACGACGCCATTCTCTGGGGCTCCAGCGACGCCATTCTCTGGGGCTTCAGCGATAACATCGTCTGGAGCTTCACCGACAACATCGTCTGGAGCGTCAGCACTGACAGCCTCGTCAGGGGCCTCACCGACGACAACATCGTGTGGAGCTTCACCGACGACAATATCGTCTGGAGCTTCAGCGACAATATCGTCTGGAGTTTTGCCGACAACATCGTCTGGAGCTTCGACGACAACATCGTCTGGAGCTTCAGCAGCGATGCCATCATCTGGGGCTTCAGCGACAACATCGTGTGGAGCTTTACGGACGTCAACGGGGGACTCTGACAAAGTAAGAGAGTGGAAAGTGGAAAGTGGACGAAGTAAGTAGAAAGTGCAGGCCGCGTCTCCGCGGCCTGCTTTGAACGTACTTTTAACTTTCCGCTTCTCCACTTTTCACTTGAAGTGAACGTCTCCGATTTCGACTACGACCTGCCCGACGACTTGATCGCGCAGGGGCCTCCGCCCGAGCGGGGCGCGTCGCGACTGCTCGTGCTGCCGCGTGACGGCGGGCCTTTGGTACACACACGCTTCGACGCGCTCACCGACTACCTGCGCGGCGGCGACCTCCTCGTCCTGAACAACACGCGCGTATTTCCGGCGCGCCTGATCGGGAACCGTGTTCCGAGCGGCGGCGCTGTCGAGTGCCTGCTCGTCCGGCGGGCGGAGGACGGGCGATGGGAAGCGCTCGTGCACCCCGGGCAGAAGCTCAAACCTGGATCGCGTGTGCTGTTCGCCCGCAACGGCGTCGAGCTCCACGGCGAGATCCTCGAGCGACATTTCTACGGCCGGCGGACCATCCGTTTGTGGACCGCGGGCGAGGGCGGCGTCGACGCCGCCCTCGACGCAATTGGCCATGTTCCGCTGCCGCCGTACATCAAGCGCGACGACCGGCCTGAAGACCGGGAGCGGTACCAGACCGTCTACGCTCGGGAACGCGGATCGATTGCTGCGCCGACAGCCGGCCTCCATTTCACGCCGGACCTGTTGCTGGAGCTGGAGCGGCGCGGAATCGAGCGCGCCGAGATCACGCTGCACGTCGGGTACGGCACGTTCAAGCCCGTCCGCACCGGAACGGTCGAAGCGCATACGGTCGATGCCGAGCGATTCAGCATCGACGCGCCCGCCGCCGCCGCGATTTCGCGTGCGATGCGCGAGAGACGGCGTATCGTCGCCGTGGGCACGACAACGGTGCGCGCGCTGGAATCGCTCGACCCCGGTCCGGACGGCGAGATCCGGCCGATCGCCGGCGAGACCACGTTGTTCATTTACCCGGGCCGGGCGTTCCGGATCGTCCAGGGATTGATCACGAACTTCCACCTTCCCCGCTCGTCGCTGCTGATGCTGGTGGCGGCCTTTGCGGGGCGTGAACG
This sequence comes from Vicinamibacterales bacterium, assembly GCA_036005125.1. Lineage (GTDB taxonomy): Bacteria > Acidobacteriota > Vicinamibacteria > Vicinamibacterales > UBA2999 > DASYQV01. The sequence continues at coordinate 7,021 of DASYQV010000141.1, forward strand.
CGTGCTGGCCACGTACCGGGAGGCGGTCGCCGAGCGCTATCGTTTCTACAGCTACGGCGACGCGATGCTGATAATCTGACCGGCAAATGGCGTTCCCGTACGAAGAGTTCGAGCTGTCCGGCATTCGGACCTATCCGCTGGCTTCCCGCCAGAGCAAGGCACGCGCGCAGGATTTCGGCCGGCCGCATCGGCAGGGCTCGGCATTCGCGGACTGGTTCGCCTCGCTTCCTGACATCCTTGGCGCGAAGGATCTCAAGGCGGTTGTTGACGCGTTACGGCGAGCGAAGCAGCGCGAGGGCGGCATCATCTGGGGTCTCGGTGCGCACGTGATCAAGACGGGCGTGTCGCCGATCATCGTGGACCTGATGCGAAGAGGTTACGTGTCGGCCGTTGCCATGAACGGCGCCGGGCTGATTCACGACTTCGAAGTGGCACTCTCGGGCGCGACGTCGGAAGACGTCGACGAGTCGCTCGGCCCGGGACGCTTCGGAATGGCTGAAGAGACGGGACGGCTGCTCAATCGCGTCATCAAGGACGCAGCGGAGGCCGGCCAGGGTCTCGGGCGCGGCGTTGCCGCGTTCCTCGCCGCGCTGAACCCGCCGCACGCGGCCGCCAGCATCGCCGTCGCGGCCCACGCGCTCTCCATTCCGCTCACGGTGCACGTGGCGATTGGCACCGACGTCATCCACATGCACCCCGATGCCTCCGGCGCGGCGCTCGGCGAGGCGAGCCTCCGCGATTTCCGGTACTTCGCATCAGCGGTCGCCAGGCTGACGGGGGGCGTCTATCTCAATTGCGGATCGGCGGTGGTCCTGCCCGAAGTGTTCCTGAAGGCGGTCGCGCTCGCTCGCAACCGCGGTATCGGCCTCGACGGGCTGACAACGGTGAACATTGATTTTCTCCGGCTGTATCGGCCGCAGACCAATGTCCTGACCCGGCCCATCGCCGGAACGGGCGGCACGGGTTACTCCTTGATCGGCCACCACGAGATCCTCATCCCGCTCCTCGCGGCAGCGGTGATCGAAGGCGACGCCGGACGGTAGGCGGGTCTGCACGCCAGACGTACGTAGGCCGGCACTGTGCCGCATGCGGGCCTACGACCAAAGAATGAAGGGGACGCCGTAGTACAATCGGTGGTTCTTTGCCGGAGTAGCTCAGACGGTTAGAGCATGCGTCTCATAAGCGCAGGGCCGGCGGTTCGAGTCCGCCCTCCGGCACTAACTCCATTCGTGATTCGTGATTCATGATTTGATCGGCCTACTGAGGAACAGTCACGAATCCCTCAACGAAATCAAGAATCAATCACGAATCACGAATCAAGAATCAAGAATAGAAATGGTTCTCCTAGCCCGGGTCCGTCGTACCGTTGAGCGGCACGCGCTCTGGTCGCGCGGGAGCCGGCTGGTCGTGGGGGTGTCCGGCGGTGCCGACTCGGTCGCGCTGACGTTTCTACTTCGTGAGCTCGCCGCATCCGGCGAGCTGGCGATCGCCGCCCTCGCGCACCTGAACCATCGCCTCCGCCCGACCGCGGACCGTGACGAGAGGTTCTGTCGGGATCTGGCCGCCCGTCTCGGGCTGCCCCTTCGCATGGCGACCCGGGATGTCGGAGCCCTTGCAATCGCCGAACGGCTGTCGGTCGAAGATGCCGCGCGTCGGACGCGGTATGGGTTCCTCGAAGAAGTCATGGCTGAGACCGCGGCGGATTGCATTGCTGTCGGCCATACGCTCGACGATCAGGTGGAGACGTTCGTCCTCAAGGCGGTGCGGGGGGCCGGCCTGACCGGCCTGGCCGGCATCTATCCCGTTCGCGGCAAGGTCGTACGGCCGCTGCTCGAGCTGTCTCACGAGGAGCTGCGCGAGTACCTAGTCGCGCTGCAGGAGACGTGGGTGGAGGACGAGACAAATGGAGACATTTCGAACCCGCGCAACCGAGTGCGGCATCTCGTCCTGCCGCAACTCGACCAGGCCTTTGGTGCCTCCGCACGCCGCAGGATCGCTCACGCCGCCGCGTTCGCCCGCGAGGACGGCAGCCTGCTCGACGAGCTGGCGAAGGCACGCGCGGCAGACCTCGTCCGTGCGGTCGCGGGTGGCGTGGAGCTTGATGTGAAGCGGGTCCGGGATGAACCGCGGCCGCTCGTGCGCCGCATTCTGTTGAACGCGATGCGCGGAATATTTGCAGGCAAAGAGTGCAAAGAGATCGGGTCGCGCCACGTCGAAGCGGCCATCGATGTGTTGACCGGCCGCACGGCCGCGGCCGAGGTCCCCGGCGGGAGATGGGAACTTCGAGGAAAAAATCTGGTCTTAATAGAACAGTCGGTCGCCGCAACGGACGAGACGCGTTCATTCAGTTACGCGCTGCCGATTCCGGGGCTGACCCACATTCACGAGGTCGGGTGTCTAATCGAAGCAGAGCCGCTTGGAACGGATCAGACGGATCGGATGCGTGGTGACATGAGCCTGCGGCAGGGCCGAGGGAACGCCGCTCTGGTCGCTGTAAGCGGCAGAGGCCCGTTACGGGTCCGAAGCCGACGGCCCGGTGACCGCGTCCGTCCGCCGGGGCTCGGCGGCAGGAAGAAGCTGCAGGACCTGTTCGTGGATGCGCGCTTGCCGCGCCGCGATCGCGATCGCGTTCCGGTTGTGGTCGACGGCCAGGACCAGGTCGTCTGGGTGCCCGGGCACACGGTTTCGGCCGATTTTCAGGCGAAGCGCGAAGACGCCGTGATACTCTTGAAACTTACCCGGTTGGGAGGCAAGGCTTGAACTCTACGCTCAAGAGTCTCGTGTTCTGGATGGTCCTCGTCGTGGTCGGGGTCCTCGTCTGGAACTTCTCCACCCGGTTTCAGACCAGCCAAAAGCCTCTCAGCTTCAGCGAATTCATGATGGCCGTCGAAGCCGGCCAGGTGGCCCGCGTTACCATCACCGGTAACGAGATCACCGGCATCTCGAAGACCAACGACAACTTCCGCACGACGGCGCCGACTCAGTACGAGGGCCTGGCGAACAAGCTCATCGATCGCAACGTGACGGTGACCGCGCGCGAGCCGACCACGAGCCCATGGGCGGCGCTCTTGTATTCGTGGGCGCCGATCCTGTTGATGATCGGCTTCTGGATCTTCTTCATGCGCCAGATGCAGAGCGGCGGCAACAAGGCGCTGTCGTTCGGCAAGAGCAAGGCGAAGCTGTCGTCGAGCGCTCAGAAAAAGGTGACCTTCAAGGACGTCGCCGGCGTGGACGAGGCGAAGAACGAGCTCCAGGAGATCATCGAATTCCTGCGTGAGCCGCAGAAATTCCAGAAGCTGGGCGGGCGGATCCCCAAGGGCGTCCTGCTCATGGGACCGCCGGGAACCGGCAAGACGCTGCTCGCGCGCGCGGTGGCTGGCGAAGCGAACGTGCCGTTCTTTTCCATCAGCGGTTCCGACTTCGTCGAGATGTTCGTCGGCGTCGGCGCCTCGCGCGTCCGCGATCTCTTCGAACAGGGCAAGAAGAATGCCCCCTGCATCGTCTTTATCGACGAGATCGACGCCGTCGGCCGGCATCGCGGCGCCGGTCTCGGTGGCGGCCACGACGAGCGCGAGCAGACGCTGAATCAGCTGCTCGTCGAGATGGACGGCTTCGAATCGAACGAGGGCGTGATCCTCGTCGCCGCGACGAACCGCCCCGATGTACTGGACCCGGCGCTGCTACGGCCCGGGCGGTTCGACCGCCGCATCGTCGTGAACCGTCCGGACGTGAAGGGGCGCGAAGGAATTCTTGCCGTCCACACGAAGAAGATTCCTCTCTCCGATGACGTCGATGTGGCCGTGCTGGCGCGCGGCACGTCGGGCTTCTCGGGCGCGGACCTCGCCAACCTGGTGAACGAAGCGGCGCTCAACGCCGCGCGCTACAACCAGAAGGTCGTCCGGATGCTCGACTTCGAGTTCGCGAAGGACAAGGTGCTGATGGGCGCCGAACGGCGCTCGATGATCATCAGCGAGAGCGAGAAGCGCGTCACGGCCATTCATGAGGCCGGCCACGCGCTGCTGACGGTGATGCTGCCGCACGCCGACCCGATCCACAAGGTCACGATCATCCCTCGCGGCATGGCGCTCGGCCTGACGCAGCAATTGCCGGTCGACGAGAAGCACAACTACTCGCGCGAGTACCTCGAGGATCAGATCGCCATCCTGCTCGGCGGACGCATCGCCGAGGAGATCACGATCGGGAGCATCACGACGGGCGCCGGCAACGATCTGGAGCGCGCCACCGATCTTGCGCGCCGCATGGTGTGCGAGTGGGGCATGAGCAACGCCATGGGGCCGCTCACCTTCGGGAAGAAGGAAGAGCAGATCTTCCTCGGGCGCGAAATCGCGCAGCACCAGGACTACAGCGAAGACACGGCGCTCAGAATCGATCAGGAAGTGAAGCGCTTCGTCACGCACAACTACACGCGCGCCCAGAAGCTGCTCAACGAGCACAAGCAGAAGCTGCTCGACATGGCCGACGCGCTGCTGGCGCGCGAGACGCTCGACGCCGATCAGGTGAGGCGTCTTGTGTCGGGCGTGCCGCTCGGCGAGCCAGTGCCCTCGCCCGCGTCGACGCAGCCCGCCCCCGCGCAACCCGACGTCCGCGGCCGCGCGAAGGACCGCCCGGCGCCTTCGATCGTGCCGCCGATACCTCCACGGCCTGTGACCCAGGAATAACTAGGTCAAAGGTCAAAGGTCAAAGGTCAAAGGTAAGGTTAAAGGGCTAAGTTAAAGGGCTAGGTTAAAGGGCTAGGTTTAAGTCGAGGTCAACGTCAAAGGTCAAGGTCAAACGGGGTGGGAGGCTTCTGCTTTTCACCCCGTTGTCGTGTACAGACGTTAACTGAGACTTATACCTACACCTGAGACCTACACCTACACCTGAGACCTACACCTGAGACCTACACCTGATACCTTTAACCTCACCTTTGACCTTTGACATTTGACCTTTGACCTGACAGGTTCTTCACATGTTTGCCCGCCGCCGATTCGCGCTGTCGTTGCCGGGAGGCGGGACGCTCGCGCTCGGGGAGCGGACGCTCGTCATGGGCGTGATCAACGTGACACCCGACTCCTTCTCCGACGGCGGCGATCGATTTGGTCCTGCCGCCGCCATTGACGCGGGCGTGCGGATGGCCGAGGACGGCGCGGACATCCTCGATATCGGAGGGGAGTCGACGAGGCCGGGCGCCGATCCGCTGGGGGCGGAGGAGGAGCGGTCGCGTGTGCTCCCGGTCATCGAGGCTCTGGCCCGGCGCGTGACGGTTCCGATATCCATCGATACCTACAAGGCGTCGGTTGCCGACGCCGCCCTGCGCGCCGGCGCCTCCATCGTCAACGACATCAGCGGTCTGCGTTACGATCCGGCGGTGGGGGAGATCGTTGCCCGCCACGACGGGCTGCTCGTGCTGATGCATATGCGGGGGCGGCCGAAGGACATGTACGAGCACGCGTCGTATCACGACGTCGTGGACGAGGTGCTCGACGAGCTGCGGGAGAGCATTGCGTTTGCGACCGCAGCCGGGGTGGCGCGCGACCGAATCCTCGTCGATCCCGGCCTCGGCTTCGCCAAGGACGCGGCGCACAGCTTCGAGGTGGTCGCGCGGCTCCACGAGTTTGCGGATCTGGGCCGTCCGCTGCTCCTGGGGCCGTCCCGGAAGTCGTTCCTGGCACGCGCGCTCCGCAGACAGGTTCCGCCAGCCGATCGTGACTGGGCCACGGCGGCCGCCGTGACCGCCGCCGTGCTGGCGGGCGCGCACGTCGTGCGCGTTCATGCGGTTCGCGAGCTTGTACAGGTGGTTCGCGTGGCCGACGAGATTCGGCGCTATCATCGCCAGGACTAGCCGCGCGTTCCGCGCGGGTCTGAGGACCCGCGCTCGGGGGTCTTGGACGCGGTCCGGTGACCTTGATGGATTTTCTCAACGAGCTGCTTCAACGCCCGGCCGTTTCGTGGTACGACGTGCTCGACGTCGCGATCGTATCGATTCTGATCTACGAGCTGCTGCTCCTCATTCGAGGGACGCGGGCTGTGCAGATGGCGCTCAGCGGCGGGTTCCTGATCGCGTTGTTCTTCCTGTCTCGCTGGCTGCAGCTCGAAACGGTCAACTGGTTGATTCGAAACCTCGCGCCGTACGTGGTCTTCGCGATTATCGTGCTGTTTCAGGCCGACATCCGACGTGCGCTCGCGCACTTCGGCCGCGCTCCATTCTTCAAGTACTTCGAACGGCTGGAGAGCGCCGACGAAACGATCGAGGAGCTCGTCGTCGCGGCCAGCTCCCTTGCGGCGCGGCGTATCGGCGCCATCATCGTGATCGAGCGCCAAATCGGCCTTCGCAATTACATCGAGGGCGGCATCCCGCTCGATGCGACCGTCACCTACGACCTGCTGGCGAGCGTGTTCCAGCCCGGATCGCCGCTTCACGACGGCGCCGTGATCGTCCAGGCGGATCGAATCGCTGCTGCCGCCTGCTTCCTTCCGCTGTCGGTCAATCCGCGCCTGAGCAAAGATCTCGGCACGCGGCACCGCGCCGCGCTCGGCCTCACCGAGGAGAACGACGCCGTCGCGATTGTCGTGTCCGAGGAGACGGGCACGATCTCGCTTGTCCTCGGCGGTGGCATCGAACGCGGCGTCACGCCGGAGCGGCTGCGGTCGCGGCTTCACATCCTGCTCAGCCGCCGGCCCGCCCCCGAACACCGTGACGCGCGGAGCGCATACGTCTGATGGCGTATCGCGGCTTTCGTCATTTCGGCCTGAAGTTCCTGTCGATCGTTCTCGCGGCACTGCTCTGGCTCGTCGTCTCCGGCGAGCAGGTCGTGGAGCGGGTGGTGCGCATCCCGCTCGAGTTCACCAATCTTCCCGCGCGCCTCGAAATGGTTGGCGATACCCCGGCCGTCGTGGACGTGCGCGTTCGCGGTTCGTCCGGCTCGCTCAGCCGCCTGGCCCCTGGCGAGCTCGTGGCCGTGCTCGACGTCCGTTTGGCCCGGCCGGGCCGCCGGCTCTTTCACGTGACCGGCACCGACGTCAGGTCGCCTTTCGGTGTGGAGGTGGTGCAAGTCTCACCGGCGAGCCTCTCGGTGGCATTCGAGGAGTCGGCGTCGAAGGTCGTTCCGGTCAAGCCCGTCGTCGAGGGCGAACCTCGTGAGGGATTTGTCGTGGGGGCGGTGACTTCGGATCCGGCGACGGTCGAGGTCGTCGGACCCGTCTCGTCGCTGGGCAAACTCACCGAAGCCATCACTGAGCCGGTGAGCGTCGCCGGCGCTTCGGCACCCGTTCACGAGTCGGTTACGATCGGAGTGCTGAATCCGGGCGTCCGACTGCGGACTCCGCAGAGCGCGGCGGTGACGGTCAACGTGGTGGCCGCACCGGTCGAGCACCGCATCAGCGAGGTGCCCGTCGAGGCCAAGGGCGGCCGGAATGGGGCGCGGTTGGTTCCCGAGCGGGTGACGGTCGTCTTGCGCGGCGCGCGCGAAGTCGTCGACACCGTTCGGCCCTCGGATATCGTGGCCACTGTTGATCTCGACGGCCTCGGTCCCGGGCAGTTCCAGCTGCCGGTGCGCGTGGGACCGCCCGCGCGGCTGACCGTCGTGCGGGTCGAACCGCCACAGGTACAGGTGAGGGTCCGGTAGCCGGCTTGACCGGCCGGATTGCTGACGAATGAGTGAATTTTCGCCGGTCACGCCGGCTCGCGCCGCGAAGCGGGGCAAAGAGACACAGCGCGGCCAAGGCCGGAACCAAATCACGGGCCTTGGCCGCGCTGTGTCTCCAGAGACGCTGTGACACTAGTGCTCCAGAGACGCTGTGGCACCGAGACTGACGAGGCGGAGCCTCGTTAGGCATCATGGGCCGGCTGTTTGGAACCGACGGCGTTCGCGGGAAAGCCGGGCACTATCCGCTCGATACGCCGACGATCCGGCGCCTGGGTGCGGCGCTCGTCCGGGCGTTGCGGCATGGCGACGAGACGATACGGTTTCTCGCGGGGCGCGACACGCGCGAATCAGGAACGTGGATAGAGCGCGAGCTCGCCCAGGGCGTGCACAGCCAGGGCGCCACATTGGCGAGCGCCGGCATCATTCCAACACCGGCCGTTGCTTATCTCACACCCAGAATGGGCTACACGGCCGGCGTGGTGATCTCCGCCTCGCACAATCCGTTCGAGGACAACGGCATCAAGGTGTTCTCGGGTGCGGGTGAGAAGTTCACGGAAACTCTCGAACAGCACGTCGAGGCCGTCATGGGGGACTCGTCGTGGGACGTCCCGCCCGGCAACCCGTTGCCGATTCAACCGATCGATTACCGGTCGGAGTATCTCGGGCATCTTCGGCCCATTCTCGCGGGCGAGACACGCTTGCGGGGCACGCGGATTGTCATCGACTGTGCCAATGGTGCGACGACCACCGTGGCGCCGCGGTTGTTCGAGGAGCTGGGTTTCGATGCGCGCCGCATCGGCTCCGAGCCCGACGGCCGCAACATCAACCTCGGATGCGGCTCGACCTCTCCGCAGCTCCTCGCAAAGACCGTCGTCGACGGCGGCTATCGCCTCGGGATCGCCTACGATGGCGATGGAGACCGCGCGATTTTCGTCGACGCTCACGGAAAGATCGTTGACGGCGACGCCGTCATGCTGATGTGCGCCAAGCAGATGAAGGCCGAAGGCCTCCTGAACGGGAACGCCGTCGTGGCCACGGTGATGAGCAATATCGGGCTCGAGATCGCGCTGCGCGACGCGGGCATCGACATGGTGCGCTGCCCGGTGGGCGACAAGTACGTCATGGAGGAGATGATCCGCCGCGACCTGTCGCTCGGCGGGGAGCAGTCCGGCCACGTGATCTTCTCCGATTACCTCTTCACCGGCGATGGCCTCGCGACATCGCTGAACGTCCTGAAGACGATGGCGGTCACCGGCCGCGAGCTTGCCGATCTTGCCGCGGACCTTACCACCTATCCACAGGTCCTGTTGAATGTGCGTGTCGAGCGCAAGGTCGACCTCAAGACAGTGCCGGAGATCGCGTCGGTCCTGGCCGACGTCGAGTCGCGACTGGCCGGCAGCGGCCGGCTGCTCGTCCGCTATTCAGGCACCGAGCCGCTGCTGCGCGTGATGCTCGAGGGACACGATCAGGACGAGATCCGGCGCTGGGCCGAGGAGATCGTCGCGGCCGTGAAACGGCATCTGGCGGCCGCATAACGTCAGCTGGCAGCAGGCAGCTGGCAGCAGGCAGCTGGCAACAGGCAGCTGGAACGGGGGAAGAACCTGCGGCGTGCGGCCTGCTGCCCGCTGCCCGCTGATATGGTCAAGCTCTCCGTTAACGTTAACAAGGTTGCCACCGTGCGGAACTCGCGCGGTGGCCGCGTGCCATCCGTGATCGATGCGGTGCAGGTGTGCGTGGATGCGGGATCGCCGGGAATCACCGTGCACCCGCGCGCTGATGCCAGGCATATCACGCGCGCCGATGTCCACGAGATAGCGGCCTGGCTCGCGCCGCACAAGGGACGCGTGGAATTTAATATCGAAGGCGACCCGCGTCCCGACCTCCTGGCGCTCGTGCACGAGGTACGGCCGGACCAATGTACGCTCGTGCCGGTGCGCCAGGGCGAGATCACGAGCCAGGCGGGATGGTCCACGGACACACCGGTGGCGGCCTTCGAGAGCACGATTCGCGAGCTGAAGACTGCCGGTGTCCGCGTCAGCGTGTTCGTCGACCCCGAGCCGGGACCGATTCGATGGGCTGCCGGCGTCGGCGCCGATCGCGTGGAGCTTTACACGGAGCCATATGCCAGGGCATTCGAGCGTTCGGACGCCGCCGGACGCGAGTCGTTCGACCATTATGCTCGCGCCGCCGAGCTTGCCTATTCTCTGGGGTTGGGCGTCAACGCCGGACACGATCTCGATCTCGAGAATCTCGTGCTGTTCAGGCATCTGCCGCATCTCGACGAGGTGTCGATCGGGCACGCGCTGATGAGTCATGCACTCTTTGTGGGACTGGGCCGATCCGTGCGTGAGTACCTGGATGTTCTCGCAAACCCGCGCGACCATTTCCAACCGGCGCGTCGATTAAATTAAGATCGGGCTTGGACTCGCCCATTCGCATGAAAACCGAATCCATCGCGTTCCTCGTGGCCGGCATGTTGTTCGGGGTCATCGTCGGCTGGATCATCGGGACGCAGCAGGCTGGCCGGGCATCTGCGCGCTCGCAGCCGGCAGTCCAGGAGCAGGCCGATGCCGGAGGCGGCCAGACGCGCCAGCCGCCGGTGCTCGACCAGGCCCGCGTGCAGGCCCTCGAGAACATCATCAGGAGCGATCCGAAGAACGCTGAGGCGCGCGTCCAGCTCGGCAACGCCTACTTCGACGCCGAGCGATACCCGGATGCGATCAAGTGGTACGAGGACGCACTCAAGGTCGATCCGAAGAACGTGGACGCGAGCACCGACCTCGGCATCAGTTACTACTATTCGAACCAGGCCGACCGCGCATTGCAGCAGTTCGACTACTCGCTGAAGCTCGATCCGAAGCACACCAAGACACTTCTCAATCAGGGCATCGTGCGCGCGTTCGGCAAGAAGGACTTGAGCGGCGCCACGGCGTCCTGGCAGAGGCTGATCGAGGTCGCGCCCGACAGTCCCGAAGCGCAGGCAGCGAAACGCGCGCTCGACACCATGAAATCGGCGCATCCTGGTGGCACGGGTACGACCCCGTCCGGCGGGTGATTCAGCCACCCTGGAGTGTCCGTGGCCCGCTTCATCCTCGTTACCATTCTCCTCATCATCATTGCGCGCGTGTTCTGGCGCGTGGTGGATGGCATCCTCGCGGGTGTCCGCAATGAGCCGCCGCGTCAGGTCAAGAGTGGCGTGAAACTCGTACGCGATCCGGTTTGCGGCACGTATGTGGCGCCAGGGTCGGCGCTGTCACTGACCTCGGGCGGCGGCACGCACTACTTCTGTTCCGAAAAGTGTCTCGCGGAATTCCGCCGGAAGTCGTGACATGACGACCCGAGCCGAGGAACAGATTCGTGCCGACATCGTGGAGGTCGGCCGTCGTCTGTACGCACGCGGCTTCGTCGCGTCCAACGACGGCAACATCAGTGTCCGCCTCGACGAGACGCGGCTCATCACCACACCCAAGAGCGTGTCCAAGGGTTTCATGACGCCGGACATGATGGTGGTCGTCGACTACGACGGCAGGAAGCTCGCCGGCGAGCGCGACCCCTCGTCCGAGCTTCCGATGCACCTCGAGATTTACCGGAACCGTCCGGACGTGAACGCCGTGGTGCATGCGCACCCGCCGCTGGCGACCGGGTTCGCGGTGGCGGGCATCCCGCTCACGCGTGCCGTGCTGGCCGAGGTGGTGACGACGCTCGGCAGCATTCCAATCGCGGAATACGGAACGCCCTCCACGCCGGAACTGCCCGAGGCCGTGCGCAAGTACATCAAGGCGCACGACGGGCTGCTGCTCGCCAACCATGGCGCGGTCACCTGCTGCCGGACGGTGATGTCGGCGTACTTCAAGATGGAAACGATCGAGCACTTCGCGAAGATCAGTCTCGTGGCCCGGCTGCTCGGCCGCGAACATCTGTTGTCTCGTGAGGAGGTCCGGCGGCTGCAGGGCCTTCGTGGCATGTATGGCATCGCCGCGCCCGCGCCCGTGTGTTCCGACCCCGCGGAGGCGAGCGGTGACCAGGCAAGCTGCCAGATCCTCGAGGCGCCCGAGTCCGCGACCGAACGGCTGGTGCCGGACGTCCCATCGCTGCTCCGCCAGGCAAGCAGAGACGGGGAAATTCGGCTAACATACCGCGAGCTCACAGCGCTCATTGCGGACGCCGTCAAGAGCCTTCGAGATTAGAGGAACAGCATGGGTGAGGCGTTGGGAATGGTCGAGACCAAAGGTCTGGTGGCCATGATCGAGGCGGCCGACGCGATGGTCAAGGCCGCGAAGGTCACGCTGGTCGGCTGGGAGAAGATCGGCGCCGGCTACGTCACCGCGATCGTCCGCGGCGATGTCGCGGCGGTCAAAGCGGCCACGGATGCGGGTGCAGCGGCGGCGCGCCGCGTCGGCGAGCTCGTGTCGGTGCACGTCATCCCGCGCCCGCACGCCAACCTCGAGGACACGCTGCCGATCGGCAAGGCGAACGCCGGAGCCGGCAAGGCCTAGATCCCGAGATGATACTGGCCCGCATCGTCGGGACCGTCGTTGCCACCCGCAAGGATCCCCGGCTTGTCAGCAGCAAGCTGCTCGTGGCGCGCCCGATGGATCCGCACGGCAAGCCCGAAGCCAACTATCTGGTCGCGGTCGATACCGTCGACGCGGGAGTCGGTGAAACCGTACTCATCGTCAGCGGCAGCTCGGCACGGATGGCGTCCGGCATGAAGGACTGTCCGGTGGACGCGGCGGTGGTGGGCATC
>DASYQV010000142.1:0-15747 GCA_036005125.1 Vicinamibacterales bacterium
CGGCGATGTAGCCCCGGGCCGCGAGGGTATCCTGGAGCTCGTCGACCGAGCGCGGAACTGTTGCTGTTGTCTCCATCAGCTTCCGCAGGTCAAAGGTCAAAGGTCAAAGGTCAAAGGTCAAAGGTCAAAGGTCAAAGGTCAAAGGTCAGGTGAAAGGTGTAAGGTCAAAGGTCCAGGTCAAAGGTCCAGGTCCAGGTCATAAGTCTAGGTCATAAGTCCAGGTCATCGGTCCAAGTCATAGGTCCAGGTACAGGTCCACGATTCTGATCGGACTCGTGCGACCTTTACTCTTGACCTAGACCCTTGTGACCTCTAGAGCCTTGACTTTGCCTTTGACCTGAAACCTTTGACCTGAAACCTTTGACCTGACCTTTGACCTTTGACCTTTGACCTTGCCCTAAGGCTGACCTACGGCGGTCACGCTGATAGCCCCGCGCGTGCCGCGGCCGCAAGGAGCGTCCGTTTGACGTAGACCGGCGCCATCGCGCGACGATATGCGGCCGAGGCGAAGATGTCGCCCGTCACCTCGTCGCCGAGATCGGCATCGACCTTCGCGGCTGCCGCGGCCACCTGCGCATCGGTTGGCGCGACGCCCGTCAGCGCGGCTTCCACGGCCCGTGCCCGGCGCGCCGACGGGAGTAGCCCTCCCACCGCGACGCTGGCCGCGGTGCAGATGCCGTCTTTGAGACGCACCGATGCCGCGGCGCCCAGCACCGCGTACCGCGATGCTGGATGTGAGAACTTCACATATGCCGACCCTTCACCGGCCACGGCCGCGGGCACGATGATCGCGGCGAGGATTTCGTGTTCGTCGAGCGCGGTCGTCATGATCCCGGTGAAGAACGACGCGGCGTCGATCGTCCGCTCGCCCTGTCGACCCACCGCGACGATGCGCGCGCCGAGCGCGACGAGCACGGTTGGAAGGTCCGACGCCGGGTCCGCATGCGCGATGTTGCCGCCGATGGTGCCGCGGTTGCGCACGGCGGGGTCGCCCACGATGGCTGCGGCCTCGGCCAGCGCAGCCGCGGATCGCCGCAGATCGGCGGATGCCGCGAGCTCGGCGTGCGTGGTCAGCGCGCCGATGCGAACCTGGCCGTCGTTGACGCTGATGCCGCGCAGCTCCGTGACGCGACCGATATCGATCACGGCGGATGGCGCCGCCAGGCGCAGCTTGAGCAGCGGAATCAGACTGTGACCGCCGGCAAGGAGCTTCGCGCCCGGATGCGCGGCAAGGAGTGCCTGCGCATCGCTGAGCGACCGTGCACGGTAGTAATCGAACTCGGCCGGGTACATGTCAGGCTCCTTTCCGCTGGTCCTGGATGGCACGCCACACACGCTCCGGCGTGAGCGGCATCTGGATCGATTGCACACGGAACGGTGTCAGCGCGTCCATCACCGCGTTGTAGACCGCGCACGTCGAGGCAATCGTTCCCGCCTCGCCGATGCCCTTCACGCCGAGCGGGTGGTGAGGCGATGGCGTCACCGTCGAGAGCACCTCGATATCCGGCAGCACGTCGGCGCGCGGGATCGCGTAGTCAGCGAGCGAGCCCGTGAGCAGCTGACCGTTGTCGTCGTACACCGCCTGCTCCCAGAGTGCCTGCCCGATCCCCTGCACGACCCCACCATGCACCTGACCTTCGACGATCACGGGATTGATCTGGGGTCCGCAGTCGTCCACCGCCACGTAGCGTGTCAACTGGACGTGGCCCGTTTCGGCGTCGATCTCGACGACCGCGACGTGCGCGCCAAACGGGTACGTGAAGTTTGGCGGGTCGTAGAACGACGTCGCCTCGAGGCCGGGTTCCATCCCCTGCGGCAGGTTCCATGCGACATTCGCGAGCAGGGCGATGTCCTGGATGGTTTTGTACGTGTCGGGCACGCCGCGGACGAAGAACCGTCCGCCGGCGTAGTCGATGTCCTCGACCGCCGCTTCGAGCAGATGGCTCGCGAGGAGCTTCGCCTTCTCCTTGATCTTCCGCGTCGCCACGGCGAGCGCCGCTCCGCCAACCGCCGTGGTGCGGCTGCCGTACGTGCCCCACCCCATCGGCGTGTTCTCCGTGTCGCCGTGAATCACTTTCACGTCGTTCACGCCGACACCGAGCTCGTCGGCGACAATCTGCGCGAAGGTCGTCTCCTCGCCCTGACCGTGCGGCGACGCGCCGATGAAGACGTTGACCTTGCCGCTCGGGTGGAAGCGGACGATCGCGCTTTCCCACAGGCCGCCCTGGAACCCGACGGCGCCCGCGACCTGCGACGGACCAAGTCCGCAGATTTCCACGTAGGTCGCGACGCCGATGCCGATGTAGCGCCCCCTCTTCCTGGCCTCCTGCTGTTCGGCGCGGAGCCCGTCGTAATCCACGTGCGTGAGCGCCTTGGCGAGTGCGCCCTCGTAGTTCCCGCTGTCGTACTTCAGGCCGGTCACCACGTCGTGACCGTTCTCGAACGGCGGAATCAGATTGCGGCGCCGCACCTCCACCGGGTCGAGACCGGTCGCCTGAGCAACCTTGTCCATCATCCGCTCGAGCATGAACGTGGCCTCGGGTCGACCTGCTCCGCGGTACGCCTCGACCGGCGTCGTGTTCGTGTAGACGCCGAACACGTCTTCCTTCACCGCGGGAATGCGATACGGGCCCGAGAGCATCAGGCCGTGCAGAATGGTCGGGATGCCGGGTGCCGCCGTCGACAGGTACCCGCCCATGCCCGCCCAGACAGTGCAGCGGAGTCCGGTGACGCGGCCGTCGCGGGTCGCGGCAACCTCGACATCCTGCACGTGGTCGCGGCCGTGCGTCGTGGCCTGATAGTTCTCCGAGCGCGACTCGGTCCACTTCACCGGACGTCCGAGCTTCATCGAGCACATCACGGTGATGAGGTCGCCTGGGTACTGCGCGATCTTGCTGCCGAATCCTCCGCCCACTTCCGGCGCGATCACGCGCAGTCGATCCTCGGGAATGCCGGTCACGACCGACGTGGCGAACCTGACGATGTGCGGATTCTGAGTGGTGTTCCAGAGCGTGAGCTCGCCGGTGGCCGGCACGAAGTGCGCGAGCGCCGACCGCGGTTCCATGGCGGTTGGAATCAGCCGCTGCTGGACGATCCGGTCGCGCACGACGACCTCCGCCGACGCGAACGCCGCATCGATATCGCCGCCCGCGACGGTCCAGTGGAACGCGATGTTGTCCGGCGCCACATCATGCAACTGAGGCGCGCCGGGCTCGGCGGCCTTCTTCGGGTCGACGACGGCCGGCAGCCGCTCGTAATCGACGGCAATGAGGTCGAGCGCGTCGTGGGCCTGATACGGCGATTCGGCGACGACGACCGCGACAGCATCGCCGACGTAGCGCACGACGTCCTTGGCGAGCGCGCGGTACGTACCGATTTTCAAGTTGGTGTCCGGCACGAGCCAGAGGCAGGGCACCGGCTTCAGCACGTTCTCGGCGTCGGCCGCCGTGAAGACGGCGAGCACGCCGGGCGCCGCAGCGGCGCGGCTCGTGTCGATGCGCCGAATCCGCGCGTGCGCGTGAGTGCTGCGCAGGATGGCCGCATGCACCATGCCGGGCAGCACCATGTCGTCGGTGTACCTGGCAGTTCCCGTGAGGAGCCTCGGGTCCTCCCGGCGGCGGATTCCAGAGCCAAAGACACGGCTGGGCGCAGCTGTGACGGTCATCGCGCGCCTCCTGCCGCCGCAGCGGCGTGTTGCACGGCCCGCACGATGTTCTGGTAGCCCGTGCAGCGGCACATGTTGCCTTCGAGCCCGTGCCGGATTTGCTCGGGCGTCGGCGTGCCGGTCGTGCGCAGCAGCTCGTGCGCCGCCAGCACCATGCCCGGGGTGCAGAAGCCGCATTGCAGGCCGTGCGTGTTCCAGAACGCATCCTGAAGCGCATGCAGCTGGCCGTCGGTCGCCAGCCCTTCGATGGTGGTGATGTCGGAACCGTCCGCCTGCGCCGCAAGGCAGGTGCACGATTTGACGGCGATGCCGTCGACGAGGACCGTGCACGCGCCGCACTGGCTCGTGTCACAGCCGATTTTGGTGCCGGTGAGACCCGCCACGTCGCGCAGGAAATGGACGAGCAGAAGTCGAGGCTCGACATCCCGCGCCAGCGCGCGACCGTTAACGGTAATCGTGACAGGGAGCTTCATGGACCCTCCACTGGTGGGCTGACCGGTCAAGGGTTCTCCACCCCACCGCGCAAGCCTGTGCGACGGGATCCCGGTTCTACCGGGTACTGAGGCAGAACCTTCGACTGGATGTGGCCTGCCGAAGCAAGGCGTGCGCATCTTAGGGCGGCAGGAGCCGCAGACGCAAGGGGTGAACCAGGCAAGGGCTCTGGCTCGATAATCCTCGCTGAGCCCTTGCCCGGTTTGCGCATGCCATAATCGCTCGTATGGCGCTTCTATCGGAAAACGATCGTCAGGCTGTTCGGGGCCATCTGGCCAACCTCACGCACCGGGTGACGCTGCTGTTCTTCACGCAGACCATCGCGGGCCCCGAGACGGCGCAAATCGCCAAGCAGATTCTCAACGAGCTGGCGGGCCTCAGCGACAAGATCACGATCGAGGAGGTCAATTTCATCCTGGAACGGGATCGTGCCGCGACGTACGGCGTGGACAAGATTCCCGCCATTGTCGTGATGAAGGACGGCGGGGATACACGCATGCGCTTTTTCGGCGCGCCTTCCGGCTATGAATTCATGTCGCTCATCGAGGCGATCATCATCGCCGGAGGCGACGATTCGGGCCTGAAGCCCGAGAGCAAGGAGCTCATTGCCGGGGTGACCAAGCCGATCGATCTGCAGGTGTTCGTGACGCCCACCTGACCGCATTGCCCCCGGGCTGTCAGCCTGGCCCATCGAATGGCGTTTGAAAGCCCCAACATTCGCGCGGCCTGTGTCGAGGCCACCGAGTTCATGGACTTGACGCGCAAGTACCGGGTGACCGGCGTGCCGAAGACGATCGTGAACGGGACGGGAGAAATCCTCGGCGCCGTCCCGGAAGACGCGTTCGTTCGTAGCGTGGTCACGGCGGGGCCGGATGCGTGAGACGGCCCTGATGCCTGATCCCTGATCCCTGCGGAATTCAGCGCGCGCGCGCCACGATCAGCTTGGTCAGCGCGGCGTCCGTGAGCTGGACATTCGCAATCTTCACCATGCCCCTCGGTGTCAGCGTCAGCTCCACCGGCAACCACTCTTCGAACACCTCGCCCGAGCCGCGCAAGGTCCCACGGAGTATCACGTGGCCCGCTGCGCGTGTCGGCGTGATCTCGAAGGCGTCGCGTGTGACGAGTACGGTTTCAAGGGCACGGAGCACCGCTTTGGCCGCAAAGCGATAGCCCGCCGGTCCGCGCGCGATCAAGCGGACCAGCGGCTCGTCCGGGCTGCGGCCGAGCATTGTTTCGTACGACACGCCGTTCAGCCGCAGTTGCGCGTCGTGATCGAGAAAGCCGTCGGGGACGTCCATCACCCGCCGGTTGAAGTACGAGAGAAGCTCGTCGATCTTGCCGATTAATCGGTGGGGCGGCACCGCAATATGCTAGCGCCGTGTCGATGACGCGCTTTCACATTGAGTTGGTCGTAATACCTGATTCGGGAGATCGCCGAGGCCTACGGCAACGTCCATTGACGCAATACCCGGCGGCACGTGCAGAACTTGCCGAGATGACACACGGCCGCCGTCGTCGCCTCGAACGAGAACGGTTCGATCCACGGCGGCTCTGCGCCGTGACCGAGCGTGATGTGCGGCGAGTAGTAGCCGAAGCTGGACTTCAGCCGGTAGCCGGCCACCCAGAGCACGTCGCGCATGCGCGCATCGGCATCGAAGAAGGCACTCGGCCCGCCATCGGCCCGCTCCAGGCCGCGAAGGGCCTCGAGGAGACGCTCGTGCAGCTCGACGATGCCCGGCGTGCGCTCGATCGCCATCCACACGGAGCTGGCGCCCTGTCCGCCGCCGGGGACCGAGAGCGTCAGCCTCGATTGATCGCGCAACACCTCGTCAACGTGTGCGAGCGCCAGCTCCAGCTCGTTGACCCGCACGAACTGCTGCGAGAGCGTGATGTGCGGCAGATGGTCGGCGTCGAGCCGGAACGTGTGCGACGGATCGGCGGGCAGCACCGCGCTCAGATCAATTGCCCGGGCGCTGACCGGCGGTGGGGGAAGGAGAGCGACGTCGATCGCAATCAGATCGCGGTCGGAATGGGTCACGGGACATTACTGCCGGGAGGGTCTCGCGGCAGCGGCCTTCAGGTAACGATCGAACCACGCCAGCGATCGTTCCATGCGATCGAAATCGTGAACGGGGTCCTCGGGTTCGTGGAGGAACAACGTGGGGATTCGCGTGTCGCTCGCGTGCGTGAGCGGCGGCGGGTTCGAGACGCTGGACATCGACACGGCCGCCTTGAATCGGTCCGGCCGCCTCACGAGCTCGTCCATGATGCCATTCTCGCGCGAGCCGATGATACCGATCCGATCGACATCGATCTCCGGCTTCATCCTCAGGAACTGGTCCACGCAGGCGAGGACATCCTCGGAGTCGCCGGCCCCCGAACCGCGTCGCGGGTATACGACGAGCGTTGCGTAGCCGCGAGCCGCCTGTACCTGGAGACCGGCATTGAACCGGTAAGGGTGCCCGCCACGCTGGCCGCCGTGGATCGATAGGATCAGCGGAATCGAGCGGGCCGCGGGACGCGCGGATGCTACCGGCGGATAGTACCAGGCGACGACGTCAGTGCCGCCGGCGCTCTTGAACGGGAACGGCTCCGGCGCGACGAGTTGCCATTGGCCGATCACGGCGCTGTTCAGCGAGGTGAGCGGCTGAAGATCCCCGTCGGGCCGGAACCGGTACACCTCGCGCGGGGTCAGCGGATCGGACAAGCCAACCGCAATGAGGCCGTCGCGCGCCATCGAGAAGGGTCCGACTTGCGCCTTGCGATCGATCAGCGCCACCGACGCACTGCCCTGGAGGCTGACGCGATAGAGCACCGTCTTGCCCCGGTCGAACGCCGTGTACAGAATCGTGCGGCCGTCCGGCGCCCATTCGGGCGCGCTGCTGCGGCGATCGAGCGCATGGTTCAGCTCGCGTGGCCCTCCCGAGTTCACCTTCGCGGAGGCGCCCCCGATGGGCATGGCAAAGATATGCCCGTCCTCGGCGACATAGGCAATCCACTGGCCGTCGGGCGAGATGCGCGGCTCCGCTTCGCCGCCGGGCGTGTCGGTCAGTCGCCGCACGCGACCCGTGCCGACGGCCACGGCGAAGATGTCGTCGTTACGAGGGATCGTGGAGTCCTTCCCGCGGTTCGAGAGAAAGACAATCTCGGAGCCGTCGCTGCCCCAGTCGATCGAATGATCGTCGTAATCTCCCGTCGTCAGCGCCGTCGGTTTGCCGCCGCCGGCCGGTACGACATAGATGTGCGTGCGGCGATCGTCCGGCGTCCGAGCGGCGTCGAGCGTGCCGGCAAATGCGAGGCGCGAGCCGTCGGGCGACCACGAGAGCCAATTACCTGAATTGGGGGGGAACACGTTGCTGCGATCGCAGTCGCATACGCGCGTGAGTCTGCCCGGGTCGAGCTCGTAGGTCCAGAGCGCACGTCGTCCGTTGCTCGAGGCGAAGAACGCGAGGCGGTGGCTGTCGGGAGCCCAGCGAAGAACGTCGGCGCCGTCGGGAATCGCTTCGAGCTCGGTCGGCATGCCGCCACGTGCGGCAACGCGCATCACTCGGGTGGTCGTCCGGTTAGCCTGGAGGTCGGTGCGGGTCACCGAGAACACCACGGTGGCCGCGTCGGGCGAGATGCGGATCTCCTCGACGTCCTGCAGCGCAAACACGTCGGCGGGCGTCATCGGCCTGCGGTCGGGGTCCCCCACGTGCGTTTCCCATGTCGCGGTCGCTTTGCGACTGCCGCGGATGGAAACGTCCTGGGCTGGTGCTGCGGCCGCCCAGAATGCCAGCAGCACCACGAGCGCGCGTCTCATGAGGACCTCCGAGGGTCAGAACGGGGTCAGACCGGGGTCAGAACGGGGTCTGACCCCGATCGCTATGCTAGCACCATGGATCTCTACACGTTGTCGCTGGCCATGACGATCGCGGGGAACGTCGGCTACCACCTGCTGAACAAGACGGTAGCCCCGGCAGCCCATCCCTTTGCCTCGCTGGTCGCGACTTACACGGTGGGCCTCGTCATCGCGCTGGGCGTGCTGGCCTACGACGCCCCGCGCGGCATCGCCGTCAGCCTGCGCGAGCTGAATTGGGCGAGCTACGCCCTCGGGGCCGTTGTCATCTCGCTCGAGGTGGGGTTTCTCCTCGTCTACCGCGCCGGATGGCGGGTCAGCGTCGCGGCCCTGTACTCCAACGTCGCCGTCGGCCTCCTGTTAATCCCGATTGGTACCTTGCTCTACCGCGAGACGCTCACGATCAGTCAAGGGGCCGGGATCGTGCTCGCGATCGTCAGCCTCATCCTCATGAGCAGATAGACCGGCACACCACCAATCACAAATCACAAATCACAAATCACAAAATGAGACTCGCCCTGGCGACGTCGCGGGAACTGCCGGACCTCTGGCCCGGTGACCGACTCCTCATGGCCGAATTCCACCGACGCGGATACGTGGCCGCTCCCGTGATCTGGGATGACGATGTCCGCTGGCAGGATTGGGACGGCGTCGTCATCCGGTCGTGCTGGGACTACCATCTCAAGGCCAATGCATTTCTCGCGTGGCTTGACGTGCTGACCGCCCAGGGCGTCGCGGTCGTGAACGCGCCCGAGGTGGTGCGGTGGAATTTCCATAAAGAATACTTGCTCGAGCTTGCCCGCGCCGGCGCTCTCATCCCGCCCACGCGCATGGCATCGCGTGATGACGGCCTGACGCTTCGGAGACAGCTGGAAGCCGCAGGCTGGGCGGACGCCGTAATCAAACCCGCCATTTCCGCCAGCGGCTACAGCACACGGCTCGTCACCGGCGCTCCCACGTCCGACGATGAGCAGGCCTACGCGGAAATGATCGCCGCGGGCGATGTCCTGCTGCAGGCATGGGTGCGGCAGGTGCAGAAGCATGGCGAATGGTCGTTCGTCTTCTTCGATCGGCAGTACAGCCACGCGGTCCTCAAACGAGCCGCCCGTGGCGAGTTCCGTGTGCACATCGAGTGGGGCGGCACCGTCGAATCCGCGCTTCCGCCGCCGGCGCTCGTGCTCGATGCGCAGACCCTCGTGGACGGATTGGATCTGCAGGCCGCGTACGCGCGCGTGGACGGCACCGAGGTCGACGGCAGGCTGATGGTGATGGAGCTCGAGCTCATCGAGCCCGAGCTTTTTCTGGACTATCACCCGCAGGCGGCGGCTCGCCTCGCGAGCGCGGTCCTTCGTCACCTGCATCATTCTTGATTCTTGATTCTTGATTCTTGATTCTTGATTCTTGATTCACCCGCGTAGTCCAATCATGAGTCGCGAATCAAGAATCATGAATCGCTCGACCCTTCGGCTCGTCGTCGCGCTCATCATCTCCTTCGCCGCGCCTGCGTTTGCCCAGGCGCCGGTCGCCTATCGGCTGTCGTTTCCACAACCCGAGCATCACTGGATGGAGGTCGAGGTCACGTTCGCCGACGTGCCGGCGGGGACCCTCGAGGTCCGGATGAGCCGATCGTCGCCGGGCCGGTATGCGCTGCACGAGTTCGCCAAGAACGTCTACGACGTCCACGCGGCCGATGCGTCGGGCGCGCCGCTCGCGTTCACCCGCCCGAACCCTCACGAATGGGACGTCCCGGCTCACAAGGGGACCGTGCGCGTCAGCTACAAAGTCTTCGGTGATCGTGTGGACGGCACCTACCTCGCGATCGACCGCACGCACGCCCACATCAATATGCCGGCGGCGCTGATGTGGGCGCGAGGGCTCGAACGCCGCCCCGTGACGGTGCGGTTCGAACAGCCGCCGGGCGAGAGCTGGCGCGTCGGCACGCAGCTCTATCCCGGCGCGGACGCGCAGACCTTCACCGCGCCCAACATGCAGTATTTGATGGACAGTCCGGCGGAGTTGAGCGCGTTCACGATGCGGACGTTCACGGTCGACGTCGGTCCGCGTCCGCCAACGTTTCGGATCGTGCTGCACCACGAGGGCGCCGACGCGGAGGTCGATGCGTACGCCCGCGACACGCAACGGATCACCCGCGAGGCGCGCGCAATCTTCGGCGAATTCCCTGCGTTCGAGCGCGACACGTATACATTCATCGCCGACTATGTTCCATGGGCCTCCGGCGACGGCATGGAGCATCGCAACAGCACGGTCCTGACGTCCACGGGGTCGCTTCGCGCCGCGCGCCTCACGCTGCTCGATACCCTGTCGCACGAGTTCTTCCACGCGTGGAACATCGAGCGCATCCGGCCGCGATCGCTCGAGCCGTTCAACTTCGACGATGAGAACATGTCGGGCGAGCTCTGGTTTGGCGAGGGATTCACCAGCTACTATGGTCCGCTGATCCTGCACCGCGCGGGTCTCACCGATCTGACGGACTTCTCACGGACGTTCGAGAACATGATCGACGTCGTCGTGCGCAGTCCGGCGCGGCGGATCCGTTCCGCCGAGGAAATGAGCCAGTTGGCGCCGTTTGTCGATGCCGCGTCGGCGATCGACCGGACGAATTTCGAGAACACGTTCATTTCCTACTACACGTGGGGCGCCGTCATCGGCCTCGGTCTCGATCTGACCCTCCGCGATCGCACCGACGGGCGGATCACGCTCGACGATTTCATGCGCGCGATGTGGCAACAGTTCGGCAAGTCCGGAGAGCGCGTGGCTGGCTACGTGGAGAAGCCGTATACCATGTCCGATCTGACAGCCACGCTCGCCGCCGTGTCAGGCGACGCGCCGTTTGCGGCCGACTTCTTCGCGCGATACATTCAGGGGCATGATGTCGTCGACTACGCGCGGCTGTTGCGACGGGCGGGACTCGTGCTCCGACCGCGCCGTCCGGGCGCGCCGTTCGCCGGCGACCTGCACCTGCAGGGCGCCGACGGCGGCGTCCGCGTGGTATCGACGGTGCCGGCCGGATCGCCATGGCACGACGCAGGGATCGAGCGTGACGATGTGATCGTGTCGGTCGCGAACACGACCGTCCGCACGACCGACGATCTCCATCGGTTGATACAACAGCGCCGGCCGGGAGACGTGCTGGCTGTGGTGTTTCAGCGTCGAGGTGGCAGGAATGCCACGGGAACGCTGCGGCTCGTCGAGGATCCGCGTCTGGAGCTTGTTCCGGCGGAATCGGTGGGGCAGCCGTTCACCGACGCGCAGCGACGGTTTCGCCACGCGTGGCTGAGCTCGCGTCAGCGCCCGGCGCAGCTTTTGATCGAGCAGCCTCGATGAATTTCGGCAATCTCGTCAGAGCCTACGACGCCTTCGTGGCGTTTCGCGACGCAACGCGCCGGTTTCGCGAGAAACCGCGCGACGAGACGGGCCTCGCGCCAGCCCAGACGGCAGGTCTTGCCGGGCAGATCGAGGCACGCCTCACCAACGTCGTCGTGGCCGCGCTCAAGGAGGCGTTCGATCGCGACCATGCGCGGCTGGAGCTCGAGCGCGCGCAGATCGAGGAACAGCGGCGCCGGGCCGAGGAGGCATTGCGGCTCGAGCTGCGGAGACAGGTCCTCGACCGCGAGCTCGGCCGGTTGCGGCTGCTCGCGGGCACCGCGTTGGTTGGGTGGCTCTCGTCCGTACTGGTGCTGGGCACGCGTGCCGCCGCGATGCCGCCGCTATCGCGCATCGTGCTGGCCAGTGGCTGGCTGCTGCTGCTCGGTTCGTTGGCTGCTGCGTTTGTCGCGCAAGGCCGCATCAACGCGGTCGTCATCAACGAAGACGCCACATCCCCGTCCGGAGCTGGAGGTGCCGCTGCGCTCTGGCTGCTCATCGCCGGCCTCGCGCTCATGGCGATCAGCTTGCTTCTCCCGTCGTAGGCCGCAACTTCAGTTGCGGCACCGGGCCGGATCTGAAGATCCAGCCTACGTACGATTTGCTTCAGGAAACAACACCCCCGGCGCGAGCTTCCAGCCTGGATCCAGCGTGTGCTTCACCGCGCGCATCTCCTCGATCCCGCGCTCGCCGTACATCAGCCGGAGCAGCGCCTGCTTCACCGGACTGCGCCCCACGCCGTGCTCCGCGAGCGGCGAGCCACCCATGTCCACGATGCGCTGACCGATCTCCAGGATCGCGGCTTTTCCCCGCTCCACGTCCGAGAACGAGCGCGGGATGACGTTCGGGTGAAGGTTGCCGTCGGAAAAATGCCCCCAGATCGCGTACTCCAGATCGAGACGCTCGAAGGTGTCGCGGTAGATCGCGAGGGAATCAGCGAGACGATCGAACGGCACGATCATGTCGGCCGCCGTCTTCTCGATGCGCGCGTCGACCTGCGCCTTGGCGAGCGCGACGCGCTGGTTGACGGTCGCCGGTACCGCTTCGCGCAGCTCGAAGAGCCGCGCGGCTCCGCGCTCGTCTCCCGCCGGCGCCACGATGACCTCGTCTGCGGCGCCGAGCCTGTCAAGGAGTGCGGCGAATGGCTCGATGGCGCCTTCGACCTGCACCAGCAGCAGCGGGCCGGTCGTCCGCATGGTTCCCGCACGCGCGAACGCTTCCTCCGGAAGGAGCGCAAGCGAACGCGTATCCATGTACTCCACGCCGGCGACGTCCGGGCTCTCGCGTAATGCGGCGGTGATATTCACGGCGTTCGACTCCGAGGCGCACGGAACAAGGGCGACGCTCCTCGCCGGACGGTCGATCGTGCCGAGCGTGGCATCGACAATCACCCCAAGCGTGCCTTCGCTGCCGATGAACAGATCGATTGGATCCATTGCTGCCGCGGCGTAGTACCCCGCCGAATGCTTGGGAACATCCGGCAAGCGATAGCTCGGCACCCTCACACGGCACACGCCACCCTGCCGGCTGGCGACCTCGAACCAGCCGTCGGCGTGAGCGGTGGCGTCACCACGCCGGAGATCGAGCACCTCTCCGCTGGCGAGCACCACCGTCATGCCGACAACCCATCTGCGCGTCGTCCCGTATTTGAACGTCGCGGCGCCGGCCGCATTGGTGGCAATCGTGCCGCCGACGAATGCCCCTTCGTAGGTCGGCACAGGCGGGTAGTAGCGCCCGCGTGCCGCCAGCATGTTCTGCAGCTCCCGGAGCGGCACGCCCGCGCCGGCGCGGATGGTACGGTCATCGATGATGTCGATGCCGGTCAGGGCCCGTGTGCTGAGGACCATCTCGCCTCGCGGCGTCGCGCCGCCCGTGAGCGACGACTGTGCGCCGATTGGCAGAACCCGATCAGCCGACATGACCAGCGCAGCGACTTCTGCCTCGTCGTTCGGAAACGCTACCGCCTCGGCGTGTCCGCCAGGCACGTGCGCCGCGTCTTCGAGGAAGCCGCGGACGAGATCCGGGTCGCGTTCGAGCGGGGGAGTGGCGGTGCGACGGGCGGCGCGCGTGTTGAGTCGATGGGTCACGAAATGAGACGTGCAGGCCGGGTCTTCAGACGCGGATTGTTGAACCGCCGTTGTCCACGAACACAGGATCCGACGGCCACAAGCGCTATGAGGATCACAAACACCCAAGTACTGAATGGGATGGTGTGAGTACGCCCGTTCACATGGCCATTGTAGGAAGTTCACAGGGGAAAGTGGAAGGTGGAAAGAAAGCGATACGGATGAAACATTCCACCTTCCACTCGGATCGCTCGCGTTTGCGTCGGATCGCTCGCGCCCCGGAACATACGTCCGCGGACGCGAGCACCCTGCGTCATCGCTTGCGCGATGTCTTGCGCGACCGCCGGCGGCCGTCCGTCGCCTTGCGTGCCCCGCCGCGGTACGCGCCAGACCTGCTTCTCTTCGTGGCCACGGCCTTACGGGATTTCGCGGATTTCCGCGGCGCCTTTTTCCTGGCTCCGCCGCGGGAGGATCTGGATTTCGTGCGCACCGTCGGTCTCTTTTTCTCTCTGCCGAACACGTCCTCGAGCTGTGGCAGCTCCGGCGGCGCGTCGAACGCCGCGTCCCTACCGTCGGACACGTGCGATGTGGCGTCCTGCAACTGTCGCTGCAGTGAGCCGATCATGCGCCCGAGTGATTCCGCAGTTCGAATCAACACCGAGTCATCGTCGCGGGACCGGGCCGACTTCCGAGCGGGAAGCGCCTTGCTCCGCTTGGCCATCCAAGCTCCTCCTTCTGGGCCGGTTGCCTCTGATGAGGGATCGAGCAAGGCTCGCGCCAATCGAAAATGCCGGTGATCGTGCGGCGAAAGCGCGAATTTTGGGAGAGAACGCAGCTGTGGCGCGGCTTCAAGCACGTCCGGGGATTCCGGGCGCACTGCGTAATAGATGCGCACAGTACCCGTGTCGCCCGCGACCCTCCGACGCGCCGACGCAGAGTGTGCCGATCGTATAGAGTGCACAGACGTGACTTCCACCATCACCAGCTCTGAAATCCGTCTCGTCTCACGCCCTCGCGGGTTGCCCACGCTCGAGAACTTCGAGAGGGCACAGTCGGAGCTCGCGCCGCCGCGCGACGGGCAAGTGCTCGTGCGCAATCTGTACATGTCGGTCGATCCCTACATGCGCGCGCGCATGCACGAGGAGGCCTACATGCCGCCGTTTCAACCGGGCCAGGCATTGACCGGCGCCGCGATCGGAGAGGTTGTGCAGTCGCCGGCCAGCGGTCTCGCACCGGGCGACATCGTCAGCTCGGCGTACGGCTGGCGCGAGTACTTCGTTGCCGACGCCGCAGATGTCCGCCGGATCGACCGTCCCTTTCAGCCGGTGTCAACGCACCTCGGCGTGCTCGGCGGCACCGGGCTGAGCGCCTGGGTCGGGTTGAATCTTGTCGACGTCAAGGCGGGCGATCGTGTGTTTGTGTCCGGCGCGGCTGGCGCCGTCGGCAGCATCGCGGGTCAGCTCGCCAGACTCCGGGGGTGCTTCGTGGTCGGCAGCGCCGGCTCGGCAGCCAAGGTGCGGATGCTTCGCGACGAGCTCGGCTTCGATGCCGCCATCAATTACCGAAACGGCGATCTCCTGGGCGAGTTGAAGGCAGCGGCGCCCGAAGGGATCGATGTGTACTTCGACAACGTCGGCGGCGAGCATCTCGAGGCCGCGATTTCGATCATGCGGCCGCACGGCCGGATCAGCGCGTGCGGCGCGATCTCAACCTACAACGACGAGCGCCCGAGCCCCGGGCCGCGCAACCTGTTCGAGATCGTCACCAAGCGGCTGACGATCCGCGGCTTTATCGTGCTGGATTCGCTCGATCAGATGCCGCGATTCGTTGCGGAGGTGACACCGCTCGTGGCCGCGGGGAAGCTCGTTTCCAAAGAGACAATCGTCGAGGGGATCGACCGCGCGCCGCAGGCATTCATCGACATGCTCCGCGGCGGCAATGTGGGAAAGATGCTGGTGAAGCTGGCGTGATCGGGAACTGCGGGTCCAGGGGGAGTGAGCGTAGGCCGCATCTTTAGATGCGGCGCCCACGGCACATGTAGGCGCGGGCCTTCAGACCCGCGCTCTGACGCTACTTCTTCGGGCCGTTCTCCTTCAGCCACGCTTCGAAGTCCGACGCGGACTGAATCGTATAGAACCCGCGCATGCGGTAGTGACCCAGGCCGCACAGCTGCGAGCAGGCGATCTCCCACTCGCCGGTCTTCGTCGGCGTGAACCAGACGTTCTGAACGATCCCGGGGATGGCGTCCTGCTTCACGCGCATCTGCGGCAGGCCGAAGCTGTGGATCACGTCCTTGCTCGACA
>DASYQV010000143.1:0-5886 GCA_036005125.1 Vicinamibacterales bacterium
ACGTAGTAGTCGCTCGTCTCGGAATCGATCCGCTTCAGCGCTTTGTCGAAGTCGTTCTGGTTGACCATGGCGATCCCGCCTGTCAGGTCTGCCAGCGTGCGCAGGCTGTCCTGCGTCTTGCGGATGTGCGTGCCCCATTCCTGCGTATCGACCTGCTCGTCGAGATCCGGGCCGGCGACGAGTCCTCGCGGATCGAGCGTGTACATCGTGGCGTTCGCACGATTGGCGGCTCGCGTCAGCTCGCCGAGCTCCATCCAGAGATCGGCATCGGCAAACTGCTGGCCCTGGCGCTCCACCGAGAACGGATCCACGTATGGCTGGTTCGTATTCGGATTGACCGGATTGTTCGGATCGATCTGCTGACCCCCGAAGCGCGAATTACCATAGCGCGAGTTCTCGAACGGACTGAAGTCGTAGCCGTTGCTCACGTAGATGACAGCCTTGCGGCGGTTGTGCACCCGCTCGAGGTTCTTCATGAGCTCGTACGCGGTTGAGAACGCCACGTGCGCCCGGTATCGGAGCTCGGGAGGCCCCTGCGGTCCTGACGAGGACTGCATGATTTCGGTCGGGGTCAGCGCGCTGCCGGTGATCCGCTTGATGGAGTCCTCGAGAACCTGGCGATCGTAGGTCAGATCGATCGAGAGCGACGAGGGGCCGGTCGACACGATGCCGAACATGTCGCCGTCATGAATCAGCGTCTTGGAGATCTTCTTGAACAGCTCGCGGATGCGCCCCGTGTTCCGGAAGTCGAGATGGAGGTCGTCGACGAAAATCAGGAAGATCCGCCCCGCGGCGTCGCTCGTCGGACGGCTCTGCGGAAGGATGATGCCTTCCTGCGCGGGGGGAGGAGGCAGCGCCTGCATATTGAACGCGCGACCGCCGTGGATCAACACGAGCGAGGAAACGTCCTGCTTGACACCGTCCTCGAACACCTCGAAGTCGCCCCCTTTGAGGTCGGCCACGAACTGTCCGCGTGAATCGCGAACGATCACGTCGGTCGTGACGAGATCGACGGCCACTCGAAACGTCGGCTGCTGTGGGGCTGCCGGTTGAGCGGGCGGCGCCTGGGCCGGCTGGGCTGGTGTCGTCTGCTGCGCGTTCGGCACGGCCGCCAGCAGGAACGCGAACGCCCCGGCCAAGAAGAACTTACCGGTTGTGCGCATAGGGCATAAGTATACCCAATCTCGTCCTGGATCGAGGACGAGAAGGTCAAAGGTCAAAGGTCAAAGGTCAAAGGTCAGGGCAAAGGGCTAAGGGCAAGGTCAAAGGTCAAAGGTAAGGGCAAAGGGCAAGGTCAAGGTCAAGGGTTAAAGGGCAAAGGGCACAGTCAAACGTCCAAGTAAAAATTGCGCGTGCAAAGCTGCAACGGCAAGCAAAAAACCATACTCTGTACCTCACCCTTTGACCTACGCTTTTACCTGCGACCTGCGACCTGTGACTTGTGACCTTTGACCTTACCTTACCTTTGACCTTTGACCTTTGACCTTTGCCCTTTGCCCTTTGCCCCTTGACCTTGATGAGGTGTGGTATCTCTCATGCGAATCGCTCTTGCTGCCGACCACGCCGGCTACGAGATGAAACGGGATCTGGCGGCCGCGCTGACCAAGGCGGGCCACGAAATTCTCGATCTCGGCACGCATAGCTCCGCTGCCGTGGATTACCCGGACTACGCCGAGGCCGTGGCCGTTGTGCTTCGCGAGGGTCAGGTCGAGCGAGGCGTGATCGTCTGCGGCAGCGGAGCCGGCGTGTCGATTGCCGCCAATAAATTTCCGGGCATCCGCGCCGCGGTCTGCCACGACTGCTACACGGCGCATCAAGCCGTCGAGCACGACGACATGAACGTGCTCTGTCTAGGCTCGCGGGTGATCGGCGCGAGGCTTGCGCACGAGATCGTGAGGGCGTTCCTCGCCGCAAAGTTCACCGGCGAGGAGCGGCACCTGCGGCGGCTCGCGAAGGTCCATGATTTCGAGGCGCGGTTCAGTGGACGACTCTAGCGGATTCATGATTCATGATTCTTGATTCATGATTTGCGCGCCTGAATCAATCAAGAATCAAGAATCAAGAATCAGGAATCAAGAATTGCGAATGCAGATCGGCTTGGTCGGTCTCGGGCGCATGGGCGGCAACATGGCGCGTCGTCTGGCGCGCGGCGGTCACACCGTGGTTGCCTGGGACCAGAATGCCGCAGCGGTGAGCGCGCTTGGCGCCGACGCCATCGTCGGCGCCTCGTCCATCGACGACCTCGTGGCGCGACTCGACCGTCCACGTGCCGTCTGGATCATGGTTCCCGCCGGCGACCCCACCGAGCAGACCGTCAACGCTCTCGCAACGCGGCTCGAGGCCGACGACACCATCATCGACGGCGGCAACAGCTATTACAAAGACGATGTCCGACGGGCACGCTCGCTGCGGGCTCGCGGGGTGCAATACGTCGATGTCGGAACGAGCGGCGGCGTCTGGGGCGCCGAGCGCGGCTATTGCCTCATGATTGGCGGACCCGACGAAGCGGTCTCGCGCCTCACGCCCGTGTTTCGCACGCTCGCACCCGGCCAGGGCGACGTGACGCCGACTCCGCGACGACACGCGACTGGCACCGCGCACGAGGGCTTCCTGCACTGCGGGCCCGTCGGGGCCGGCCATTTCGTCAAGATGATTCACAACGGGATCGAGTACGGCCTCATGCAGGCGTACGCGGAGGGCTTCGACCTGCTGCGCAACGCCTCGAGTGAAGCGCTGCCCGAGGACGCTCGATACGATCTCAACCTCGCCGATATCGCCGAGGTGTGGCGGCGCGGCAGCGTCGTCGGGTCGTGGCTGCTCGACCTGGCAGCCATCGCGCTCGCGCAGGATCCCATGCTCGATCGGTTCGCCGGTCGTGTCGCCGACTCGGGCGAAGGCCGCTGGACGGTCATCGCCGCGATCGAGGAATCGGTGCCCGCGGAGGCGATCACCACGGCGCTCTTCACGCGCTTCCGTTCGCGCCGCGATCACACGTTCGCGGAGAGGATGCTGTCGGCGCTGCGCGCACAGTTCGGCGGGCATGTCGAATCCTGACCCAAGCATCATCGTCATCTTCGGCGCCTCGGGCGACCTCACGCGGCGCAAGCTCCTGCCCGCCGTGTACAACCTGGCGGAATCGCACCTGCTTCCCGAGGCGTTCGCGATCCTCGGCATCGCGCGGCCGCCCATCGACGACACGGTGTTCCGCTCCGACATGCGGAAGGCTGTCGAACAGGCCGAAGGCGAGCCGCTCGATCCCGGGCTCTGGAGGCATATCGAAGAACGTCTCCATTACGCGCACGGCGACTTCCAGGACCCTGGCTTCTATGAGCAGTTGAAGGCGCGGCTGGCCGATCTCGACAAACGCCACCAGACAGCAGGCAACTATCTTTTCTACCTGGCCGTGCCGCCGGAGCTCTTCGGCACGATTCCGAAATACCTCGCAGGGGCCGACCTCACGCGCGAACAGGATCACGCATGGCGCCGTGTCGTCATCGAGAAGCCGTTCGGCTACGACCTCGAGTCGGCGTGCAAGCTGAACGCCAACCTGCATGCGGCCGGGTTGAACGAATCGCAGATCTATCGGATCGATCACTACCTCGGGAAGGAAACCGTCCAGAACATTCGCGCGTTCCGGTTCGCCAACGGGATCTTCGAGCCGATCTGGAACCGCCGCTACGTTGACCACGTGCAGATGACCGTCGCCGAAACGGTTGGCGTCGAGCAGCGGGGGGCGTACTACGACCGGGCGGGCGCGCTGCGCGACATGGTGCAGAACCACATGTTCCTGCTCCTCACCCTCGTCGCGATGGAACCGCCAATCTCGTTTCGTGCCGACGACGTCCGCGACGAGAAGGTCAAGGTCCTGCACGCGATCCCGAAGTTCACGGACGCCGACGTGGGGCGCGCGGTCGTCCGGGGGCAGTACGGGCGCGGACCGACCCCCGACATGCGCGCGTACCGCGAGGAGCCGAAGGTCGATCCGCACTCGACGACCGAGACGTTCGCCGCGCTGGAGCTGCAGATCGAGAACTGGCGCTGGGCCGGGGTGCCATTCTACCTGCGCACCGGAAAGCGGCTCGAGCGGCGCGCCACCGAGATTGCCGTGCAGTTCAAGCTGCCTCCGCTGCTGTTGTTCCGGAAAGCAGGCGTCAGGGACGCCCGCCCGAACGTGCTCGCCCTCCGGATTCAGCCCGACGAAGGCATCTCGCTCGAGTTCCAGGCCAAGGAGCCCGGACCCTTCGACCATCTGGGCACGGTGAAAATGGATTTCTCGTACCTCGACTACTTCGGCGCCGAGCCGAGTACCGGGTATGAAACGCTGCTCTACGACGCGATGATTGGCGATCAGACGCTGTTCCACCGCATGGACATGGTCGAGGCGGGGTGGCAGGTGGTGCAGCCGATTCTCGATGCGTGGCGCCGCTCGCCGCCGCCGGACTTTCCCAACTACGAGTCCGGCACATGGGGACCCGCCGAAGCCGATCTTCTGATCGAACGCGGCGACCGGCAATGGCGATCGTGAATCGAGTAGGCATCAGGTATCAGGAATCAGGCATCAGGGCTGTCTCAGGGATCAGGCATCAGGTATCGGTCATCAGGGCTGTCTCAATCGCCAGCGCTGCCTGATCTCTGAAACAGTGCTGATGCCTGTAGCCTGGAGCCTGGTGCCTGAGACAGCCCTGATGCCTGATACCTGATGCCTACAACAATCACAGACGCCGCGGCACTCGATCACACCGCGGCGGAGCGAGTCACCGCAATCATCGAGGATGCCGTGCGCGCGCGCGGCGCCGCGATGGTGTCGCTGACCGGTGGCCACACGCCGCAGCACCTTTATGAACTGCTGGCCGATCCACGGCAGCCGTGGCGGGCGCGAATACTTTGGGAGCGCGTCCACCTGCTCTGGGGCGACGAACGGCACGTGCCGCCCGATCATCCTGACAGCAATTACCGGATGGCGCACGACGCGCTCGTCGCGAAGGTCCCAATCCCACCGGAGCAGGTGCACAGGATGCGCGGCGAGCTTGAAGCGGAAGAAGCCGCGCGCGCGTACGAGCTCGATCTCGCCGACACCTTTCGTGCCGCGGGACGGACGGATCAGACGTTTGACCTCATGCTGCTCGGGCTCGGTGACGATGCGCACATCGCCTCGATCTTTCCGGGCAGCCCCGTGCTGCACGAGCGCACTCGACGCGTCGCGGCGCCGTGGGTCCCGCACCTGGAGGCATACCGCATCACGTTGACCCCTCCGGCGCTCGTCGACGCCCGGCGCATCGTGATGCTGGTCGAGGGGCCGAAGAAAGCCGAGGCCGTGGCTGCCGCGATCGAAGGCCCGCCCGACGTCTTACGTTGGCCGGCGCAACTGCTCCGGGCGGCAGGCGACCGTGTCGAGTGGCTCATCGATCGCTCGGCCGCGCAAGGACTGCGCGGGCCGCGCGCGTGATGACGACCGTTACCGCCACGGTCGCCGCCAATCCCAGACCAAGCAGAACGTAGTATTCAGGGCCACGCGGTGCCGATGCGCCGGCAACGAGCGCGGCGACGTCGCCGACGACCTTCCCGTAGTACGTGTAGAGAAACGTGCCGGGCAGCATGCCGATCGATCCCATCAGGAAGTCTCGATATCGAATGCCGCTCAGGCCGAGCGCGTAGTTCAGCAGGTTGTATGGGAAGACGGGCGAGAGCCGCAGCAGCAAGACGACGGTGAACCCCTTTCCCGCCACGGCGCGGCCGACGGCGGCCATGCGCTCGTCACGCGCGAGCCAGGCCGCGACACGATTGCGACCCACGGTGCGAGCAATCGCAAAAGCGGCCGAGGATCCCAATACCGCGCCCGTGAACACGATGAGCGCGCCGCGCCAGAGACCGAACACGGCGCCGGCG
>DASYQV010000144.1:0-4765 GCA_036005125.1 Vicinamibacterales bacterium
CGGCCGCGCCACCTCCTCAGCACGCGATCGACATCCTGCCAGACATGATCTCGCGCTTCCCAACGCTCGATGCCGCGCGCCAAAAGCGCGTCGTAGCCGGTTTCCGCGTGGCGGACATGCGCGGCGACCGCGAGTTGCACCGCGTCCTCATCGAGGCGTTTGGCGCCGGCCGACCGGCCGACACGCCCGCTGTACTTCTGGCACGCGTGGTTCGCGATGCCCTCAGCGCGATCCGATGGGCACCCTGGGAACAACTCGCGTATCCGCTGCGCGAACCGCGTCACGAATTCGGCATCGAGCTCGGCCCGCCGTTCCGCCTCCCGCGCGCGGCGCCTGGTGCGTGCCTCGGCGTCGTTCAGGCACTCGGCCTCGGCGCGCTCGAGCGCGTGTTCCTCGACGAGCAGTCCTTGGCGCTCGTACCGCTTGCGCGCGCGACTCCATTTCAGCACCACGGCGGCCAGCGTCGAGTGTTGACGCGCGCGGCGCGTCAGCGCAGCATCACCAGACGACAGAAACAGGAGGTGATCGAGATCCGCACACGTGAGGCAGAGCGCGCCCCGATCGCCTGCCAGAAAGATCAGCGCCCTGCAGCCGAGATCTTCGCGACATTCGTCACAGCGGGACCCGCGAGTCGAGATGAATACCCGCAGGTTCGACGAGTCTCGTCCACCGCTGTCGGGCCGCCGTGGGGTCTCGGCCGGATCAGAACGGGATGTCGTCATCTGCGATGCCGCCATAACCCGTCAATTGCGGACCTCTTTGCCCCGATTTGGCGGGACCTGGCTGGCGGGGCGGAACCGGAATCTCCGGCACCTGCGAAACCACCGCTCCTGTGTCGATTGCGCCCGCGATCTCCCGCAGCTCCGCACTGATCTGCTGCATCACGTCCCGATCGATAGAGCCGTGCGCGCGCCACTTCTCCAGATCGTCCGCGAGATTGGTGAAATAGCAGACCAGATTGTCCATCTGTGACATCGCATCAATCGCGTGTACCGGTGTGTCGGCGTCCCGGTGCGGAGACACAGGCTCGCGCGAATCCCGACCGGCTGTCTGCGGACGACGATGACGAGGATCGACGCCGAACCGCTTCCGATGGAGCTCTTCGATGAACTCGCCGACAGGCGCCTTCCAGCGCTCCTGGGAGCCCGGTCGCAGGCGCGGCAGCTTCTTCGGATTCATGCCGAGGCGCCGCGCCATTTCAAGCTGACGAGCATTGAGCCGACAGATCTTCTTTGCGTTCCTCCACGCCTCTTCATCGTGGGCTCGATGCGTCTTCGCCACGCCGCCATCACCTCGTGTTGTCTGGATCGGACTCGAACATCGCCCACGGCCGACGGGCACCTGTGAAAGAATACGTCAACTCGTCATCACCATTAGCAATTCCAATCACGGGCAGGACATGCAGAGCCGATCATCGCAACCCGACCCAACTACGGTTACCGAGAGCGAGACGTATCAGACGTTGCTCACGCGCGCACAGCGGCGGACCGGGGGCGTGCCGGCTGAGAGCATCGTGCGGCACGTCCTTTCGGTCACACGCGGAGGCGACTGGCCGGTTCAGCGCGAAGCGCTCGAGGCGGTACTTCGCCGCTGCGCGTCGGTCCACGCCGACGAGATTCAGATCGTCGGGCGGCCTCGTGGGGGTGTGCTGGGTCTGTACGCCACGCGGCGCGGTGACTCGCGTGCACGCCCGTATCGCACGGCTTGATCGGATCGAGCCACTCGTTGGCAGTTGCGACTGTGCGGATTTCGTCCGGAACTCGCTTGGCCTGTGCAAGCACCTGGTCGCCGTGCTCGAGCACGCGTGCTCGAAGCGACGTCGCGACGAGCGCGAGTCGGCGCCAGAGCCTGCACCGTTGCGCTGGGATCCCGTCCGTCCGCTCACCGGCCCTGGCGATTGGCTCGCGCGTATTCGCTGGGCGGACGGCACGCCTGACCGCGATCTCCGGCGCTGGTTGCGTCCAGCAAACGGACACGGCTGGACGGTGGCGATTCCGCAAACGCCGCGGCTGCGGCTGGCGCTGGTGGTTCGATTGCTCGGCGTGCTTCGCGACGGAGAGAGCGAGCCGGCACTGCACACGCTGGTGCAGCACGAGCGCGCGCGGCTCGTGCGCGAGATCGAGGCCGCGAGCACCAGGAACCGCCTGCATCACGCCCAGCGCACCCTCAAGCAGTCGCTTTACCCCTATCAACATCAGGGGGTCGAACGGTTCTTGGTGTGCGGGCGCCTGCTCCTGGCCGACGACATGGGCCTCGGCAAGACCGCCCAGGCTATTGCCGCCTGTCACGCGCTTTGGCACACCGGTAACGTCCGGCGTGGTCTCCTCATCGTCCCTGCTGCGCTCAAACCGCAGTGGCTTCGAGAGTGGCAGGCCTTCACCGACGCTCCGGCCACTCTCGTAGACGGGACTCCCTCCCAGCGCCGCGCCGCATTCAAGGCGTGCCGGCGCGGATTCCTGCTGGGGAATTACGAGCAGCTCCTTCGTGACCTCGACGTGGTGCGCGACTGGGCACCCGATATCGTCGTCCTCGACGAAGCCCAGCGCATCAAGAACTGGGCGACGAAAACCGCGCTCGCCGTGAAGCGCCTGGATCCGCTGTACCGTCTCGTGCTGACCGGCACACCAATGGAAAACCGGCTCGACGAGCTCGCATCGATTGTCGAGTGGGTCGACGACCTCGCGCTGGAACCGAAATGGCGCCTGGCTGCGTGGCACACCACGCCCGTGGATGGAAAGGGAGGGAACGGCGGTGCACGGAATCTCGAGACGCTCCGACGCCGTCTGGCCACCTGCATGGTCCGACGCGTGCGGCACGAGGTCCTGTCGCAGCTGCCGGCGCGGACTGACACACGCATTCCGGTCGAGATGACCGCGGAGCAGATCGACGAGCACGACGCGCTCAACAGGCCAATCGCGCAGATTCTCGGCCGCGCGAAGCGGCGGCCCCTCACGCGGGCGGAGTTCTTGCGTCTGATGACGCTCGTCACCACGCAGCGCATCATCGCCAACGGACTGGCGCAGCTGCGTTTCGAGGAGACCTGGCCCGACCTCTCGCGCATCGAGCGGCCGACGGAATCGACGTTGCGGGGACTCGCGAGTCCGAAACTCGTGGAGTTGCGGGAGCTGATCACCCAGCTCACCCTCGTCCAGGGGCGCAAGGTGGTGGTGTTCAGCCAATGGCGGCGAATGCTCCGGCTCGCACACTGGGCGACCCGCGACCAGCTTGTACGCGAGGGCGTCAGGGCGGCGTTCTTTACGGGCGAGGAAGGCCAGAAGCGGCGCACGCAGAACATCATGGACTTCCACGACGACCCTGCCTGTCGCGTGCTCTTCGCGACTGACGCCGGCGGCGTGGGCCTCAACCTGCAACGAGCCGCGAGCGCCTGCGTCAACATCGAGCTTCCGTGGAACCCCGCGGTGCTCGAGCAACGAATCGGCCGGATCTACCGGCTCGGGCAGCGGCGCCCGATTGACGTCTACAACCTGGTGAGCGAGCCGGGGATCGAGTCTCGGATCGCCGATCTCGTCGGGTCCAAGAAGGCACTCTTCACCGGACTCTTCGATGGGACGTCCGACGAGGTGGCGTTCGAGCGGTCCGGAAGCTTCCTCTCCCGCATCGAGCGGATCATCGCGCCGGTGATCTCGCCCGTGTCGGCCCGCGAAGATGTCAGCATTCCGGACGACGATGGCGCCGAGCGCGAAATCGAGGCGGTCGTGGCAGCGGGGGATGAGTCGCGTGACGTGGCGATCCCGGCGGCGACGGCGCCCGAACCGTCGGATCGGGCCGCCACGATTCAACATCTCTTCGCCGGCCTGACCATAC
Source organism: Vicinamibacterales bacterium (assembly GCA_036005125.1). GTDB lineage: Bacteria > Acidobacteriota > Vicinamibacteria > Vicinamibacterales > UBA2999 > DASYQV01. The sequence continues at coordinate 3,826 of DASYQV010000144.1, forward strand.
AGCGCACCGCCAGCGGTGGTCTGGTCATCGAAGCACCGCCTGAAAGCGCGTCAGCGTTGGCGGCGCTGTTCTCCGGGATGGCACAGCTTCTTCAGGCCGCCGCCGCTCCGCAGATCGCGGGAGGAGGTTCCGTTGGGCAGTGGTCAGACATACGGCACCTGAACCTGCCACGGTCCGCAGCCATGACGCGCGTCGGTACGAACTCACGCGTCGCCAACGTGCGCCAGGAGGTCGGACAACGGTTCCAGGACACCCCACGCACAAGGAGAGAGCCGCGATCAATTACCATGGTAATATTTCGATCATGTCGATCGCACGATCGAGGCTCACCTCTCAGGGACAGGTATCTGTCCCCGCCGAAGTACGTCGAAGGCTTGGTATTGCCCCCGGATCGGTACTGGAATGGGACGAGGACGGCGGTCAAATCGTGGTTCGACGCGCCGGTCGGTATACTTCCGAAGATATCCATCGCTCCTTATTTCCCGAAGGATCGCCGAAGCCTCGAACAGTGGAAGAGTTGAAGGACGGGATCCGGAAATATATCCGAAAGAGACATGCGCGCCGTTGACACGAACGTCCTGGTGCGCATTCTGGCCCGCGACGATCCCAAGCAGGTTCGCCTGGCCGATGAATTCGTCGTGGCGGGCGCGTGGGTGTCGCTTCTCGCACTTGCCGAGACGATATGGGTGTTGACCACTGTCTATGAGCGTGATGCCGCAGAGATTCGCATGTCCGTCGAGCAGCTCCTGAACCACAAGGATCTGGTTCTCCAGGACGACGATGTCGTGGCAGCAGCACTCGAGACCTTCCGGTCGCGACCTGCCCTCGGCTTCACGGATTGTCTCCTTCTCGAAGTCGCCCGAAAGGCCGGTCATCTGCCGCTCGGCACGTTCGACCGCAATCTGGGCAAACTGGATGGCGCAGAAAAACTGTAGGCACC
>DASYQV010000145.1:0-5593 GCA_036005125.1 Vicinamibacterales bacterium
CGGGAGGCGTCGATCGAAGCGGACGCGAACGGGTCATTCCGGCGCTCCTCTCGTTCGTCGAACGTCTTGCGCGGCGGCACGAGCTCATCGTCTATGCCCTTCGATATCACGAACAACCCTGCACATATCCGCTGCTCGGCGCCACCGTGCACGATCTCGGACGCCCGCAAGGCCTCGGGCGGCAGTACGGCGCACTCGTGCGTTCGCTGCGACGCGACGGCCCGTTCGACGTGATACACGCCTACTGGGCACTGCCCGGAGGGCTCACCGCCGCTCTGGCCGGCCGCCGCCTCGGGATTCCGTGCCTCGTCACGTTCGATAGCGGCGAGTTCGTCTCCGATCCGGAGATCGAATACGGCCTGCAGCGGCTGTGGCGCCATCGCCTTGCGGTAGGCGCAACACTACGCCTCGCGTCACAGGTGACGGTCTGCACGGAACACATGCGTCGCCTGGCCCGCGCGCATGCCGTCGAGCCGGTCGTCATTCCAATTGGCGTCGACACGACGACGTTCACGCCGGCAAACCGGACCTCCGGCCCGCCGTGGCGCCTGCTCCACGCGGCAAGTCTCAATCGCGTGAAGGATCAACCGACGCTGCTCCAGGCGCTTCGTCACGTGGTGGATCGCATTCCGGACGTCCACCTCGACATCGCCGGTGAAGACACGCTCGGCGGAGCGATGCAAGAGCTCGCGCGGCGGCTCGGGGTTGACCCGCACGTCACGTTTCGCGGCGTGCAGGCCACCGGGGCGCTCGTCAGTATGTACCAACGCGCACACGTGTTCGTCATGTCATCGCGTCATGAAGCGGGAGGCGTTGTTGTGCTCGAGGCTGCGGCCTGCGGTGTGCCGACGGTCGGCACCGCTGTCGGATATCTCGCCGACTGGACCCCCGACCGCGCGATCACCGTCGCCCCGCGCGATCCGCACGCGCTCGGCGAGGCGATCGTCGCTGCGCTCTCGAACCCGGCCCGCCTGGCCGGCATCGCGGCGGCGGCCCGGGCCTGGACGCTCGCTCACGACGCGGATTGGAGCGCGGAGCAGTTCGACCGTCTCTACCGCGTCGTCCCGAAAGCTTAGCTCTGTGGGTCCGCGAGCGGCATCACGGCCTTTTTCTGCGCCGCAACTGCCTAGACGAGCGGGGAAAACAGAACCCAACGCCCGTGGGTGAGCGCCGGGTGGCGGACGCGGCGTCGACGCGTGAGCAGCGGCAGGGGTCGGATGTCAATCATGGCTCGCCCAGCGCGCGCGCCAGCCAGCGAGGGTAGCGCGTTGGACGAGGCGCGGCGGGATCGGTGCCTTGTTCAACCATGCTCTCCATAATCTGCAGATACACGGGTCGATCCGCAAATTCCACCCGGCGCGGCCCAAGCTGCACGAGCCATCGCCTCTGGTTGCTCGTGGAGGTATGACGCGCCCACTCGATGGTACCGACTGCTCGCGTGTGCCACGCGCCCGCAAGGAGCAGCAGCGCGACGGCTCCCACGATGAATCGAGCGCGAGACGCACCCATCAACCTCGCGATGGCCTCGCGCACCGCGAAGAACGCCGTCCACGCGTAGAACACGACAGCCATTCCCCCCAGCCGATCGCGCGAGTAGTTGAAGCTCAAGACGCCGCAGACCAGCAGGGCGGCGAGCATGGCGACAAACGCGCGGGCGTCGGGCGACCAGACGCCCGTCTGCGCCAGGCTCCTCCACGAGCGCACGCCCCACCACGCGATCACGCCTGTCAGCGCCATCGACGATGCCAGGTTGAAGAGTCGCCAGGGCTGGATCTCGCCGTAGGCGAGGTCGCGAACCGTGTAGAAGACACCGCTCGTAGGCTCCGAGAACAGGACGTTGGCGATGGTACTGGCAGAGTTATAGGCATACATCCAGTACGGAAACGACCCGAACCGAGCCGCCGCGTCGCCGGGCTCCAACGTCACGAATCCAAGTCCCATGGACTGCTCGAAGAGCGGCCACTTGGCTCGCCAGTGCAGGCGAAACGCGACATACGCCACGACGATCGCGACGAGTGCCGCGACCGTGTTGCGGCTCACGCCCGGTGCGCGCGTCCACCAGGCCGCGGCGATCACTGCGACCAACACGAGCCCCTGCTCCTTGAACCCGATGGCGGCCACGGTCAGCGCGACAATCGCCGGGCCGCTCCACCAGCGGCGGTCGCCGTTCGCCAGGAACCACACGAGCAAGGCGATTGGCATACCGACTGCCGTATAACTCAACGGGATTTCCACGTTGTCGCGAAAGCCTGGACTACCGATGAGCACTGCGGCGGCCAGCGCCGCGGCGCCCGCCTCGAGACCTCTCCGCGGCCGGAGTTGCCAGATGAGCAACACGACGAGCAGAGCCAGCGGAACGATGTGCACGAGCTTGATGAGCGCGAGCTTCGTGCCCAGCGAGGCGGCCGTGTGCCAGATGGTCCACAACGTCGTGTGGAAGAGCGGCCTGTAATATGACGTCTCGGGAATCCAGATACCTGCAGGCGACGGCCATCGTGCGACGTCTTCGAACAATGCCACCGCTTCGTTGACCGGATATGGTGTGCGCCACAGCGTCCAGCAGAGGGTCACGAGCGCGGGCGCCACGGCGATCAGGGCCGCTGCGGTCCACACGACTGCTCGTTCGCCCTCACGCCGTGCATCGCGCGTCACTTGTTCTTGCCGGCTTTCTTTTTTGGTGATGGCGGCGCCTGGAGCAGCGGTGCGAGGGCTGACCTCTGAATTCCCGACAACGCCCAGGTCGGGCTGCCGCGCACCCATAGAGTCCGTTCCGTCATCGGGGCGCCGGACGTGTAGGTGAACGTGATGAGGATGCGCCGACCGAGTACCGGCTTCCCGCCACGATGCCCCGCGACGATCGCTTCCACCTTCGGGCTGCGGCTGGTCTGCAGGATTCTGTGAGCCGCGTCGCTCAGGGCCTGCTTGCCCTCTTCGGTGAGAAACCGCTCGCCCGGACCGACCACGATGCCCTGCTCGCTCAGCTCCCGGCCAATGGCGGGGGGATCGGCATACGACGGGCGATTCGTGAGCGCCAGGCCGGTGCGGACGCCGTTGGCCACGAACCGCCACAGGTAATATGCGACATTCGCGCGCGGCAACGCGCGGCGTGAGAAACGTCGTCTCGACAGTGTCATGGGCATGGCGCCGAATCACCTGGGGCGGATGCCGTCGCAGCGAGTCACAGCGCCTGCAGGGCGATGCCGCTCGAGGGCAACCGGTACCTCGTTCCCTCGCTCCGCACACCGGAGGCGATTCCAGACAGCAGCGTCCATCAGTGCACCGTTCGCAAGCAGCCGCTCGACCATCTCGGCGCGTTGTGATGCGACGGCAGCCTCGAGCGGCGTGAGGCGTACCGCATAATCGAACAGCACCCCGGGCCGGATGTCACGTGGGCGGTTCGGATCCTCTCCGTTTTCAATCAATCGCACAACCTCCGCTTCATCGCGGACGGCCGCCGACTCCGACAGGTTGAGGTCCTGGTGGCGCCACATCGGATGACGCCCCACCGCACCGAGCACGAGGGCGACCGCCAGACCGGCGGCCAGCACGGAGGAAGGTGCGGCGAGGCCGACTGCCGCCCATTTGTCCATCTGCACCGGGATTGTCATGAGAATACCCGTACCGGTCCAGGCCCCTGGGATTTTGCTGGTGAGGACCACGGTGCAGGGCCTGGCATGGTGGGTACCGGTTCCGCCCTCACTCCGGGATGACGCCCGGGAGCGATTCATCGCGAAGCAGCGGTTCCCTATCGCAACATCACCCAGACGCGCGAATTCTCGGTGGGATCGATCCTTCTCGATATCGGCGCGAATATCGGCCGTATGTCGATTCCACGCGTCATCCTCGGCGACGTCGAGCGGGCGTACTGTGCGGAGCCCGACCCGCTCAATTTCACCGCGCTCGTGCGCAACATCTCGAGCAACGGCCTGCGCGGACTCGTCCTGCCCGATCGCGTGGCGATCGGCTCTACGTGCGGACCGGCGCAGCTGCAGCCCGCCAAGTACCCCGGCGATCACCACCTGCTCCCAGACGAGCGGTCCACCGAGGGTTCGATTGAAGTCCCCTGCGTCACGCTCGACGAGTGACAACTGCGGCGGCGGCACAACGGCGAATCTTCGTTACTGGTATCGGTAACGGGCCTGGGCACCAGCGGCCCCGCGCAACGGACCTACGGTCCAGATGTCATTTACGACGAAACCGCGATCCGGTCATGGACGCCTCGTTTCGGCTGGCAGGATCAATGGAATGACGTACCTGCCATGCTTGCGGTACACCTTGAAGTCGCCATCCAACGTCAGCACCGCGCTGCGACTGAATTGCTCCGCCATTCGCACCAGCGATGCATCGGCGACGGACATGGGAACGTCGGAATACTTCCTGCGCAGCGCCTGAACCTCCTTCAACTGCTCGTCCAGATGAAAGCTGAGAGCGACGACCTTTCTCACCAACATCTCGAATACCGCTGCGGAACCCGCGCTGGTCTGATCGAGCAGGAAACACGCTTCCGAGATGACGGACTCGCACGTGAGCAGCGGTGGCTCGATATCCGCCCATTGAGCGACTGACCACTTGTGATGCCGATCTCGAGCATCGAGCAGTGCCACGAGAGGACCAGTGTCGAGGACGACCTGCTTCTTCACCGGCCGTATCCGCGCAGGTATTTCTTGTTCGACGCAAGATCGCCGGGACCGCGCGCGGTCCCGACGAGATCCCGAACCAGATCCAGACAGGACACACCCGGCGTCGGCTCGCCGTCGAGGTAGCGCAATAACGCCTCGCGCGTGATCTCCGATTTCGTCATTCCAAGATCCCTGGCGCGTGCTTCGAGCCTGGCGTCGATATCGTCCGGCAATTTGAGGGAGATAGTCCTCATCGAATGATAATACCACGAGGCCTGAAGGGTAATACCAGGCGTACGCTGCTTCTTCGCGTGTATCCAGACAGTACTTTGATGCGTGCCCATCGAGGTCACGAGAGAGCCATCCGGAGCGATCGAGATGCCGTCCTCCTGCATTGGGCCGAATGTCATCTGGTCCGGCTCTCCGTTCGGGAAGCGCTGGCGCCACAGGTGGGACTGTTCGCCGATCGTGACGCTGAAGTACATCCACTTTCCATCAGGAGACCAGCCGGCGGACGTGCATGCTCCTCGAGGTCCGACCTGCCTGCCTGACGAGCTGCCATCCAAGGGAACCAACCGGCACGGCTGCCACACGGGCCTCTCATCCATCTCGACAACCAAGGCCCACCGTCGATCGGGCGAGGCATAGGAATAGTGCGCCATTGCTCGCTCGTGCTTGGGAAAGTAGACCTCGCGGTAAGCGGCGCGATTCGCCGTCGCGGTCACGATCCCCATGTGCACGCCTTTCTTTATTTCCGAGAACAGGAACTGGCGTTCATCCAGCCAGACGAGGCCGGCGGCATTCGCGAGCAGGAGGCGCGGCTCGCCTCCCAGAGGCGAGATCGTATAGGTGTTCCACGTACGTTCGTGGACGGCCGTATAGGCGATCCTCGAGCCATCGGCTGAAAATGCCAGGCCGTACTTCGGCCGCGGATCGTGGGTCAGCTGGATCGCCTCGCCGTTGGGAAGCATCTT
>DASYQV010000146.1:0-7235 GCA_036005125.1 Vicinamibacterales bacterium
AGCCCTTGACTGGTTAGTTCGTAACCGAAACGCCCGGTGATCGCCATGCCACGCCGACCGCTCCGCTTCTCGATCCTCCTGCTCGTGGCGCTGCTGTTCTTTGCCGGCCCGTCGCTCGTCACCTTCTATACCGATTGGCTCTGGTTCACCGAGGCGGGCTACCGGCAGGTGTTCACCACCATGCTGACGGCGCAGACGACGCTCTTTACAATCGTCTTCGCGATGGCGGCGGTGTGGCTCAGCGTGAACCTGCGTCTGGCTCTCGCCGCGGTCGGCGATTTCCGTCCAATCCTCACCACGCGGGAGGGACTCGAAATCGCGCTGCCTGGACGTCAGCAGCTTCGTACCGCCGCGCTCGTCGTTGCCATGGTGGTCGCGGTGCTGATCGGGCTCTACGGGTCGGGCCAGTGGCGCACGTGGCTCGCCTGGCGCCATGCGACGGCGTTCGGCCAGCCCGATCCGATACTTGGATACGACGCGGCGTTCTACGTCTTCTCGCTTCCATTCCTGCAGCTCGCGCGCGGACTCGCGGAGGCGCTCGTGATTCTCGCGGCGCTCGGCGCGGGAGCGCTCTATCTCGTCTCGGGAAGCGTCACATCCGGGTTTCGTTCGATGATTTCAATGACGGCGGCTGCTCGACGCCACCTGTCGCTTCTGGCCGCCGTGTTCTTCCTGCTACTGGCGTTCGGCGCGTGGCTTGGCCGGGCCGAGCTGCTGACCAGCCCGTCCGGCGTCGTGTACGGCGCGAGCTACGCGGACGTGCACGGCCGGATGCCGGCCGCCCTGGTGCTCGTCGCGGCCGCGATCGTCGGGGCGATGCTGTCCGCGTGGCAGGCGACCTCTACGCGCAACTGGCCGATTCCGGTCGCGATCGGACTCTACATCGTGGTGTCGGCGGGAGGCGAGGTCTACAGCACGCTGCTCCAGCGTTTCCTTGTCACGCCAAGCGAGCAGACGCGGGAGTCACCGTACATCCAACACAACATCGAGGCCACGCGCCGGGCCTTCGGCCTCGACGCGGTCGAGGAACGCGAGCTGTCCGGGGACGCTCTTCTCTCGCGCGATGACATCGCACGCAACGCGGCGACGCTCGAGAACGTGCGACTCTGGGACCACCAGCCGCTGCTCGACACCTTCGGACAGATCCAGGAGATCCGCACGTACTACGACTTCGTGTCGGTCGACAACGACCGGTACATCATCGACGGACGGTACCGGCAGGTGATGCTGTCGGCGCGCGAGCTGAATTCGGCAAGCCTTCCGAATCGCACCTGGGTGAACGAGCGTCTGACATTCACGCACGGGTACGGCCTGACGATCGGGCCGGTGAACGAGGTGACGTCGGAAGGGCTTCCCGTGCTGTTCATCCGCAACATCCCGCCGGAGAGCACGACGAATCTGAAGCTCGCCGACCCCAGCATCTACTTCGGTGAGCTGTCGAACGACTACGTGATCGTCAAAACGCGAACGCGCGAGTTCCACTATCCCAAGGGAGACGACAACGTCTTTACGCAGTACGAGGGCCGGGGAGGCGTGCCGCTCGATTCCTTCGTACGTAAGTTGATCTTCGCGTTGCGGTTCGGAGCGTACCAGATCGTCTTGAGCGACGCCCTCACGCCCGACAGCAAGATTCTGTTCAACCGAAACGTCCGGACGCGCGTGCGGGCGCTCGCGCCTTTCCTCGAGTTCGACAGCGACCCATACATGGTGATCGCCGATGGTCGGCTCGTATGGCTGTACGACGCCTACACTGTAAGCGGACGGTATCCATACTCGACCCCGGCGGCCAGCGGGATCAATTACATCCGCAACGCGGTCAAGGTCGCCATCGACGCCTATCATGGCGACACGCATTTCTATCTTGCCGATCCGCAGGATCCAATTGCGGCAACCTACGCGCGGATGTTCCCAGGCATGTTCCGGCCGATCGACGAGATGCCGGCGAGCGTGCGCGTGCACGTCCGGTATCCCGAGGACATCTTCGCCATTCAGGCATCCGTCTTTGCGACCTACCACATGACGCAGCCGGCGGTCTTCTACAACCGCGAGGATCAGTGGGAGGTGCCGGCCATTGAGGACGGACGGGAAGCGCAGCCGATGCAGCCTTACTACACCATCATGCGGCTGCCCGGTCAGCGTGACGCCGAGTTCATCCAGATGCTGCCATTCACGCCGCGACGGAAGGACAACCTTGCCGCGTGGCTGGTGGCGCGCAGCGATCCGCACCAATATGGTCGGTTGATGGTCTTCGAGTTTCCCAAGCAGAAGGTCATTTTCGGCCCGCGGCAGGTCGTGGCGCGCATCAATCAGGACCAGACCATTTCTCCTCAGGTCACGCTCTGGAACCAGCAGGGCTCCCAGGTGATCTGGGGCACGCTGATGGTGATTCCGATTGAAGAGTCGCTCATCTACGTACGCCCGCTCTACCTGCGCGGGTCGGGCGGTCGCATCCCCGAGCTGACGCGCGTCATCGTCGCGTATCAGAACCAGATTGTGATGGAACGGACGCTCGAGGCCGGGCTCGCGCGTCTGTTTCGAACGGAGCCCGGCGCGCCGCCACCCCAGGAGGTCCCATCCGGAGCTCCTGAATTGTCTGCCCCGAGCACCCAGCCGGGAGCGCCGCCCGCCGACAATCTCAGCAGGCTTGCCGCGGAAGCGCGCGCGCATTACGAGCGCGCCATTCAGGCTCAGCGCGCCGGCGACTGGGCGACCTACGGCGAGGAAATCAAACGGCTCGGTGAAACGCTGGAAAGAATGAAACGGTAAGTGGCGGACGTAGGCCGGGTCTTTAGACCCGGCACGGGCCGCATCCAAAGATGCGGCCTACGACTCGAGGATGTCGGCGCCCCCAGATCAGGCACCTGCGCGACGTCCGGTGGCTGTACACTACCCGCGTGCGGCGCATTCTGCACATCGACATGGACGCGTTCTACGCGTCCGTCGAGCAACGGGATCGTCCCGTGCTGCGAGGGAAACCGGTCGCGGTCGGAGGGGATCCCGACAAGCGCGGCGTCGTAGCCGCCGCCAGCTACGAAGCGCGCGCGTTCGGAGTCCGGTCGGCCATGTCGATGGCCAAGGCGGTTCGGCTTTGCCCGGAGCTTCTCATCGTTCATCCCGACTTCACGCGATACCGGGCCGTGTCGCAGCAGGTGTTTGCGATCTTCCGGACGGTGACGCCGCTCGTCGAGCCGCTCTCGCTCGACGAAGCGTATCTCGACGTCACCGAGAACGCGTGGGGCGAGCCGCTTGCCACCCGCGTTGCGCGTCGCGTCAAGGAAGAGGTCCGGGCCGCCACCAGCCTGACCGCATCGGCTGGCGTCGCGCCGAATAAATTCCTGGCGAAGATCGCCTCCGGCTGGAAGAAGCCAGACGGCCTCACGGTGATATCGCCGGAGCGCGTGGAACAGTTCCTTCAGGGATTGCCCGTCGATGCGCTGTGGGGCGTCGGCCCGGTGACGGCGCGCAAGCTGCGCGCGCGCGGCATCGCCAGACTGGTGGACGTGCGCGCGGCCGATCCGGCGGTGTTACGCGAGGCGGTTGGCAGCCTTGCGGACTGGCTCCAGCAACTCGCGACGGGGGTCGACGATCGCGCCGTCGAGCCGCATCACGAGCCGAAGTCCTCGGGCAGCGAGAACACGTTCGCCCACGACCTGATCGACCTGGCAGCGATTCGCGAAGAGATCGACGGCATGGCCCGGGACGCGGCATCGTGGCTGACGCGGCAGGCGCTCTTTGCGCGGACGGTTACGATCAAGGTCCGCTATCACGACTTCACGACGATCACGCGCAGCCACACGGCGCCCGCGACGCGTGATGAGGAGGCGATCGCGGCGCGGGCCCTGGCACTGCTGGAGCGGACGGACGCAGGCCAGCGGCCGGTACGGCTGCTCGGCGTGAGCGTGCATAATCTCTGTGAGTCGGAAACCGCGCCGGCAGCCCCTCAGGAGACGATTGAGCCACGGCTCCCCTTCGAAGGCCATCAGCGGTACGAGTAACGCTTTTACGCCATGCTCAAGGGTTCTCGCGACGCCGTGCTGCAGCGTCTGCAGCCGATCAGCATCCACGGCCAGCTCTCCTACGATGTGCACTACACGTTCGCCGACGAGCCGGACGGCGAGACACGCGTCGCCCGGGTCGGCAGCGAGACGCTCGCCCCGGGACTGCAGGCCGGCGACCGTGTGCGGCTCGATTTCCTGGTGGGCGTCGTCACTGCGGTTCACAGGATTTAGTCGTGATTGGGGTCAGACCAGGGTCAGACCGGGGTCAGAACGGGGTCAGACCCTGGTGATGGGGCATGTACCCAAGAGGCAAGCCGCATCGTCGGTCTGACCCCCCCGCTGCACTCGAGCTCCAAGGAGGGTCATTTCTTCGCCACAGTCACCCGCATCACGTCGATTCGTGTAACAGGAGCCTCACCGTTCACCGCCACACCTTCGATTTTTTCCACCACGTCCAGGCCTTCGACCACGCGGCCGAACACGGTGTACTTGCCATCGAGCGCCGGCGTGCGGGCCGTGACGATGAAGAAGGACGTGCTCGCGCTGGCCGGATCATCGAGGCGCGCCATGGAGAGGATGCCCTTGTCGTGCGGGGTGTCATTGAATTCCGGCCGCAGATTCCTGACGAACGCCTGCTGTCTCTCGCTGAGCGGCTCCTTCCGCGTGGGAAGGTGCCCGCCCTGAATCACGAACCCACGCGCCACACGGTGAAACGCCGTGCCGTTGTAGACGCCGGACGAGGCGAGCCTGAGGAAATTGCGCACGTGATCCGGCGCGCGATCCGGGAAAAACTCCGCGGTGATATTCCCCATCGAGGTCTCGATCACGGCGCGGTAGCTGGCGAGCTCGGCCGCCGAATCCGTGGAGAACGGTTCCGGGGCGGGCGCGGGCTTGTCGCGGATCGTGGCCCGCTTGATCGAGATTCGCTCGGCCGGTGCGCCCTTGGCGTCCACCGGCACGGTGGAAATCTTCTGGGCGACATTGATGCCCTCGACGACCCGCGCGAACACCGTGTACTGACCGTCGAGCGCCGCCTGGTCGGTGATGCAGATGAAGAACTGCGACCCGGCGCTGTCGCGCCTGCCGGGCACGAGGACCGCCGACACGGCACCGCGCGTGTGTTTTTCGGCGTTTGGCTCGAAGCGCAGCTCGCCGAGACCGCCCGTGCCGTACCGGTCCTGCTGCGCGGGGTCCTTCGATATCGGGTCGCCCCCCTGGACGATCCCCATCGCAATCACGCGATGGAACACGGTCCCGTCGTACGCGCCCTCTCTCGCCCGTGCGATGAAATGGCCGACGTGATTGGGCGCCGCCTCCGGAAGCAGGTCGAGCACGATGGTGCCGGCGTCGGTTTCGAGCACGGCCTGCTTGCCGCGCATCTCGTCGAGGGCGAGCGGCGTCGTGAAAAACGTCTGCTTCGGCGCGGGCGGCGCCGCCTGCGCCAGCACGAAGAGCGCCAAGGCAACCAGCCAGGGCATCGAGCACCTCCCGCGCGGATTATAGAAAAAGGATCATGACCGCGCTTGGTAAGGCCGCTCCACGGACGCTGGACGGCGCACGCGATGTCTCAAGCACGTCACGCTAAATTTTCGCCGGGGCTGACGGCCCGGCGTCGTCCTTGCTATTCTTCGAGCAGGTGAACTCGACGGTCTCAGCATCGCGGCGCACGGCGCAGATGTACGAGCAGTATTACGGGTTTGTACAGCCGCCGTTCACGCTGACGCCCGACCCGCGCTTCCTGTACAGGAGCGAGTCGCACGACGAAGCAATTACCCTTCTCATCCAGTCGATCCGGCGCAAGGAAGGGTTCGTCGTCCTGACCGGCGACATCGGCACCGGCAAGACCACGATCTGCCGCGCGCTGCTCGAACAGCTCGACGCGAACACGTTCACCTCCCTCATCCTCAACCCGTTCCTGTCCGTCGAAGAACTGCTCCGCGAGGTGCTCCTCGATTTCGGCATCGTCTCGCGCGAGGCCGTGCGGAGCGGACGGATCGTCAACGCCAGCAAGCACGAGCTGATCAGCACGCTGTACGAGTTCCTGTTGTCGTTGATGCCGATCAAGGGGAGCGCGGTGCTCATCATCGACGAGGCACAGCACCTCTCGCCGCAGGTGCTGGAGCAGATCCGCATTCTCTCGAACCTCGAGACGAACGAATCGAAGCTGCTGCAGATCGTGCTCGCGGGGCAGTTGAACCTGCTGACCGTGCTCGCCGAAGCCGAGATGCGCCAGCTCGATCAGCGGATCTCGCTTCGCGCGACGCTCAAGCCGCTCAACCGCGTCGAGATCGAGAACTATATCGCGCACCGGCTGTGGGTGGCTCGTGGATCGAACGCGGTGACCTTCGATCGCGAAGCGCTCGACCTCGTGCGCCACTTCACGGGCGGCGTGCCTCGAATCATCAACCTGCTGTGCGACCGAGCGCTGATGGCAGGGGCCGCCGCTCGCGTCAACGCCATCACGCCGATCATCATCGAGGAGGCGGCCGCCAGTCTTGCTCTCCGACCGTCCGATACCGCGCCGGCGCGCCGGCGACGGGTTCCGGCCTGGGCCGCCATCCCGCTGGCGATTCTGCTGGCCGCGTCGGGTGTTCTGACGTTCATGCCCGTCGCCGATTGGATTGAGGCGCCCCGTCCCGACCTGCCGGCGCCGCCGCGCCGTACGCTGGTTCCCCACCCCGTCGAACCAAGGCCGATTCCGTCGGACGACTTTCTGCCGCCGCCTGCGCGGGTGCCTCGATAGTCCGCGGGTCTCGACACGACCGCGAGTGTTTAGACCGGACGTAGGTAGGCCGCATCTTTGGACGTACGTAGGCCGCATCTTTAGATGCGGCGCCGGGTCTAACCAGTCAAGGGCTCTGCCAGGCTCTGCCCTTGATATCCCGGCAGAGCCCTTGCCTGGTTAGCCCAGTGTCTTCTTGGCGCGCTTCGCGCGCCCTAGTCCGTTATGCGGTCCCACAACGGGTACAAATTCTCGTTGGCAGCCGCATAACGGAGTACGCTTTGTCGCAGACTGCGCTGCGAAAAAGTGGCCCTTCGGGCAGCTGATTGGAGCGCAGTCTGCGACAAAGCAAGTTGTTGCCAGGACGCGGGCGCCGTGTATAGCCTTCGGCGATGGCGGATCGGCTCAGCTCCTTGTATCAGGACCTTCTCGACGGCACGTACGACTGCGTTGACCGCATCGTGCTGAACGCCTATTTCCGACCGGGCCACAACGGCGGTGGCTTCCGCGTCTGG
>DASYQV010000147.1:0-3745 GCA_036005125.1 Vicinamibacterales bacterium
CGGCTGCAGCAATGGTTCGCGTGGAAACCGGCGGCATCGCCCGAGGGGCCGTGCGTCTCCTGCCATACGGGCATGACCTACCTGCTCGCACGTCCGGCATTGCGGCGAAAGCTCGGCGAGTCCCGACCAACGGTGTACGAAAAAGGGCTGATGGATCGGCTGCGAGCCAACGTGGGGGCGAAGCCCGAGTCCCATCTCCAGGGCGTCGAAGTCGTGTTTGCGGCGATGTTCCTCTCGGAGCAGGATGCCGGCAGGCCGATGAGCGCGGATACGCGCAAAGCCTTCGACCAGTTGTGGGCGCTGCAGTCGCGGGACGGACCCTCGGCCGGGAGCTGGGAGTGGCTCATCGTGGACCTGGACCCGTGGGAGCAATCCCAATCCATGTATTTTGGCGCGGCGCTCGCGGCGCTTGCCGCTGGAAACGCAGGCGCTGCCTACAGCGACGCGGCTCCAGTCGCCTCCCACGTCGCCGCCGTCACGACATTCCTGCGTACGCCGCGCGCTGCGCGTCCCCCGCTGCACGATCGCGCGGCGGTCTTGTGGGCCTCGTCGACACGCCGGGAGCTGTTGTCCGCCAGCGAGCGCGACGCGCTCGTCGCCGAGTTGTTCCAGCGCCAGCGACCGGATGGAGGCTGGTCGATCGAGTCGCTCGGCCCATGGACCGCCCACCCGGCCGCGCCATCCGTCTCGGGAAGCGGCAACTACGCCACCGCGTACGTGACATATGTCCTTCAACGCGCAGGCGTGCCGCCTTCCGATCCGCGCCTGGCACGCGCGATCGTCTGGTTGACCGAGCATCAGGACCGCGAGTCCGGCGCATGGCCCGACGTGTCGATGAACAAGAAGTATCCCGCCGGCTCGATGGAATCGTTCTTCATGCAGGACGCGGCCACGGCATTTGCCTCGTTGGCGCTGATCGAGGCGGGTCGATAGTCCCGCGCGAGAAGCCGAGCATGAACAGTCTTCGCCTGGCTGCGAACCCTTGACACAAACTGGACGCGGGCGTAAACAAGAGCCTTCAAGGAGTTATCAGATGGCCAGACGACTCCTCGCGTTGATCAGTGTGGCGGCAGTGATCGTGGTAGTGGTCGTGCTCCTGAAGCTGGCCACGCCTCTCTCGGGCCAGTCAACGACGGCTGCTGGCCCGTCGGGGGGCGGGGCGACAGCAGGGCCCGCGCCGAAAACTCCGTGGGGCGACCCGGACCTGCAGGGCATCTGGACGAACACGTATGAAGTTCCCCTTCAGCGCCCATCACGCTTCGCCAACAAGGAATTTCTCACGGAAGAGGAGATCGCCGAGTCGGACGCGCAACGAGGCGCAAGGCTCGGCCAGGACCGGCGACACGAGCGGGGGAGCGAGCGGGACGTCGCCGGGGCCTACAATACGGCGATTTTCCTGTCTCACAAGCCGACGGGCCGTCGAACATCGTTGATCACCGACCCGCCGGACGGGCGCATACCTCCGCTCACCCCGGAGGCGACGAAGCGGAGTGAGGTCATACGCGAGTTCCAGGCGGCGCTGCTGCAAGCCACTTACGTCTGCAAGGACAAGCTGCCCGCCTGCGAAGGCGGGAAGTACGGGCCACCCTCTCCGAAGCGGAACGACCCGCCTCCGTACTATCTCGCTTCCGTTGGTGCCGCCGGAGGAGGCATCATCAATCGCTCCGACGGTCCGGAGGACCGCACGCTCGGTGAGCGGTGCATGGCGGCCATCCTGCCGGATCTGGGCGGTCCCGCCGGGTTCTTCCCGCAGATCGTGCAGTCGCGCGGCGCGGTTTCGATCTTTTATGACACGGGTCAAGGTCAGGGTTGGCAGCGCGTGATCCCGATTACCGATCGTCCGCATCTGCCGCCGCAGGTGCGCCAGTGGTGGGGCGAC
This sequence comes from Vicinamibacterales bacterium, assembly GCA_036005125.1. Lineage (GTDB taxonomy): Bacteria > Acidobacteriota > Vicinamibacteria > Vicinamibacterales > UBA2999 > DASYQV01. The sequence continues at coordinate 1,880 of DASYQV010000147.1, forward strand.
GCGCGAGGGCGCTGGGAGGGCGAGACCCTGGTTGTCGATGTCACGAACTTTACAGCCAAGACCGACTATCAGGGCTCGCGTGAGAATCTGCATCTGGTCGAACGATTTACACGTCGCGACGCGAACACGCTCGAGTACGTCGTGACGATCGAGGATCCGACGACATGGACGCGGCCCTGGACGGCCAGGCTGGAGCTGACGAAGCAGAGCGACAAGGCAAATCGACATTACAAGGAGCCGCGGTGCCACGAGGGGAACTACGGCATGCCGGCGTTGCTCGGCGGAGCGCGTGCCGAGGAGCGCGCATTCAAACAGGGAAAAGGGCCGGATCCAGCAAGGTTGTGCAGCGCCGGCTGCGGTGGATGAGCGTGACGATCGACCAGCGTCCAACATCGGACGCTGCCAACCACTGACAGCGCCTTTGATGAGCGTGGAGCAGCAATGGCGGCACTGACTCGTCGAGACACATTGCGGTACCTCGTCGGCGTCGGTGTCGCTTCGACCGTGCGCGCTGACATGAGTTGGGCGCAGGAAGGTGCGGTGCGCTTTTCTACCCGGTTGGCAAAGTGGCAAACGCCCCGCACCAACGGTCGAGTGCTCATCGATGGCGTCAACGTGTACTACGAGGAACAAGGCCAGGGGATACCCATCGTGCTGTGTCCAGGCGGCCGACAAACCGTCGAGGCGACGCGGCCGCTCGCGGCGGAACTTGGGCGCAAGTATCGGGCGATCTCATGGGACCGGCCCAACACGCAGGGTCGTTCTGACGTCGCGTTCAAGGGCTCCCGTGACGTGGACATGTGGGCAGACCAGCTGGACGTGTTGTTGGCGCGCTTGAACGCCAGGCCGGCTTACCTGGTGGGTCCTTCAATGGGCGTCCGAACGAACGTGGCCACTGCCGTCCGTTATCCCGATATCGTAAGAGGCCTCTTCATCTTCCACGCGAGCGGAAACAACACGCCGAACTATCCGAATCTGCCGCGCCAGTACTGGGGCAACTACGTCGACATCGCTGACAAGGGAGGGATGGAAGCGGTCGTCGCCACGCCATACTGGGCTGGAGTGATTCATCGGAATCCGGCCAATCGCGCGCTGCTGCTCAAGACCGACCCCAGAGAGTTCAGTCGAGTGATGCGGCGATGGACCGATGCGCATAAGCCATCCGACGTCGCGCTCAACATCACCGATGCCGACTTGCGCCGACACAGCGCGAATGGTGTGCCGACCCGCATTATTGTCGGCTGCGACAACGCCCACTCGCGGGAGACATCCGAGCGAATGGCGGGGCTCATGCCGAATGCCGAGTTCATCGACCCGCCTGGATTCTGTGAAGAGTGGGTGAAGAAGAGGGACGACTCCAGGAAGTGGGCCGAGGAGCATAAGGAGCCTGGGGAGCAGCCATACTACGAAGTTTCACACCTCTTCTCACTAATCGACGACTTCGTGACCAGGACAGAAGCGAAAGGCAAACGCTGACGCTTCGACCTGCTGACCCGCGTGTCTTGATCATCGAGAGAGTCGTCGGTCGGCGTTGATCGCGATACTGCTCCTTGACTTGATCGACGCCGCCGAATTGCCGGCGCGCGGCCAGGCGCGCGTCTTCAAGCGGCGTGCCTCTCGCAATGAATTCGTCGGTGAGCCGCTCGACGTGCGTGCGCACCTGGTCATCGAGTCGCGCGTCACGCCCGAGGCGCAGGAACAGGTCTGCAATTCGAGACAGCCATGCGCGCATGGCTTACTCCTGCCGCAGCGCGAACACGCGATAATCCGCGAGAAGCGGTCGGGGCGAGTCGGCAACGGGCGACGCCGCAGAGAAGACGTTCGATGAAGCTCTCGGCGACGTGTCCTACGCGATAGACATCATCA
>DASYQV010000148.1:0-4598 GCA_036005125.1 Vicinamibacterales bacterium
GCAGCGCGTCCCACCGGCGTGGGTGTGCGTGGCATTTCTCTCTGCGTGACTCGGCCCCTCGGCGTCCTCTGCGTGAAGTCGTCTCCGCGCGCTCTGCCGCCCTTGGCGCGATGGCAAGGTAATTCGCGTCAGCATCCTTAGGCTGGCGGCTATTTCACCGCGCTCGCCGCAACGACCGTGTCGGACGATGCTTCAAGCGTCGGCGCCGAACGGAAGGCGTAGACGAACGACTTGAATTCGGGATGCAGGAAATCGGGTCCAAACCGGTAACTCTTCATCTCCGAGAATGCCCGATCGGCAGCCCAGCCCTCCTTCGTCATGCGGTACACGGCGGTCATGACGCCAGTCCGGTGACGGCCTCCCTGACAATGGACGTATACGGGCTGATTTGCAGGGTCGTTGACCAGTTTCAGGAACTGCGCGACTTGCGCGGCCGAAGGCGCAACGCGGGTCGTCATCGGAATCCTGAAGAACTTCATGCCAACGCCTTTCACGATGTCCGGCTCCTGGACATCGCCGTCGGCGGTCAGGTCGATGACGGTCTTGACGCCAAGCGCTGCGAGATCCGAGTAGTCACGGCCGCCCGGCTGCGCGCCCCGAAAGTAGTTCGCGTTAATCCGTCCGAAATTGTCGATTCGAATGTCCGAAACGTGGCCGTTGACGCCGCCCTGTTCGGCCGCGCCGATTGCCGTCGAAAAAGCGATAAGCGCCGCCGCAATTACGGACGCATGGAGGGACCGTCTGTGAGCACCCACAATGACCTTCCAGAGAAAAGAGTTAGGGAAAAGAGGATTTTAGCTATCGAAAACCGACCCGCCCCTTGAAGCGGTGCTCGGGACGGGGCAAGTGCGATGCCATGTTACAGCATCACAGGACACGGCGTCGTGGCGGCGTTGCCGCAGTAACGCGTGACAGCTTCGTACTCATTTAGGAGCACGAAAACCGATGAGCTGTGCACGCCGCAGGTCACTGTTTGAACGAGAGGACCGGCGAATACGGACCGAGCCTCTCGCGGGTCCACCACGTGTGCTCGCGCCGACGCGTCGCCGCGTCTGAAAAGTGGTACCTGAACAGTTCGCTCCGCACGAACTTCGGAGGCGACCCCTGGAATGGATCGGAGACGAGCAGCTCGAGAACCGACGGCGAGCCCTGGAGCAACCGCCCGCAGAAGTTCCGGAACCAGGGCTCCTGATCGAACTGGCCGAGCGCCGCGAACCACATCTGCCAGTCGAGGCGCGGTTGATGGGGCGCCACCCAGGCCGGGGGGCGGCTGAGGTCGCCGGCCTTGTACTTGAACTCGTACGGCAGCCACGTGGTGCCGTCGTTCGAGCCCTCGACGATGATTTCGGGTCGGGTCGTGGTCATGACGGAGAACAGGCCGTAGCGGTTGACGCTCCGGAACGGGGCGATGAAGCCAGCAATGCGCTCGACGATTGCGGACCCGGGGAGATCCAGGCGCGCCGAGCCGGTCAACACCACGAACGAAACGGGCACCGTGACCAGAGCCACCACAGCCGTGATCCAGACAGGCCAGCGCGTGCCGCCCTGTCCGGCCGCCTGCACCATCGCGGGCACCCGAACGAGGGTCCCGACTTGCTCGAGCGTCCGATCGTCGAGGAGCAACAGGCAAAGCGCGATCGTGAGCAGGTTGAAAAACGTGTAATTGCCGGTTGTCCAGATGATGACCTGCAGGCCGACCGAGAGCCCGCATCCGATCAGCCTCAGCCGCCGCGGCCCGAAGAAAAGCCAGGGCACCAGCAGCTCGACCGCAAGCGTGCCTGCCGTCGACACCTTGTGAAACCAGAGCGGGAGGTGATGTGCGTACCAGGCGACTGGCGTCGGCAGCGGCTGCGTCTCGTAATGAAAGGCGAGGGCCGTGAGATTGGCCCACGTCGGATCGCCGCTCGCCAGTTTCACCACCCCGGATCCGAAGAGCAGCCGGAACAACAGCCACCAGAGCAGCCAGCGCGAGATGCGCGGGGGATCGATCCCGCCGCGGAACGGAAGCCACAACGCGAGCGGCGCGAGAAAAATCGCCAGCAGCCCCGTTTCGAGGAGCAGCGCGTCCCACTGGTACTGCAGGAACTCCCCGCAGACAACACTCAGCGAGAGATAGTCGATCCACAACAGCAGCAGCAAGACGACAGGCGCGAGGCCGATCATGAGCAGGACCGCCAGCACAGCGCCCCCGGCCGAGAGCGCCACGAGGAAGGCGTCGCTCGTGCTGATCCAGCAGAGGGTGGGCAGCAGGCGGAAGCGATCGAGCCCCATCTGCTGGGAGCTCGCCCACTCGCTGGCCGCTGCGAGGTACTCGCCCGCCGGAAGAATGCCATCGTGGCCGATCAACCCGCGGATCTGTACCGCGAGCGACCAGAAGGCAATCAAGTACACGAGGCCCAGCATGCGGAGGAAGAGGCCGGTCGCGATCGCGTAGCTGGAAGGCTGCGAGGAACGTGGAGTCAACAGGTTCACGACCCGTCTCGTGCGTCAACGCGGGGTCCCCACCGCGCACGCTTCCACCCCACGGCGCAGGCAGGCGCCGTGGGGGCCCCGGGCTTGCGCGGTGGGGTGCAGGCGCCAAGAATATCCTGATAGGCTGCCACAGCCTGCTTTCCGACCGCGCTCCAGCTCAGATTCTGCTCGAAGTGCTCGACGACCCGGGTGCAAGCCAGCCTCATGTCCTGACGCGCGGCGCCGGCGAGCGCGTGGGCACATGCAACCGGATCGCCCGGGTTCCAGAGCGCCCCGATCGCGCCGTTGGCGGTGATGACGCGGAACGTTGGAATGCTGGTGACCACGGGCACGGCGCCGCAGGCACATGCTTCGAGCAGTGCGTACCCGCTGCCCTCGCGATGACTTGCCAGCGCGAACAGGTCCGCGGCGCTGCAATACTCCGCGATGCGGTGATGCGGCACGCGTCCCGCAAGGCGCACGCGCGCGGCGAGCGGCGGTGAGGCTGCGACCCGCCGACGAACGTCCTCGAGCAGATCATCCTCGCCATAGATCATGGTGAGCGTCGCCTCCGGAAGATGCGGGAGACTCCGCTCGAAGCCATCCAGGAGCGTGAGCGGATCCTTGTTGGCATTCAGCCGTCCCACCCAGAGCACGGCCGGCGAGCCGTGGAGGCCGCTCGAGCGTCGCGCTTCGGTGCGGTCCATCGGCCGAAGCGTGGTGCTCGCCTCGAGTACTTGATACACGCGCTGGCGCGGAGCGATCAGGCCCGCCGCGCGCCATGGTTCCGCCTGCTCGGCCGCTGTAAAGAACAACGCATCCGCCGATCGCAACGCGCCGCCCCGTAGCAGACGGCGGATGCGCCGCTCGATGCGTCCACCGCGCTCGACGGGGACTTGGCTGCCGTGATCCTGCACGACCATTCGCGCCGACGCGGGCAGCGCGCGGCGGAGCGTCCACGTCTCGGCGGGAGAATCGAGGCCGTTCACGTGGACGATGTCGGGACATGACGCAACCACGGTGCGCTGCGCAGCCGCATGGTCAACGTAGAAGGTATAGTGCACGCCCTCTCGCGTCACCGTGGCAGGGCGGCTGAACCGCTGGACGACCGAGACGCAGGCTGCTCCGGCATCGAGCAACGCTCTGCTCCACCCGGTCAGCGTCGTGTACCGATCCAGCAGCGCATCGGGATCGGTGAGGGTGTCGTCAAACCGGAAGTTGACCTGAACGACCTTCATCTGGATAAGAGTGATGCGAGATGCGTGTAGCACTCGTGGTGACGGGAGGCGTCGATCGAAGCGGACGCGAACGGGTCATTCCGGCGCTGCTTTCGTTCATCGAACGCCAGGCGCGACGCCACGAGGTCGTGGTCTATGCACTGCGATATCACGAGCGACCGTGCACGTATCCGCTGCTCGGCGCCACGGTGCACGACCTCGGGCGCCCGCAAGGCCTGCGACGGCAGTATGGCACGCTCGTGCATGCGCTCCGCCGCGACGGGCGCTTCGACGTGATTCACGGCTACTGGGCGCTTCCTGGAGGACTCACGGCTGCTCTGGCCGGGCGACGCCTCGGGATTCCGTGCCTCGTGACGCTCGACAGTGGCGAGTTCGTCTCCGATCCGGAGATCGAGTACGGCCTGCAGCGACTGCGGCGCCATCGCCTTGCCGTGGGCGCAACCCTCCGCCTCGCGTCACGGGTGACCGTCTGCACGGAACACATGCGTCGCCTGGCCCGCGCGCATGCCGTCGAGCCGGTCGTCATTCCAATTGGCGTCGACACGACGACGTTCACGCCGGCAAACCAGACCTCCGGCCCGCCGTGGCGCCTGCTCCACGCGGCAAGTCTCAATCGGGTGAAAGATCAACCGACGCTGTTGCACGCATTTCGTCACGTGCTGGATCGTAATCCGGACGTTCACCTCGACATCGCCGGTGAAGACACGCTCGACGGAGCGATGCAAGATGTTGCGCGGCGGCTCGAAGTCGACCGACACGTCACGTTTCACGGCGTGCAGGCCACCGGGGCGCTCGTCAGTATGTACCAACGCGCACACGTGTTCGTCATGTCATCGCGTCATGAAGCGGGAGGCGTTGTTGTGCTCGAGGCTGCGGCCTGCGGTGTGCCGACGGTCGGCACCGCTGTCG
>DASYQV010000149.1:0-3705 GCA_036005125.1 Vicinamibacterales bacterium
CGCTCATGACCGGCTCCCTTCGATGCGGCTCTGGCGCCTCGAGAGCGCTAACCCGCGAATTCGGTGGCTCTGACCACCGTGTTGAGTGCGACAAGCACTACAACGTTACGATGGAGAGCCGGTCATTCCATATTGTCTAAGCTGGTGGCTCCTCATTCAAAGGAGCACATGCATGCGCTGGCGATCGACGTTCGTGATTCTTGCCTTGTCGACACTCGTGCACGTCGCCAACCCGGCGGCCGGACAAATCGTGCCCGGCACCGCGCCGGGGACGTTCGTGGGTCCGACGAGCTCTCAGACACCATACGTTGTCCCGCTCTCAACCGCACCTGGATGGGCGACGGCCGCGTTGATCTCGGTGGGCGATCCCGCGGACAACGGCTACACGATGGTTGGAATTCCCGATGGTCTCGGCGTCCTCGCCGGCAGATTCAGCGGCGGACGCTACGTCGATCATCGCCGATACATGACGGTCTTCATGAATCACGAGCTTCCGGCCGGCAGCGGCATCCCGCGAGCGCACGGGCAGAACGGCGCCTTCGTGTCTCAGTGGACCATCCACCTCGATTCGCTGCGGGTCACGCGCGGAGAGGACTTGATCCAGCGCGTGTTCGCCTGGGATCCCGCGGCGAGCCAACACGTCTTCGCGCCCACCGCGCAGTTCGGCCGCTTGTGTTCGGCAGATCTTCCCGCCGTCACGGCCTTCTTCAATCCGCGGACCGGAAGAGGGTTCAAGGGACGTCTGTTCATGGACGGTGAAGAAATCGGCGCCGAGGGACGCGGGGTCGCCCACATCGTGACGGGCCCGGACAAGGGCACATCGTACGAGTTGCCGCACCTGGGCCGCTTCTCGTGGGAGAACAGCGTCGCGCATCCGAACACCGGCGACAACACCGTCGTTATCGGCCTGGACGACAGCACGCCCGGTCAGGTGTACGTGTATGTGGGAACCAAGAGGAAGACCGGTAATCCCGTTGAGCGTGCGGGTCTTGTCGGCGGCAAGCTGTACGGCGTCACGGTCACGAATGGCGGCGCCAACTACGGCGGCGGCGCCGTGACTCACGAGAACAACGGTCCAATTGCCGGCACGTTCGTCCTCGCGGACGTGACGCCGAATCCTCTCGACCCGACCGATTTCGGTGCGGGCTCAGGAGCCCGGCTGCAGGCCAGAAGCGTCGCTCGCGGTGTCACCGAGTTTGCGCGGCCCGAGGACGGTGCGTGGGACACTCGAAATCCGCGCGTCTTCTATTTTGTCGTCACCGGGGCCACGATCGACGGCAGGGGCCAGTCGGCGCGGCTCTACAAACTGACGTTCGACAATGCCGCCAACCCGACGGGCGGCACGATCGAGCTGATTGTCGATCGCGCGGCGCTGACACCGCCTGGTCAGACCGAGCCCACGTTCGCGCAGTTCGACAACATCACCGTGGATGGCGACGGCGCCATCCTCGTCCAGGAAGATCCCGGCAACACGCCGTACATTGCAAAGACCTGGAAGGTGAACCCCGTCACGAAAACCGCGACCGCAATTCTCCAGTCCGATCCGGAACGATTCGGCACGCCTCCGCGCGCGCCGTTCAATGTGGACGAGGAGAGCTCGGGAATCATCGAGGTCACGAATCTCGTCCGCTCGGCGTGGTGGTTCGACAAGGACCGGCGTTACTTTCTCGCCGATCTGCAGGCGCACTATCTCATTCCCGGAGAGCTCGTGGAAGGCGGGCAACTGTATCTGGTGGCCTCGCCAAAGCGTCATCGACACTCGTTGCACGACGGCGACGACGATGATCATGATCGCCAGTGAGACCACGATTCTTGATTCTTGATTCTTGATTCGTGATTTGGCGTCTCGCTGAAATCAAGAATCATGAATCACGAATCATGAATCATGAATCATGGATGGTTATTAACGGCGCCGCTATTCGGTCAGCGCGCGGTGGACGAACGCGATGGCAATCGATCCTTCGCCTACCGCCGACGCGACCCGCTTGATGTTGCCGGCCCTGACGTCGCCAACCGCGAACACGCCGGGGAGACTGGTCTCGAGCAGATGCGGAGATCGGGCGCGCGGCCATCGGGCCGCCGCGAGGTCGTCGTGCGACAGATCCGGTCCGGTCTTGACGAACCCCCTCGCGTCGAGCGCGACACACCCGCCGAGCCACGCGGTGTTCGGTACTGCCCCCGTCATGAGGAAGACGTGCCTGATGTCGTGACTGCTGATATCACCGGTCCGGTTGTCGCGCCAGCGTACGCGCTCCAGTTGTCCATTGCCCTCGAGCCCGACGATCTCGGTGTCCGGTCGCAGCGTGATCGTCGGGCTCTCCTCGATGCGTCGAATCAAATAGCGTGACATGCTGTCGGCAAGGCCGCTCGAGCGGACGAGCACGTGCACATGTCTCGTTGTCTGGGAGAGAAATACGGCCGCCTGGCCGGCCGAATTGCCGCCGCCGACCACGATCACCTCTTCCCCGCTGCACAACTGCGACTCCATGAAGGTCGCGCTGTAGTAGACGCCCGCGCCTTCGAACCGCGCGAGATGTTCAATCGACGGCTTCCGGTATTGCGCGCCGGTGGCGATGATCACGGTGCGCGCCGGAACGCGCGGGCCCTCGCCGATGCCGATACTGAACGGCTTCCGATCGCAGGTCAGCGCGGCCGCACTCCGCGCAATCAGGATCTCGGCGCCGAATTTCCGCGCCTGCACGTAGGCCCGCCCGGCCAGATCCTGGCCGGAGATCCCGGTGGGGAATCCGAGATAGTTCTCGATTCTCGAGCTGGACCCGGCCTGGCCTCCCGGCGAGCTCGACTCGAGCACCAGCACATCGAGTCCTTCGGACGCGGCGTACACGGCGGCCGCAAGGCCCGCAGGTCCTGCGCCGACGACAACCACATCGCGCACGTGCGCCTGATCGATGCCGGCGTTGAAACCGAGGCAGTCGGCAATCTGTTGATTGCCGGGATTGCGCAGCACGACGTCGCCCCGGCAGATCAGCACGGGAATCTCGGAGGCGGCCACGTGAAAGCGGTCGAGCAGATCCTGGACGTCCGCGTCGTGGTCGAGGTCGATGTAGGCGAAGGGATGTCCGTTGCGCGTGAGGAATTCCTTGATCCGGAGCGTGGCGGCCGAGTGAACCGAGCCGACCAGCACCACATCGCCGATCCCGTGCGCCACGAGCTCCACGCGCCGGTAGATGAAGGCGCGCATCAGGATCTCGCCGATCTCGACGTCGGTCTGGACGAGACCGGTCACCTGATCGCGCGTGAGCTCGATTGCCTCGCCCGGCTGCGACACGCGCGCACGCGTCAGCGAGCGGCGGCCGGAGATCATGTTCGCTTCGCCGGTGAACCGGCCGGGGGTGTGGATGGCCACCAGCGTATCGCCGAGGGCCGATGGCCGGACAATCTCGATCTCGCCGGCCGTGACCACGAAGAACGGCACGACGGGATCCCCCGCTTCGATGAGCACCTCGCCGCGCGCGATCGTCCGCTTCACGCCGTGCGCCGCGATCCGGGCGACCTGGGCGGGCGTCAAGGTGGGAAACATGAGCGCCTCGTGCGAGGCGCTCACGCGCGGAGTGAACCGGATGACTTCGGCCACGGAACGCGACCTCAGGCGCGCACGAGCGGCGCGTCGACGACATGTTCCGCGAGGAACCAGGCCTGCAGCTCGTTGCGCCGGATGACGTCGCTGACCAGCAGATCGTTCGT
>DASYQV010000150.1:0-3700 GCA_036005125.1 Vicinamibacterales bacterium
CCGCAGCCCGAGGGCTCTTGCCGCGTCTCTGATCTTCATTGCGAGATGCACGTCAATTAGACACTCCGTAGCCTTCACGGTGGAGCGGCGAGGGAGACGAGGAAGTGGAGGAAGTTGAGACGTCGTCGAGCCTCCTTGGGAATTGGCGCTAATACCGCGATCTTCAGTCTCGATCCTGGTTTTGAACGTTGAACGTGGCGGTATGATCTCCACAGCCAACGGCAGATGCTCCGGATGGAAGAAACCGATGGTGCGGGGTTTTCGAACGCTGGCATTCCGGGTCGTGGCATCGTGGCGATGGGCTGAACACGACAGCGACCTCCTCGAAGAACTCGAGAGCCACGTGCAGCTCCACACCGACGAAAATATTCGCGCGGGGAATGCCGGCTGCGGCGGCTCGGCGAGACGCCCTGCTGAACCCGGGCGGCTTGCAACAGACGGCGGAGCAATGCCGTGACGTTCGCTTCATTCGCGCCCTGAGACACGGATGACACCCCGGTTCGTGTGATTCAGCACGTTGTCGGATTTACGTTACGCTGAAGGGAGGGGCGTCCGATGACCCTGTGGCAGGATCTCCGCTTTGCGCTCCGCCTCCTCGTCAAGGACCACTGGTTCACGGTGGCGGCCGTCTCGGCGCTCGCGCTCGGCGTCGCCGCCAACACCACTGTATTCACCTTCGTCAACGCAGCGCTTCTGCGCGGGCTGCCGTACGACGGAGCGGATCGGATCGTGACGATCGACACGCGCGATGTGCGTGGCCGACAACGCGGAGTCTCGATCGCTGACTACGAAGATTGGCGGTCCGCTCAATCGTTCGACTCGATGACGCTCGCCTGGACTTTTGGCAGCAGCGTCAACGACGATAGCGGGCAGGCGCCGGACCGGTACATCGCTTCACGCGTCTATTCGAACATTTTCCAGGTGATACGACAGCAGCCCATCCTCGGTCGCAACTTCAACGCGGACGACGATCGTCCCGGTCGCGAGCCGGTGGTGATCCTGGCGTATAGCATGTGGCAGAGCCGCTACGGACGGGACCCGTCGATCCTCGGCAAGAAGCTCTTCACTTCGGGTCAACGCGCGACCGTGATCGGCGTCATGCCGCCCGAGATGAAGTTCCCGCCGAACGCGGACCTATGGGTCCCGGTCGCACAAATCGCGCCGGAGTTGCGAGATCGGCGCCGCAACGTGAGGAATTTTCAGGCCATCGGCCGTCTCAAGCCTGGCGTCACGGTTCAGGCTGCTCAGGCGGAGCTGTCGACGATCGGTGTGGCGCTCGCGCAGCAGTATCCGGACACCAACAAGGACTTGTTGCCGCGTGTGCGGAGTTGGGATGAAGCCGCCAGCGGCCCCCAGATCAGGCTCGTGTTCTGGTCGCTGATGGGCGCCGTTGCGTTCGTTCTCCTCATTGCATGCGCGAACGTCGCGAATCTGTTGCTCGCGCGCGCGGCGCACCGGTCTCCAGAGATCAGCGTCCGCGTCGCGCTTGGCGCGACGCGCGGGCAGCTCGTGCGGCAGCTCCTCGTCGAGAGCCTGATGCTCGCGCTGCTCAGCGGGGCGGTAGGGCTGGTGCTCTCGATCGTGTCCGTGCGCCTGTTCGACACGGTGCTCCCCGACGGAAAGCCGTACTACTGGGCGTTCACGTTGGACCCGGTGGTGTTCGTCTTCCTCGCGGTGGTCTGCGTGCTGACGGCCGTCATCTTTGGGCTCGCTCCCGCGCTGCACGTCTCGAAGACGGACGTCAACGAGGTCTTGAAGGAGGGCGGACGCTCGGGTGGCGGCATCCGCGCCCGCCGCTGGGCCAATGCTCTCATCGTCGGCGACCTGGCGCTGACGCTCGTCTTGCTCGCCGGCGCTGGCTTCATGATGCGCAGCTTCATGGTCCTGTACCGCCTAGATCTGGGCGTCGACACCTCCAACATGATCACGATGCGACTCGGCATGCCCCCCGACCGGTATCCGACGACGGCCGCGATCGTGTCGTTTGTAGAGCGCCTTGAGGACCGCGTGGCCGCGATGCCGGAGATTCAGGGCGGCGGCGTGACGACCAACGCGCCGCTCGGGTTCGCCGCTCTTGTTCCGATCGCTGTCGAAGGGCGATCTGGGTCGGGCGGTGATTCCCAGCAGATTACTGGTGTCGTGGGCGTCGGTGCGCGGTACTTGGAGGCACTCCGGCTGCGGCCCGTGCGTGGACGACTCCTCGCCGCGTCCGATGGCCGTCCCGGTTACGACAACGTGGTCGTCAACCTCGAGTTCGTTGCGAAGTACTTTCCCGGCGAAGATCCGCTCGGCCAACGTGTGCGGTTCGTGACTGATACATTAGGCGGCCCGCCACTGCCCGGCGCCGACCATGCGTGGACCATCGTGGGCATCGTGCCAAACGTGCGCCAACGAGGGTATGACCGCGATCCCGATCCGGTCGTGTACACGCCGCTCACGGGACCACTCCCAGGCCTCGGGCCGCGTGACCTCGGGCTGGTCGTTCGGAGTCGACTTGGGTTGGCTCCGGCCGTCGCGCGCCTCCGCGAGGAAATGCGCGGCCTGGATCCCGCGATGCCGCTGGCGAGCATCCAAACGCTTGATGCGTCGATCGCCCTGCAACGCTGGCCGTTCCGGGTCTTCGGATCGATGTTCGCGATCTTTGCCGGCATCGCGCTGCTGCTGTCGGCAATCGGTCTGTATGCGATTACGGCCCACTCCGTGACACTACGCACACGCGAAATAGGCGTCCGGATGGCGCTCGGCGCACGCGCGCAGGACATTCTCTGGTTGTTCGCCCGACGAGCCGTCGTGCACTTGTCGTTGGGTCTGGCGGTAGGCCTCGCTGGAGCGGTCGCCGTCGGCCGCCTGCTCCAATCGTTGCTCGTGCAGACGAGCAGTACCGACCTGCCGACGCTCGGGCTGATCGCGGTCATTCTCGTCGCCGTCGGTGCGGTGGCCAGCCTCTGGCCCGCGCAGCGCGCGACGCGTCTCGATCCCAATTTCGCGCTGCGGCACGAATGACAACGACCGTCGGTCGCCGGAGTGGCGAGCGTGGCCCCACCGATTCGAGCACTTGCCGCAGCGGCACGGACAGAGGCAACACGCGCCCGACTTTGGTTTTGGACCGGCGCAGCGAGAGACAAATCACGCCGGGAGCGCGGTGTCTAGGCGCACTCCGAGGCGTCGTATTCGAGCACTGCCAGTAAGTGCCACTTCTCCATCGGCGGATATGCCGAAAGTCCTCCGGCGTCAAGTGCTGATACGGTCGCACGACGAGCGCACACTCTCCGCCTGGTGTCAGATGAAACCCACGCGCCTCCAGGTCCAGTGGCAACAGGAATGCCTCGAGCGGCACGTCCATATTCGTCCTGTCCCGCAATGACGTCAGTTGTTGTTCGGTATCCGCTGAGGCGCGCCGATTGGGTCTTTGTGCGCTCAACGGTGAGAGCACCTACCGCACGCAGGCTATGCCTTCCGGCGTGGGGCGGACTTGTTCATCCGGCCCCCCCTTCCGCCACCCTGGCCTAAGGCGGTTCGCTGGCAGGTCTACGATAAATTTCCTACTACCGGTCGCTCGCTGGGGAAAGCGGCGTCGGCAAGGAGCTGATCGCGCGCGCGATTCATCAACTGAGCGCGCGCCGCGATCGGCGATTCTGCGACGTCAACTGCGCGGCGCTGCCCGACGACCTCGTCGAGTCGGAGCTGTTCGGTCATGCGC
>DASYQV010000151.1:0-5094 GCA_036005125.1 Vicinamibacterales bacterium
AGCGGCAAAATCATGCCACACTGTCGCGCGCGCCGTCACCAGAACCGCCGCGGCGCCCGCTCTGTTCCGTGCGCCCTCGCGAAGATGGCGGCAGCAGCCACTATGGCCGCGGCGCAGTCACCATGACGGCGGCGCAGTCACCATGACGGCGGCGCAGCGACCATGACCAGGTCCGCCCAGCGGAAAATCGCGGCCAGTCTCTGGTCCCGCCAATGTCATGGTTGCGGATCGGGTCACTATTTTTGAAGCCCTGCGCGATCGTACGGCTCGCCTGGACCCACCGCTAAGACGCGTGTTTCGCTACGAACGGCGCCAGCACGATGTCGCAGTCGAAGCACGAACCCACAACCTCGGCCTGTGGTCGGCGGCGGATTGAGAGGGCGTCAGTCACGATGCCGTCCACGGATCCACGACCGGAACCTTTAAATCGGCAAAGTGTCGCACGTTGCGCGTAGCCAGCGTGGCGCGCCGCGCGAGAGCGATGCCCGCGATTTGCGTGTCGCGCAGGTCCGCGGGACGTCCGGCTCGCTGTCGATCCGCGGGAAGCGCGGCTGCCGACGTGGCCGCAGCGACGTCGAAATCCAGCACGCGGTTGTCCAGATCGTCCTCGAGCAACCGCGCAAACGCCGTCTCAAGGGCGCGCTTCCGTCGGCCTTGCGGCATCACGCCGAGGCCAAGGCGCGCCTCGAATACCGTGATGCTGGTGATCCACACCGATTCGGCGGGTTGGCGATCGAGCCACGCCACGACCGGCGGATCAGGCACGGTCCGCATCAGCGCCGACAGGACGTTGGTGTCCAGGATGATCATTTGATTCGGCACCTGGTTCAACATCACGTATTGGATGTTGTCGTTGATCTGGGTGCCCAGATTGTGGATTCCCTCCATCAGCACCATCCCACCCTTGAACGCGTGGGAGCCCGTCACGTAGGAGAGGGAGGCTCGCTGTGTGTACCGGTCGCTGTCCTTCGGGCCGCCCAGATTGGTGTTGGAGTTGTACAGGAAGTTCGTCGTCTGCTCCAGAACGGGAATATCGTGCGGCCCGACACCAGGGTTGGGTGGCCCCGGCCAATGGGTGATGGCCGCGCCGCCGCTGACCTCGAGCAGCAGTTTGTTGGTCCGGACGGAGTTCCACGTGGCCTGAAAGATCCCCATCGGCCAGAAGTTGTACCAGTACATAGCTTCCGGCGCGGCGAATTCGCCTCGATGCACGTAATTGTGCTGGGGCTCGATATGGAAATTGAACTTGTCCTTCTGTGTGGCCTGCCACGTCAACCGCAACGAGCCGGCCTCCAACTCGTCGTCTCGATATCCCGGCCGACTCAAATCCGGCGTGTAGAAAGGCGACCCCTAGGTCTTGTTGAAGTAAATGCCGGCGAGCTGATTCTGGCTCGCCGTGTACCGCCCCGCGATGAAGTACCACAACTTGTCCTGCTTGATCGGCCCGCCCACGAATCCGTCGACGGAGCGGAGGTATCGCAATCCGTTCACCGACGTCAGACCGCGTGCGCGCAGATCGTCGGTCAGGTTGTCGCTTTGCAGGCTGCTGTTGGCGAAAGCGCCTGAAATGCTCGCGCTGACCGAATTGCCGCCGCTCTTGGGGATATGGTTCACGCGGACGCCGGCGGCATCGCTCTCCGCCAGCCCGCCGCCGGTCTCGACGGTCCATTGGTCGATGGTGGCCGGACTGACGATCGGTCCGGTGCACGAGGCACAGTCCATATCGGTGATCCGCATCCCGTCGTAGGCGGTCGTCCCGCCGCTCTTGCCGTGAAAGGTCACGTTGAGCACGCTGGACATCGAATAGGCGCCGGCCGATCCGCCGACATTGACCTGCCCCGCCATGCCGGGCGTGATTATTCCGATGTTCGAGAGGGTCACCGTACTGGACGGCAACGCCGTGAGCACCTCGCGCGAGACCACGACCTGCTGTCTGGTGTTCTGCGTGTCGACGAGCGGGCTGGCGCCGGTCACCGTGATGGTCTCTTCGAGCGCGCCGACCCTCATCTCGGCGTTCACGGTCGCGGTGAACCCGGCGGTGAGCGCAATGCCCTCCCGCCTGACCGTCGTGAAGCCCGGCAGAGTAAAGGTCACGGTGTAGCTGCCCGGTCGTAGATCGACCACGTTGTAGCGCCCCTCACCATCCGTGATCACGGTTCGTACCTTCTCGATCAACGCTGGACTCGAGGCTTCCACCGTGACGCCAGGCGGCACCCCACCCGACGCGTCCGTCACCACTCCCGCGATCCCGCTCGCTTGCTGCGCCGAGGCCAGGGCTGGCCATAACAGCAACAGCAGCACAACTGTGCCTGCCTGTGTTCGTCTCATCATGGCTCTCGTCTCCCTTGACGTGAGCTTCACGCGGTATCAGCCGGAAGATTGCGTTGCGGCGGTGAAGCTCGGCGGCATACTACACCGGAACCCGTACCGGCTTCCGCAGGGCTGCTCGGAGGGAGCTGCGGTCAGCGCGCGGCGGCGCGGCCCCGCGCCAGGACTTCCGCGGATTGTGAGGACATCGATTCGAAGTACGACACGAAGCGTTCGGTCTCTCTGGTGCGGTAGGGGCGTAGATTCTGTGCCCACCGGAACGCGATCGGCTGATACCAGAGCTCCGCATCAATGCTGAACGGACCGGCGGCGCCCGCGATCTCGACCGAGTAGCGGATCCGATCACCGCCGCCGCGGAAGTCGGCGTCCTGTGCGGCGCCGCCCTGCACCGCGATGTCGGCCTCGACGGTCGACTTGTCGAAGCCGTCCGGCAGCAGCCGATTGTCTTTGACGAAGCGCACGCCGGTGAGCAACCCCGTGGTCACGCGACCGCCGGCATCCGCCATGACTGACTCGTAGATCTGCACCTGGTCCGCGCGGCGGATTTCGGCGTAGTGCGGCTCATAGGTTGCCGCGTCGACGTCGGCGTCGTTTCCCTCAATCTGGCCGTCTTTCTTCAGCGCCCCTGACTCGAACACCGGGCGCCCCGCGCCGTCGCGCACCAGCACGTGGAGCCAGACGCGACGCGATGGATATCCCGTCGGCAGCTTGTGACCCGCACGGTTCTTCACCGCGACGTCGAACTCGAGCCGTCCCCCCGATGTTCGGACCGGGTCAATCGCGATCTCCGCGGTTTCCGACTGCAGGAACTGGACGGTCTTTCTTGCTGCCACGTCGAGATCGCTCGACGGCGCTTCCACTCCGAGCTCCGCACGGAACCTGTTCAGCAGACGCTGCATGAAAAAGTTGCCGCCGCGAAATGCGTGGCGAGCCAGCCCCATGCGCGGTTCTCCGAGGACCGACGCGATCCGCGTCGCGTCCTCCACCACGGGCATGTGGCATGACTGGCACCCGCGCTCCTCGCGGTAGGCGCTCTGGCGCCACTCCAGAAACGGCATCTGCTCCGGTAGCTCGCCAACAGTCTGGCCGCCCGCCCCGCGCGCGTGCGTGTAGAGGGTGTGGCAGGTAGCGCAGAGCTCTGACTGCCGAACGTGCTCGGCCTCGGCCGGCTTGAAGCCGCTTGCCGAATGCATGATGGTCGCTCTGCCCGTGTCGATCTCGAAGGGACCGAAGATCGGCCGGGGCTTCGCCGGGATGCGGTCCACGACGAAACCACCCGTGAAGCTCGCCCGCGTCCCCAGCGTCTCGCGTGTGATCTGATGGCAAAGCGTGCACGAGACTCCATCGGCTGCGAGCGCGTCGTCAAGCGACGCGCCCTGTTTGAACGGCAGGTGGGCGAACACTTTTCCGCGGCGGCCGGCCGCCCTCGCATCAGCCCGGGACATCGGCATGTGGCAGATGGAGCATTCGTCCTCGGTGTCGTCTTTTGCCGAAGGGTGATCGATCGTTTCGCGGCGAACCGCTGCCTGCCAGTACGGATCCCTCGACGAGTTGGCCATCATCGAGGCGCGCCAGCTCGATCCGATCGAGACGTCCTCGCCGGTTGCCGTCGTGAGACCGTTGTGACACGCGATGCAGTCGTGGGACGTCTGGAAGACCGAGGCGCTGTGAGGATCCGGTCGTGTGGACGGTCCGGCCGCCTCGTGAGCGGGAACGGCGAGGATGGAGACCGATCCAATCGAGACCAGCGAGAACAGCAACCGCCGGAACGTCATGACTATCGCCATCCCGACAGGAAACCGCCGTCGAACCAGTCCCACAGCAGGTATGCCACGACCTCGCTGTGGCGCTCCTCGCGCTGGGTGAGCGGGATGCGTACGCCGGCGTTGACGATCACGTGCTGTCGCTTGCTCAGCGTCACCTGCATTTGCGGGACCACATCCCACTCGATGGGCATTCGATTGGTCAGCTCGCGTGCGCCGAGCACCTCGATCATCGGAGACCAGCTTCGTCCGATGCCGCCTTCGAAGAAGCTCTTGCCCGCCGTTGCCCTCCAGAAGGCTTCCTTTGCCGCGCCGACTCGCCCGGCCGGCACCTCGAGCCCCGTCTGCAGGTGCAGAAAACCGTTCGACGGCAGGATCTGGCCCACGGCCACGAATGGTTCGACGACACTGAACCCCTTTCCCAGGCCGCTACGCTCGCTGCCAGTGGGCACGCTGAGCTCGCCGCCGGCACTGATGATGCTCCCGCTGTCGAGGCTGTGAAACATCACGTGCTTGACCGCCACGGCCAAATCGCCGAGTCCGCCGTGCCATCCTCCAGCGTTGACATCCTGCATCTCGAAGGGCACGACGGCTTCGACCTGCGTCCGGGAACCAAGCCGGCGTTCGTACACGAACTCGTTGCGGACGCCGCGCCGGGCGGCGCCGATCATCCAGACCGCCTCGTTCTCGGGAAACGCTTTTTCGGTGACGAGCGGTCGCGGCAGGTTGAGCTCGCCGCGCGGCCAGTTCTTGTTCGTACAGAACGTCCGGACGTGCCCGAGGATTTTCAGGATGTCCTCGTCCGACAAGGCGTCGCCGAACGCAGGCATCCGGCGGTCGAACGCCCGCACGGGGCCACCGCGCGCGATGATGGCCAGCCAGTCTGCATCCTGCTCGGGCGTGGCGTAGGCGCAGTCGGTGAAGTCGGGCAGTGGTGTGTCGAAGCCGACGGTGTCCTGTGGCTGGCCGGTACCGTCTTTTCCGTGGCAGGCGACGCAGGCTG
>DASYQV010000152.1:0-33718 GCA_036005125.1 Vicinamibacterales bacterium
CGCCACTCCGGCGATGAATCGCCTGGCAGCCGTATAATCAGCGCGGTTGCCACACGAATCCCCCGCACACTCAGACATCGGTGCAATTCGACAGCAGTCGTGATCAGCTCCGGCTGTACCCGGCGGGGTGGATCGCTGTGAAGAACCGCAAGGGAACCGCGCGATACTGCGGTGGACCGTATTGCTGCGTGATTCCATTTCAACGGGTAAGCTGACCCAGGAATGGCTGATTCGACCCATCACGATTCGCCCGATGCCGCGAGTCTCCACGAGCTGAGAGCCCGCCTCCGGGACCTTGAAGTGCTCATTGCCCGCGTCCCCATTCCTATTGCGATTGCCCGCGACCCCGACTGTCGAAACATCTCCGCGAATGCCGCTCTGGCGGCGCTGCTTCAGGTTCCAGCGAACGTCAACGTCTCGCTGACGCCGCCACCCGGCGAACAGCCGCTATACCGGATTCAACGCCATGGGGTGGATATCCCGGCGGAAGAACTGCCGATGCAGTACGCCATCGCGCATCGCACCTCGGTGCGCAATGAGATCGAGATCGTCCTGAGGGACGGATCCGTGCTTTACGTCCAGAACGATGTCGAGCCGCTCTACGACGCGCACGGCGAAGTCTACGGATGTGTCAGCGTGGTCGTGGATCTCACCGAGCGGAAGCTCGCCGAGGACGCGCTGCGGAATGCCGATCGTCGCAAAGACGAATTCCTCGCCACCCTGTCGCACGAGCTGCGGAATCCGCTTGCGCCGATCCGCAACGCTCTCGAGGTCATGCGGCTGGCGGGGACCGACACCGCCCTTGTCGAACACGCGCGCGCCACCATGGAACGGCAGCTCCTGCAACTGGTCCGGATTACCGACGACCTGCTGGACGTCTCACGCATCACGCAGAACAAGCTCGATCTGCGGCGTGAACAGATCGACCTGCGATCCGTCCTCGAGGGAGCAGCCGAAGCGACGCGCCCCCTTATCGACGCAGAACGGCACATGCTCACGATGGATCTGCCGGCCGAGCCGGCATGGCTGGATGCCGACTTCACCCGGCTTGCGCAGGCATTTGGCAACCTGCTGAACAACGCGGCGAAGTACACCGAGCCTGGCGGCCGAATCCGCATCTCCGCCGTCGTCAATGGCGCGGAGGCGACAGTCACCGTGGCCGATACCGGGATTGGCATCCCCGCGGCGATGCTGCCGCGCATCTTCGACATGTTCATGCAGTACGAAGGGTCCCGCGATCGCGCCCAGGGTGGTCTCGGTCTCGGATTGACGTTGGTGAAACGGCTGGTCGAGCTCCACGGAGGGACAATCCAGGCCTACAGCGACGGTCCCGGCCAGGGCAGCGAATTCGTCGTGCGACTCCCGCTCGCCTCGACAGGCGAGGCACAGGTGGCCTCGCCCCGCGTCCGCTCCCGGACTAAGGCACACGCGGGATGCCGCATCCTGATCGCCGAGGACAACATGGACGCGGCTGAAATGCTTCGGCTCATGCTCACCGTCATGGGACAGGAGGTCCGCGTGGCCTGGGACGGGGTGCAGGCGGTTGCCATCGCCGAGACCTTCGAACCGCATATCGCGCTCCTCGACATCGGCATGCCGCGCATGGACGGCTATGAGGCGGCGCGCCGGATACGGGCCCTCCTGGGGACACGCGTGGTGCTCGTGGCATTGACCGGATGGGGACAGGACGAAGACGTCCGTCGCGCCCGTGAGGCGGGGTTCGATCGTCACTTCACGAAACCAGCCGAACCGGAAGCGTTCGAGGAGCTGATTGCCGCCTGCAACCGATCTCCGCTGGTCGAGCGGGACGACGAGGCGCCACCGGCATCAAATCAGGCGGAGTAGCCGCTCGCGAGCCCGCTCGGGAAACCTCATCTTCCGTGCGGGAACGACATGTCGTGGTCGCCATCGGCCGCGGCCGCAGTGTATACTCGACCACCTGAGGCCTTTCGAGGCTCCGTTGAGCCGCCGACCATCGCGACCACACCATTCTTCCAGGAGCTCATGTGCGTCTATTCGTCAAAGGCGACCGCGTCTCGCAGCCCAATTACGGCCCCGGCACCGTGACCTCAGCCAACGAGTACCACACAGTGATCGAGTTCGATGCACACGGGACGCGAACGTTCGCCACGCCGCTCGTGCGTCTGGAGCCCTCGTCTACGTCAGCCCCCCGGCCTGCCGAAAAGGCGTCGCGGCGGAAGCGCGCAACCGTAGCGAAGGCGTAGAGCGCTCGCCACGAGTTACAAGTCCACGTGTCTCGTCACAAGTGATCGAGTAAGTGTCGTACGGAGGTCGGGTCCTAGATGCGGCCTGCGTACGTCTCTTGGACTTGTCACCTGTAACTTGCCATGGCGTTCCTCTTCCGTCTCCTCATCAACGCTCTCGCGCTCTGGGTCGCCACCCGCATCGTCCCCGGCTTGTCCTTCAATGGGCCGGCGCCGATGCTCATTGCGGTTGCACTGGTCTTCGCGGTGGTGAACGCGGTCGTCCGGCCCGTTCTCAAGATCCTGACGTTCCCCGCGCTGATTCTGACACTGGGGCTCTTCATTTTCGTCATCAACGCGCTGATGCTGTGGCTGACGGCGATACTCTCGGAGGCTTTCGGACTGGGATTCCACGTGACGGGCTTCCGCGGAGCATTCCTTGGCTCGCTCGTCGTCAGCGTCGTCAGCCTGCTGCTGAGTTGGCTGACGGCGTCGCCGAAAAAGGAAGCTTCTTGAGAGCTTGCCTGAGATAGTCCTGTTCCCTCAGGCCTGGCGCGGAAGGCTATTCAGTCGACCCGAGCCACGTATGTAAGGCCGGCGACTGTTGCCGACGGAGCGTCACGCAGCTTTCGATCCGCTCCAGCGAATGCTGCAGCGAGCGCTGTGCCGCCGGAACGGGATGTGCCGCAAAGAACCGCTTCACATCCGCACCCGCCTCCGCCGAACAGAACTCACCGACCGCGCCCACGATCGTGGGAATCCCCTGGAACATGCCGAGGCGTTTCGTAAGCGATCGCCATTCCCGCTTCACGAATGCCCACGTCATATCGCGACTCCACGGCCGGGCAAGGAGCGCGGCCAGAAGCGATCCGATGTCCTGCGTTCGGATCTCGGACGACACCGCCAGCGAAAGCGTGCGGCTGATCAGGTCCGGCGTGCGGAAGTAAGGGAGCGCGTACATGTAGCGGTAGTACTCCTCCGGGTGCGCTGTCTGTTTCCTGAGTTGGTCCACGTACTGCTCGTACAGAGGCGCGTCTCCAGCAAATGCTGCGACACGCAGCACCGTTGGCGCCAGCGTGCCGGGCAGCGACTCAGGATGCCCCATGTATGTCGTCGAGAGGTCGCGTGCGCGTGACTGCACTTCCTTCGAATCGCCGGCGATCCCCATCAGCTCAAGCAGCGCGGCGCGTCGCGCCTGGCGTTCCTCGTCCTCATCACGACCGCCCGGCAGGCCGAGCCCATCAAGGGCCCGCCCGAAGCGACCGCGAATCCATGCCTGGTACCGCGGCCGGTCCGAGCTCGAGACGACGTTCTCTGCGGTAAATGAGAGTTTCGTGACAATGCCCTCGATCACCGCAGCGCTAGTGTCCGCGGCAAGCGGGCCGACGTAGTCGAGGAAGAGGCCGATCTCGTGACGCCCGGCGCGTACCATCCACCGCTCATCGTCGAGGAGACCCAGTCGCTCGGCTGCCGACAGGGTTCCGCGCGCCCTGCGGGCGAACGCGCGGATGGTTTCCGGTGTGTAGTCCGAGAAGAAGTATCCGAGGCTGCCCGCGTTCACAAACGCATCGGACGCGCATCCGGGCACCGTGAGCGTTTGTTCGGCCCGGGTAATCATCTCGCATCGAGCCGGGCTGTCTTGAAATGCCTTGAGGCAGATCGGCAACGTCCACACCTGCGGTTTGACCGGCGTGCCTGGTGTTCCCGAGAACCGCTCCTGTTTCAAACCGATCTCGGTGGACGAGCCCATGCAGCGCGACGTGATCGACAGAACCGGCGCGCCCGGCTGGTCGACAAAGCTCTTCATGAGCCGATCGACCGGCTTGCCCGATACGCGCGTGACCTCGTTCCAGAAGTCCTCGGCCGCCGCGTTCGCGTACGAATATTTCTTGAGGTACGACGCGACGGCGTCGCGAAAAACGTCCCGGCCGAGGTACGCCTCGACCATGCGGATGACACCGGCCGACTTCTCGTAGGCAATCGCGTCGAAGACTTCGTTGATCTCCTCACGAGCCTCAACCTGCGTGCGGATGGCTCGCGTCGAACGGAGGGCGTCAACCGCGAGCGCCTTTTGAGTCTCCCTCACCTCGTCCAACTCGACATGCCAGTCGGGCCGCCACTCGGCGAGCGGCTTGTCCGCCATCCACGTGGCGAAGCCCTCGTTCAGCCAGATGTCGTCCCACCACCGCATGGTGACGAGGTCTCCAAACCACTGATGCGCGATCTCGTGCGAGAGGACTGCGGCGATGGTTTTTTTCGTGCCAAGCGAGGCGTGAGTCGGATCGGCCAGCAATTGCTCTTCGCGGAAGGTGATCGCGCCCGCATTTTCCATGGCGCCCGCCGCAAAGTCGGGGATGCCGATGATGTCCAGCTTTCCGAACGGGTAGCGGATCCCGAAGTAATGGTTGTAGAAGGCGACCTGATGTTCGGCGGCCTCGAGGGCGAAGCCGGTCAGCGCCTTTTTGTCGGGCGTCGAGCAGACACGCAGCGGGATTCCATCCGACGACCCTTCGCGACACACGAAATCGCCGACCAGCAACGCCACGAGATAGGTCGACATCTTCGCGGTGCGTTCGAATTTCACCGTATGCCTGCCCGGCTCGGGGCCAGGCGTATCAGAAATCCGTGCGCCGTTGGAGATGGCGATGTCGGACTTGTCCACGTTCAGCGTGATGTCGAACGTCGCTTTGTAGGCCGGCTCGTCAAAGCAGGGAAACGCGCGGCGCGCGTCGGTCGGTTCCATCTGTGAGACGGCGTACTCTCGTCCGTTCGCGCGGCTCACGTAGAACCCACGCAGCTTGTCGTTCAGGATGCCGGTAAACTCGACCTCGATCGTTGCCGGCCCGGCTGGGATCGCCTGCGGCACCGTAAACGTCGCCGTCTCGGCCTTCTGGTCGAAGCCGACGCGCGCGTCCTGCGGGCGTCCGCCGGACGCGAGGCGAACCGCCTGGAACGTGAGTTCAGCGGCATGCAACGTGATCGCATGCGCCGGTTCTTTCAGTTGCACGTCGATCGTGGCGCGGCCGCGGAAGTTATCCTTCTGGAAATCCGGCGCAAACCACAGCGTGTAGTGATCGGGAACGACCGTGCCGGACAACCTCTGAGCAAAGGCGGGCGATGTCAGCACCCAGACAATCGCGAATGCCAAACTGGTCCGCAGAAAGACGACGCGCATTCCGCGCATGACCGCGAATTTGACCTGCATGTCTAACCGCCCTAAGGACTCTGCTCATGATATCTCTGCAGAGCCCTTGGGCGCTTACCGCAGTATTCTTTTGGCGCGCTCTGCGCGCCTAGACCGTTATGCAGTTCGACAGGGGGGAATTTCCCCGTTGCAGGCCGCATAACGGCATTTCCCATACTTTCCCGCGTAAGCCCAGACCAGTCATGCAGCAATCCTTCACTGCACAGTGGCTCGCGCTGGTTGCCGCCCTTGTGCTTGCGTTGTATCTGTGCTGGCGGCTGATTCTGCCCTTCCTCGACGTGCTGCTCTGGGCGACGGTGCTCGTTGTCGTCTTCCAGCCAGTTCATCGCCGCTTGTACGCGCGACTGGGCCGCCCCGGCTGGACAGCCACCTGTTCGACGCTCCTCGTTATCGTCACGATCCTGCTGCCGGTTACGCTCGTCACCCTTGCGGTCGTTCAGGAACTGCGCCAGCTGGCGAGTACCTTGGAAACGAACCCGATTCAGCTCCTCAACTTCGACACGCCGATCGTGGGGCCGCTGCTGCGACGCATCAGTCAATACGTCGATCTCGAGCGGTTCCAGTCGGAGGAGTTTCTTCGCACTCACCTCGAAGCCTGGACGAGCGCGCTCGCGGCCGGGACGCTCGGAGTGGTCGGCGGCACGCTCGCGGTCATCGTGCAGATGTTTCTCGTGGTCTTCACGATGTTCTATCTCTTTCGTGACGGTGACGCCATCCGCCGCGCGGCATATGACATGGTGCCTCTCCAGCGAGTGCAGGCCCAGGACGTTCTGGAGCGCACGCAGGAGGTCATTGGCGCCACCGTCTACGGCGTGATCATCATTGCCCTGATTCAGGGGTCGCTCGGCGCTTTTATCTTTGCGGTGCTGGGCCTGCCATCGCCGCTGCTCTGGGGTGTCGTGATGTTTTTCCTCTCGATGATCCCCATGGCAGGGTCGTTTCTCGTGTGGGCCCCGGCCGCATTGTTCCTCGCGCTTTCCGGGTCCTGGCCGCGGGCGATCCTTCTGGTCGCCTGGGGCGTGCTGGTCGTCGGATCGATCGACAATTTCCTGTCGCCTCGCCTGGTCGGCCGAAGAACCCGTATGCACGAACTGCTCGTGTTTTTCTCAGTCCTTGGTGGTCTGCAGTTGTTCGGCGTCCTCGGCGTCGTATTGGGGCCAGTGGTCGTCGCCGTCACGCTCGCCCTGATTGAAATGGTGCGCGAGGCCAACCGCCCGCCCGAGGCGACACTCGCCGAGCCGACGGTGATCGAAGAGCAGGAAGCCATCCGACAAACCGACCAAAGGTAGAGGTGGCAAAGATTTCGCACGTCTGATGGGTAAGGCGTCACGCGAGTGATTTCGCGGGCCGGGTTTACCACTTTTGCCCGTGCGTGCGTTCGAAATTTGTACTCGGCACCCCAAAAAGGTGGGCGTGCCAAGGAGGAATACCGTGAGGCAGATGCTTGTGGTGCTGGCGGCCCTTGCCGTCAGTGTCGGATGCGGTCGTTCGGCGGTCAGCGAGAACCCTGCGTCACCAGTGGCGGCGGCAGCCGAGGCGGCCCAGACGGCGGCACCCGTGGCAGGGACCTCGAGCGTGCCTGCGACTCCCTCCTATCGCGAGGTGACGATCCCGGCGGGCACCACGCTGGCGCTGGACCTGACATCGGCTGTCGGCTCGGATACGAGCAAGGTGGAGGATGCGGTTCGCGCGACGCTGCGCCAGGGAGTCACCGTCGGCGGGCGCGAGGTCTTACCGGCGGGCACGGCAGTGACGGGTGCGGTCACGAGCGCCGAGCGTTCGGGTCGCGTCAAGGGCCGCGCGCGGATTGCGTTGCGCTTCACGTCGCTCCAGCACGGCGGGAGCCGCTACGACATCCAAACCCAGCCGATCACCCGCGTGGCCCCCGCGACCAAGGCCAAGGATGCCACCAAGATCGGTATCGGCGCGGGAGCCGGCGCCGCAATCGGTGCGCTGCTTGGCGGGGGCAGTGGCGCCGCGAAAGGAGCGGCCGTTGGCGGTGCCGGGGGCACAGGCGTCGTTCTGGCGACGCGCGGGAAAGAAGTGCAGCTTGGTTCCGGCACGAACCTCACGACGAAGTTGACCGCGCCGCTCACAGTTCGCGTACCGGCGTAGAGTTTTCAGCTATCCCGGACGGATCGAGCGCCCGACCCTTGCGCTCCGCGCGTCAGTTCTTGCGAACTGTCGCGACGACCCGCAGAATCGCATCCGACACCTGCTTGGCCGCGCTTTCGTCGGCCAGGATCGACAGGCGATCCCGCGTGACGCTGTCGAGTACGACCATGGGCCGGCCGTTGGGGACCGGTCCATCGGCAGCAAGGCGGACGGCATCGTCCGAGCGTACGAGCTCGCGCGCTGCGCGCGTCAGATGGTCGGGTCGATTGAGGAACGAACTGACGGCACCCGCCGAGCGTTGGGGGAGGCCCACGGCGGCACGCGAGAGCATGCGCGTGGCGCGGAGCACGCCGGCGCGCGCGAGCCATGGTGAGAGCGTCAGGAATCGGGGATCCGCGCGTGGCGCTGCTTCGCCGGCTCGTCCCGGCTCGACGAGCACGAGACCGGCAACATCTCCTGGATAGCGTTTCGCGTACAACCTGACGAAGGCGGCGCCGAGAGCCTGTCCGGCGAGCACGTAGGGACCGCGAACCTTCGCGCCCATGAGAAGCGCGTGGAGCTCGACGGGAACCCGCGACGGATCGAACGGCTCGACGTTCGCCTCGCTCCAGCCCAGGCCCGCACGATCGTAGCTGCACACGCGCGTCACCCTCGTGACAGTCAGTTGAACCCATCCCCAGGCGGCCGACGGGCTCATGCCCGGCGCCTCGAGGATCACGACCGGCGCGCCATCCCCCGTGCAATGGATGTGCAGCTGGTGGCCGCCCACATCAATCATGTGTCCCGGCGCGGGAAACTCGCGACGCTCGACGGCGGTGGCGACGCCCTGATACGTGGCGCCGGCAAGCAGGAAAACGCCGATCACGACGGCCGCACTGACCAGAATGCGCCGGACGCGCGGGTTCATATCAGGATTCGGACTCGGCGAGGCCGTACTTCTCGATGCGCGAATAGAGCTGCGCGCGTGTGAGACCGAGGAGCTTGGCCGCTCGTGTCTTGTTGTGGCGCGCCTGGGTGAGCGCTCTGACGACGAGCGAGCGTTCGATGTCCTCGAGATTGACGCCGCCGGCCGGGAGAGGCCAGACGGTTGCGTCGGCCGGCTTCTGCGGCTGAACAGGTGATGCGAACGGCAGGTGCTCGCCGCGGATTGCACCGCCGTCGGCGAGAATCACCGCGCGCTCGATGGCGTTGCGCAACTCACGCACGTTGCCGGGCCAGTGGTAGGCGAGCAGTTGATCCCTCGCGTCCCGAACGATGCCCGCCGGAGGCCGTCCTACCGTCTCGCCGATCTCGACGAGAAACGCGTCGGCCAGCTCGAGGATGTCTTCCGGCCGTTCGCGCAGCGGGGGGAGCGCGATCTCGAACACCCCGAGACGATAGTAGAGATCCTCGCGGAACTCGCCGCGGGCAATCGCGTCCTTGAGATTCCGGTTGGTGGCAGCAATGACGCGGATGTCCGCGCGCATCAACCGCGTGCCCCCCAGACGCAGGAATTCGCGCTGCTCGATCACGCGCAGCACCTTTGCCTGCACCGCTGGCGACATCTCGCCGACCTCGTCGAGGAACAGCACGCCACCATTGGCCTGTTCGATTCGGCCCGGCTTGGCGGCCACCGCGCCGGTGAACGCGCCCCGCTCGTGCCCGAAGAGCTCCGATTCGAGGAGATGGTCGGGAAGCGCGGCGCAGTTGATCGCGATGAACGGACCACGGCTGCGCGGGGAACCGTGATGAATGAACCGGGCGACGACCTCCTTGCCGGTGCCGGATTCACCGGTCAGCAGGACCGTGGTCTCGGTGTGCGCGACGCGCGCCGCCTGTGCGAGCGCGTCCTTCCAGGGCCGGGAAGAGCCGATCACGCGGTCTGCGCCGCTGCGCGCCTCCAGCTCGCGGGCGAGCGTCGCCACCTGCGCTTCGAGCCGGGCGGCGGTCTCGCGTGCCTCGGTGTCGCGGCGTAGGGCTTCGGCCAGTCGTTGATGCGACAGTGCGAGCGCCAGGTGGTCCGCCGTGCGCCGCGCGAAGTCGACGTCGTCTTCCGTGAACCGATCGCACTCGCGGGCCAGAAAGAACAACGATCCGAAGAGATCGTTGCCGAGCGGCATCGGAACCCTCAGCGCCGACTTCGCCCCGACGCGCTGAAACATCCGGGTGCGGACCGAGTCGGCCGGCAGCTCCGCCGCAATATCGTGCACGACGTAGGAGTCCGGATTGAGGAGCCCGCGGTCCCTGTTCGAGAGCGTCACCGGTTGCCAGAATGTCGGGTCATCTATCCGTTCGCCCGCCATGGCATACACGCGGAAAGTCCGTCCCCCGTCACCCCAGGCGGTCATGGCGAGGATGTCGTGCGGCAACGCCACCCGGATGACATCCGAGATCTCGGTGAAGACCTGACGGAGGTCGAGCGCTTCGGCCATTGTCTGCAGCAGTCGGTCGAGCGTGTCCAGCCGCTCGCGCCGGACAGCTTCGGTGCTGCGCAGATGCTCGTGGTGCACGGCGAGCGCGATCAGATCGGCCACCGCGTCCATGAGGGCGTGATGCTCGTCCGCAAACGCGCCAGGGCGGCTCGATGTGAACCACAGCGCACCCGGCACACGCGAAGCCTGGCGCAGCGGGCAAATCATTACCGAGCTGGCGTCGCTGTCGAACGCCGGCCTGGCGGCCAGGTCGCGATCGGCGAGCCGGTGGCCGACGACTTCGAGCTCGCCAGACGCGCGAGCGGTATAGAGCACGACGGAATCGGCGCGATCCAGCCGGAGCACGTGCATCCGCTCGTACGGAATGGCATCACTCAGCACGCGGGCGAGACGGGAGACCACGTCCTCGAGAGACGCGGCTTCCGCCACCAGCCGCGCGACCGACGTCAGCACGACCGCCGTGTCCAGATGAGCCATTGCCGACAAGAGGACTACAAGTGTTACCTGAACGGCTGCGAGAGGCAAGGAGCCCTTTATAATGCCGAGTACGATTCGTGAAATGCTGAATCAATTGCACGGGTGTCCGGGACTACCCGAACTGCTGACGCGTTTGGATGCTGCTGTCGCGTTAGACCATCCCGAGCAGATCACCCAGCAGGTGAAGCTCGATCTGTGTGACGTCCTGTCACGGATGGCGCTGCGGCTGCCGGCCAGCTACTGGCGCACGCGCGCGGAGGGATACGCGCGGCGGCTGCTGCATCACAATGCCGAGCTCAACTACAGTGCGGTCGTGATGACGTGGGCGCCGGGGCAGTGCACGCCACTGCACGACCATGGCGGCCTCTGGTGTGTCGAGGGCGTCGTGGCTGGCGTGATGGAAGTGACGCAATTCGATCTGATTGATGTCGAGGCCGGCGGCTACGAGTTCGCCGAGCGCGGACGCGTGCGCGCGAGCGTGGGCACGGCGGGCTGTTTGATCCCGCCCTCCGATTACCATGTCCTCGGCAACGCGCTCGAGGACAGGACCTCGATCACGTTACACGTGTACGGCGGCGACTTGACGCATTGCCATGTCTTCGTGCCACGCTCGGACGGCCGCTACGAACGGCAGGACCGTCAGCTCTCGTACCACGACTGATGTCGAGCCTACACATGACACCGCGCGGGATTCCCCTGTCTCCGGGCCTTTCGTATATCGATCTCAACTTTCTCCGCCAACCGAAGGCGATAGCCACTGCGGTCGTACACGCATCTGGATCCGTGGCGCTGATCGACCCCGGCCCCTCGACGTCCGTTGATTCGCTGGAGATCGGCTTACGCGCGCAAGGTCTCAGCCTGGACGACGTCGGGGTCATACTGCTCACGCACATTCACCTCGATCATGCAGGCGCAACGGGAATTCTCGTGCGACGGAATCCCGATATCGAGGTCTTCGTGCACGAACGCGGCGCCACGCACCTGTCCGATCCGGGGAAGCTCGTCGAAAGTGCGGCGCGCTACTTCGGGCCCGCGAACATGGAACGCTTCTGGGGCGAAATCATTCCGGTTCCAGAGGACCGTTTACATCTTCTCAGAGGCGGCGAACGCGTAGAGGTGGGACGACGCTCGTTCGAGGTGCTCTACACACCTGGACACGCGTCCCATCATGTGACGTATTTCGACCGCGGGAGCGGCATCGCGTTTGTCGGTGATGCCGCGGGCATGCGGATCGATGGAGGCTATGTACTTCCCCCTACGCCTCCTCCGGATATCAACGTGCAGCAGTGGATCGAGAGCATCCGGCAGATCAGCGCGTTACAGGCGCACACGCTGTTCGTCACCCACTTCGGCCCCGCACAAGGTGTAGAGACACACCTTCAGACGCTTGCGACGAACCTTCGTTGGATGTCGGGGCTGGTACGCGACTCCTTCAACGAGGACGCGACCGACGAGGAGAGAAGCCGACGTTTCGGTGCTCGTATCCGCCGGGAGATGCTTCAACGAACAGAGCCGGCGCTGATGCCAGCCTATGAGCCGACGGCGCCGCTCGAAACGCTCTGGTTCGGGTTGGCGCGAGATCTGCGGAAGAACCAGGTCGAGGTCAAGAGCGGAACAGCAGATCCAGCGGCACAGATGTGACTCCATGAACACCGGTCGCATACGTGTGTTGGTTTCGAAGATCGGCCTTGATGGGCACGACCGCGGTGCCAAAGTGGTCGCGCGCGCGCTGCGTGATGCCGGAATGGAGGTCATCTATACCGGCCTGCATCGAACCCCGGACGAGGTCGTGACGGCGGCCGTGCAGGAAGACGTCGACGTGCTCGGCATCAGCTGCCTGTCGGGAGCGCATTTGACGCTCGTGCCGCGCGTACTCGAGCTGATGAAAATGGCCGGCGCCGATGATATTCCGATCGTTGTCGGTGGCGTATTTCCAGACGAGGACATTGACGCCATGAAGCGGTCAGGCGTGGCTGAAGTCGTCACGCAGGACACTCCACCGGCGCAGGTGGTCAGGATCATTGCCGACGTGGCATCGGCCCGTCAGCCGCGCTGATCCGGCGAGGCCGCCAATGCACACCGCCCACACCGGTCGTCCAGATCTCGTCAAGCTCTCGCGTGCGCGCGGAGTGGAGCTCTCTGTGTGGCCGCCGCGCTACGATCCGACTTTTGTTCCAACCGACGCGGAGGACTACTGGCTGTCTGACGTCGAGTGTGCCCGTCACGACGTCCGTGATGAGCTCATATTTCACAAGCTCACGCAGCAGGTGCGATACGCGTGGGATCACAGCCGATTCTATCGTCGCAAGTGGGAAGAGGCCGGCGTGTCGCCAGCGACGCTTCGGTCGCTGGACGATCTCTCGCATTTCCCGGTTGTGCAGAAGGCGGAGCTTCGCGCGAGCCAGGCCAACGATCCGCCGTTCGGGGACAATCTCTGCATCGCGCCAGGCCAGGTCGCGCGTGTCCACGGGACGAGCGGGACCACTGGCCGTCCGACAGTCTTCGGCGTAGGCGCCGACGACTGGGAGCGCGTCGGCGAGGCACACGCGCGCATCATGTGGGGGTGCGGCCTGCGTCCGACCGACCGCATCATGATCGGGTCCTTTTTCAGTCTCTATGTCGGATCGTGGGGTGTCTTGAAAGGTGGTGAACGCCTCGGAGCCACGATGTTTCCCTTCGGGGCCGGTGTGACCGGCCAGACGCTGATGGCCGTGCAGTGGGCCCGGGACTTGAAGCCGACGGCCTTTTACGGGACGCCATCATATGCTCTGCACCTGGCCGAGACCGCGCGCCGGGAACGCATCGATCCGTGCTCACTGGGGTTCCGTATTCTGTTCTTCTCCGGAGAGCCCGGGGCAAGCATCCCGGCGACCAAGCGTCTCATCGAGCAGACCTTCGGCGGAGCCTGTATCGACATGGGCACGATGGCCGAGATGCTGCCGTGGATGAGCAATGCCGAATGCCGGCATCGCACCGGCATGCATCTGTGGCAGGACGTGGTGTATACGCAGGTCTGCGACCCTCAATCATTTCAGCCGCTGCCCTACGGCAGGGAAGGCACGCCGGTTTACACGCACCTCGAGCGTACTTCACAACCGATGATCCGCCTCGTGTCGGGCGATTTAACGCGGTGGATCGACGAGCCGTGCCCCTGCGGCCGCACCTATCCGCGCCTCCCAGCCGGCATCTACGGTCGCATCGACGACATGTTCATCGTGCGAGGCGAGAACGTCTACCCGAGCGCCATTGAAGATACGTTGCGCGCGATCGACGGCTTCGGGGGCGAATTCCGGGTCATTATTTCGCGCCGCGAGGCGATGGACGAGCTCCGCATCCGGGTGGAATACGAGGAGTCCTGGGTCGATCGACAGGATGTTCTGCGCGGTACCATGCGTGATCAGCTTCGAGCGAGACTCGGCGTGCATCCCCTCGTGGAGCTGGTCCCGCACGGCACATTGGCGCGCACGGAGTTCAAGGCGCGCCGTGTCATAGACGATCGCGACCTGTACAACGGTTTTCCCACGAGCACGTAGGCCGGGTCTGTATATTCATGATTCGTGATTCATGATTCTTGATTTCCGATCGAGATCAAGAATCAAGAATCAAGAATTGAGCTCACCGGCGAGGGTCGAGACATG
Source organism: Vicinamibacterales bacterium (assembly GCA_036005125.1). GTDB lineage: Bacteria > Acidobacteriota > Vicinamibacteria > Vicinamibacterales > UBA2999 > DASYQV01. Next base: position 14,051 of record DASYQV010000152.1, read on the forward strand.
TTTGATCCTGAAGCGTTGAAGCAAATCGAAGCCGCCCGTGCCGACTGGGCCGCAGGCGAATTGCGGGACTGCCTCGAGAAGCAGCCTGAAACGCGCCGCGACTGTCGCACCGCATCCGGTATTCCCACCGAGCGCGTGTACACCCCGCTCGACATCGCCACAACCGCTTTCGAGGAAATCGGTCTCCCGGGACGCTACCCGTACACGCGAGGTGCGTATCCGACCATGTATCGCGGTCGGACATGGACGATGCGCCAGATCGCAGGGTATGGAACCGGAGAAGATACGAACCTGCGATTCAAATATCTCATCACGCAGGGCCAGACCGGCCTCTCGATTGATTTCGACATGCCGACGCTCATGGGGTACGACTCGGACGACCCGCGGTCGCTCGGAGAAGTGGGACGCGAAGGCGTCGCGATTGACACGATTGATGACATGGACGCGCTGTTCGAGGGCATCGATCTGGAAGAGATTTCAGTGTCGATGACGATCAACCCCACGGCGTGGATCCTGTTTGCCATGTACGTTGCGGTGGCAGAGGGGCGCGGGTGCGATCCCCGAAAGCTGTCGGGGACCGTGCAGGCGGACATCCTGAAGGAGTACGTTGCTCAGAAGGAATGGATCTTCCCGATCAGGCCGTCGATGCGGGTGCTGCGGGACTTGATCGTCTACTGCACCGAGCGCCTTCCACGTTACAACCCGATCAATATCAGCGGGTACCACATCAACGAGGCGGGCTCCACGTCGATAGAAGAGCTCGCGTTTACGATGGCGAACGCCATTGCGATCGTCGAAGCGGTGATTGAAACGGGTGTTCCCGTCGACGCGTTTGCGCCGCGACTGGCATTCTTCTTTGTGGCTCAGGCCGATTTCTTCGAGGAAGTCGCGAAGTTTCGAGCGGCGCGACGCGTGTACGCGAAGATCATGCGCGACCGGTTCGGCGCGACCAGGCCGGAATCGATGCGACTGCGGTTCCATTGTCAGACCGCCGCCGCGACGCTCACCAAGGCACAACCGCTCAACAACATCGTGCGTACGACGCTCCAGGCGCTGTCAGCCGTGTTGGGTGGGGCGCAGTCGCTGCATACGAACGGCCTCGACGAAGCGTTTACCATTCCGTCCGAGCAGGCGATGAAGGTCGCGCTGAGGACACAGCAGATCATTGCCGACGAGACGCGCATCCCGAACGTGGTCGACCCACTTGGCGGCTCGTACTACGTCGAAGCGTTGACCAACGAAGTCGAGGCTGCTGTGTCGGGCATCCTCAAGAAGGTCGACGAGATGGGCGGAACGATTCGTGCGATCGAGGAGGGATACTTCCAGCGTGCCATCGCCGAATCGGCGTACGACTACGCCAGGCGCAAAGCATCGGGCGAGCAACCAGTCGTGGGGGTGAATAAATACGTTGATCCGCCAGATCGGGCCAACATCGACATTCACCGCACCGATCCGGAGGCCGAAGCCCGGCAGATCGCGCGACTTCGTGCGACCCGAGCGCGTCGCAACAACGTCGACGTCGAGCGATGGCTCGACCGTCTCGCCACCGAGGCAGCCACCTCTTCGACGAATCTCCTGCCGGTGACGCTGGAGCTGGTCAAGGCTCGGGCGTCGATGGGAGAGATAGTCCAGCGACTCCGAACGGTGTTCGGCAGTTACGTCGAAACACCGGTGTTCTGATCGACGGCCCGGCAGCGGGGATGCGTTGCACGAGGCGCCTCACACGTGCGCGTTGGGATGGCGAGAAAAAAGGGCGCAGCGTGATTGCGAAGCACACTGCGCCCGAAGGAGCGAACGACTAAGGGTTCTGCGGGGATAACAAGGGCAGAGTCCTTGATTAGTTGGCGACGGCCAGGTTGGCGCGCGCGCGCGCCGCCCCCTGGCGGGGATCGACGAGCAGCCGCAGCGCGTAGCCTTGCGGTGTGCCCGTTGAAGACTTATAGGGACCGACACGGTAGACAGCCGATAGCACCTTGCCCTGCTGTAGCACGACCGGCAGGTCGGCGCAATCGCGCGCTGGTCGCTCGATCTGGAAGTGCACCAAGCGATACAGCGGAATCGATGCGGGAACCTGGCATTCGACGAACGCATCCACGTCGCTGACGTCCCGCGTCACAACGGACACGAACCGGAGCGCGCCGCTTGCGTCCCGCCAGGTCAGCCGACCTGGGACACGAAGCGAGCGGCGCTGCCCAATGCGCTTCTGAGAATGGGCGATCTGCGTCTGGCGAGTGGCGAGCGTTTGAATCACGTGTGAAACTCCGTGGAAGAGCGAATCAGGACTTGCATGACTTCAATGTGCAGGCCGCTGTCGCTCGTGTCACTTCACTTCACACCTATTCACATAAAGCTCTTATTTTTAACGTGTTAACTGGACTGTCCGTTCCCGGCACCGGGGGTGGGGGTCGTATACCCGGTATGCGTACGCCTGTATACCTGATTACTCTGTATCCGAAGCTCCGCCTTCGAGCCCCAGCCTGCGCAGTTTCAGGTAGAGGCCGCGCCGCGTAAGTCCAAGCGTACGTGCGGTTTCCGATATGTTCCCCCCCGCGCGTGCAAGCGTCGCCCGTATCATGTCCCGCTCGACCTGCTCGACGACCGCCGCCAGGTTCCCGGGGACCAACGTCATGGGCCCCGCCGGGCCGCCGGTCGGACTGGACGAGGGCGTCGGCGCCGTGAGATCAGCGGACAGGTGTTCCGGATCGATCGAGCCGCCCGGCCGGCTCATGGCGACGGCACGCTGAATCTCGTTGCGCAGCTGGCGCACGTTGCCGGGCCACCAGTATGTCGCGAAGAGATCGAGGGTTGCCGAGCCGAGTTGCACGTCCGGTTTGCCCAGCCGCTCGGTCGCTTCGCGCAGGAAGAGCGTGCTCAGGTGGGGGATCTCCTCGCGACGCTCCCGGAGCGGAGGCACGTGGATTCGGATCACGCTCAGCCGGTAGTACAGATCCTCGCGGAACTTCCCTTCGGAGACCCGCTGCTCCAGATCGGCATTGGTCGCGGCCAGGACGCGCACGTCGACGCGCTGCGGGCGTGTCTCGCCGACCGGCATGATCTCGCTCTGCTCGAGAAATCGCAGCAGCTTCGGCTGGATGTCGAGCGGCAGGTCGCCGATTTCATCCAGGAACAGCGTGCCGCCTGCGGCCGCCCGAATCAGGCCCTGCTGATCGGTGACCGCACCCGTGAAGCTGCCGCGGCGATGGCCGAAGAGCTGGCTGTCGGCCAGCTCGCGCGTGGTCGTCGTGCAGTTGTAGGGCAGGAACATCGCGGCGCTGCGAGGCGATCCGACGTGAATCGCCCGGGCCACGAGATCCTTGCCCGTGCCGCTTTCCCCGGTGATCAGCACCGTCAGGTCATGACCCTGCAGCCGCTGAATCTGCTCGACCAGCCGGTTCATAGGGGCGCTCGCGCACACGAACCCGGGCAGGAGCGGTTCGAGGGGCCGCTCGTTCACGGCCTCGACCATCTGCGGGGGACGCTCGCGTACGCCGCACAGCTCGAAACCCTGTCGCGACACCGCAGTGATCATGCGGAAGCGGCGCATCGCCGGATGTGCGAGCGTGCGGGACGTGGCAATCGCGCAGGAGCGGATGCCGTCGTAATCGCGGCCGATCGCGTCGCTGACGAGCAGTCCCTCGCCGTACGCGCTGCTCCCGTACGACGCTGCACGCGCGATCGCGCGCGCGACGTCCATATCGCACCCGGCCGCCGCCACCACCCGCACCTCGCCGCCCGGTGAGGCCACGAACACGATAGCGGCGTCCGCCTGCGTGACCTCGAGGAGCGCGGCAGCCGTCTCCCGCGCCAGCAACTCGGGCAGGATCGCCGCATCCACCAATCGCCTCACGATCGCATCGTCGGCGTCGGCCGGTGAGGTTACGTAGTGGCCCACGCTCGGTTGAGAGAGAAGCTCGGTCGCCTTCTCGGCCTCGTCGAGGTCGCGCTGGGCGCCGAGCGTGCTGAAGACGTTGGCCGCCTGTTTGAGGTAGCGCTCCGCTGCCGGGCGCGAACCCGACCGTGCCGCGAGCCGACCAAGCGCGAGGTGACTCAGCGCGGCCTGGTAACGCTCGCCCAGCAGGTCGAACACGGTCGCACTCTGAGCGAAATCGTGGTACGCCTCGGTGGGCCGTTCGGCGCGGTCATGAAGCGCGCCGCGAAGGCGAAGATACTCACCCCAGTTGCCGGGGGTCGTGCGCGGGTCCAGCCGTGTCTCGTATTCGGCCAGCCGCTGCTCGGCCTCCTGCAGGCGCCCGGCCGAGACCAGCGCTTCGCACGCCACGAGATCCGCTTGCAGCGCCTCGGCCGGCGGCACGCCAGGTGAGCGCGCGATCTCATCGGCGGCCGTGATCGCCTCGTGAAACGCGCCCCTCCGGATGGCGAGCTTGGCGGCGAGCACCTTCAAGGACCATTCGTACCAACGGCTCGTCTGGCTTCCGAGGGCGCCGTAGGCCTCCGCAGCGTGACGCAGATATTCGCCGGCACGCTCGTAGGAGCCGCGCATCAGGTGGATCTGCGCGAGCGTGTCGTACACGGCGCCTGTTGTCTCTCTGAACTGGACCGGGCTCCTGACCTCCAGCGTGCGGTTCAGAATCTGTTCGGCCCGTTCGAGGTCTCCAAGGAGCACGCAAATCTGGCCCAGGGTGGCCAGCGCGACCGCCAGCCCGTGTCCCGAGCCGATGTTCTGGTGCAGTGAGACGCTTCGCTCCGCCAGCGCCAGCGCTTGCTCGTGCCGGTGCCGCATGAGCGCGACGTTTGCCTGGTTATGCACGATCGCCGCGAGAACATCGTCGGCCTGGATGGCGAGCGCCAGGCGTTCTGCCTGGCGCAGCGCGGCCGTGGCCTCGTCGTATCGACCGCTCTGCGCCAGCAGCACAGCCGACAGCGAGTGAACCAGCGCCACGTGCCGGCGATCGCCGGCGGCATGTAACGCGGAGGCGGCCTCCGTCAGGTGTTCCCGTACGGTGCCGCTGTCGCCAACCTGTTTATAACAGAGGCCGAGCTCGAGATGGGCGAGACCGATGGCTCGCGAGTCGTGCGCGAGCTCCGCCTGTTTGAGCGCGCGGGTGTGCAGCGCGATCGCGCGAGACTGCTCGCCGCGAGCCATCGCGATTCGGCCGTGCAGCCGCCACAGCGTCGAGAGGCGCGCCGACGGAATCTGCTCGCGCAATGCGTCCGGCGGTCGGCCGAGCGCAGCCGCCGCCTGCGCGAGGTCATCTTGGAGCAGCCATGCCTCGGCCATGCCCGACCGGATCGCGAGCTCGTCCTGCCGCGCGAGCGACCCCGACCGCAGCAGCTGCGTCAGGAGCTGGACGGCTTCCGCGCCACGGCCGCGCTCCAGCGCGGCGTTCGCCCGTGCCAATGAAGAAGGAATGGTCGCCGTGACCACGTGTGGAGTATAGCAGCGGGTCCAAGCTGAGGAGTGACGTGTGTCCCCGGCACTGACATTGCTGATTTCCTGCGGATTCCAATCGACAGAACGTGGTTCAGGTCGTCCCTGCTTCATTGACGGGGAGTCACCGAGACCAGGAGGGGAAGGCGATGTCACACACAACCAGGAAACTGACAATTACCTGGGCCGGGCTTGCGCTCGCGAGCCTGCCCATTTTGGCAAACGCGCAGACCACATCACCGCGGCAGCACACCAGACCGGCGCCGACAACTCGGCATAACCAGACCGTTGATCACAACTCGCCCCAATACCACCTCGACGCAGCGAAGCGCTTGCTCAACAGCATCAACAGCAGCACGATGAAAGGCGAGGCGCGCACGCAGCTCGACGAGCTGCGCATGCATTTCACGCAGCTCGAGACCGCGTGGGCCGCGCAGATGCCGGCCGGTCGCAGCGGCGCCGCCGAGCCGGGCGCAGGATACAGGTCGGGCAGCACGGCGCGCGGGACGACGGGCGCGGGCACCAGCACGACGAACGAGCAGAGTGGCTCGACCCGATCGCGCACCTCGCGCAGCGGCGAGCCGACCCAAGGTGCGGGCGACTGGATGAACCATTACTCGGCGATCGACCAGATTCTCGACCGGATGCTTGGCGCGAATGCGTCGGTGTCGGGCAGCGCCACATCCGGCACCTCGGGACGTACGGGCGTGAACGCCGGCGCGAGCGCGACAACCGACATCCGCCTCGACGCCTCGACCCGGACCAGGCTGATGGAATTCCGCAAGCATCTGAATGCATTCCATGTGGCCGCCATGAGCGCGACCGGCACGCCGCGCAGCGCGGTGGACCGCGACGTTCCTGATGTTCCCCCTGATGTTCCCGATGATGCCGCGCGCGCGCCTGGCTCCGACCCCGATGTGCAGCCGACGCCGCATCCGGCAACGCCCGACCCGACCGCGCCGATCGATCGGAACGCGCAGATCAGGGTGGCGCCAGGTCAAACGATCGAACTGAACGCAGCGGGCAATATCGACAGCGCGACGATCGCGCGGCTGTCTGGAATGATTAACGAGATGCTGCGCGGCGGCGCCGCCGGCACGACCGGCTCGGCCGGCGCTACCTCGACGGCCACCGGTACTGTGTGCGTCGATCGTGCGAAGCTGGAACAGCTTCGTACTGTCATTGACGGCTTGCGGGCGCCACAACAGTAGGCAGTAGGCAGTAGGCAGCAGGCAGTGCCGGAGCGTCAGATCCGGCACTGCGAACCGCCGGTCACGCGAAGTTTCGAGCGCGCGGGATGAATCCCTCGTTCGCGCGCCTCGTATAATCTCGCCGTGCGATTTTCCGCTCACGGGACGACGCATCCCGGCCGTCGCTCCTCGAATGAGGACGCGTTCTTCGTTGACGTCTCACTGGGACTCTTCATCGTCGCGGACGGCATGGGCGGACACAACGCCGGCGAGGTCGCGGCACATCTGGCGATTGAGACGATCAGCGAATTCATCCGGCATACTCACCAGACGGATCCGACGTGGCCGTACGGCTTCGATCCGGCGCTGTCACTCGAAGGCAACCGGGTATCCAGCAGCCTGCGTCTGGCCAATGATCGGGTGCGGCAGGCCGCGGATTCACGCATCGACTGCGCGGGCATGGGGACAACCGTCGTTGTGTCCCTCGTGACTGACGGCCGCATCGTGTTCGGCGGCGTCGGCGACAGCCGGCTCTACATGTGGCACGAGGGCGCGCTTCAGCCACTGACACAGGACGACTCCTGGGTGGCCATGGTGCTCGCGCGCGAGCCGGGGATGACCGAGACCGCGCTCGCGCAGCATCCGATGCGTCACGTGCTCACCAACGTGGTCGGTGCGAAGCCGGACATGGATCCGAAGGTCGCGGAACAGGCGGTGTCGTCCGGCGATGTGCTGCTCTTGTGCTCGGACGGACTGCACGGCGTGCTGACGGCCGATGCGATTGGGTCGATGCTCGGCTCGAATCGGACCGCCGAGCAGATTGCCAACGACCTGCTCGAGACGGCAATCGCGCAGGGCGCAAAAGACAACGTCACCGCTGTGGTCGTCCGCTGCGACAAGTAACGAAAGGGCCTCAAACGGCCGCGTGACGTGCGTTTCAGAGAGCCTCCTTCAACAACGCCGCAATCTCATCGAATGCGCCGAGATCGAACGACGGCAGATGCACGTGCAGGACGCGGCGGCCGGCGCGGTCCAGAGACGTGAAGTCTCCGAGCGCCTGCGCCATCTCCAGTACTCCAAATGAGTACGGTTGACCCGGGATCGGCAGGTCGTCGGCGTGCGTCACGGTGACGATCATGAAGACGCCGGTCGGCGGGCCGCCCTTGTGCAGCTGTCCGGTGGAATGCAGGTAACGCGGGCCATACCCGAGCATCGTCGCGCAGCCGGTGCGCGCACCGACCTCGAATCGGAATCGACTGAGGGCGCTGTCCCACGAACGATCGCCTGGCGGAACATAGGCGAGCAGGCCGAAGTAGTCGCGGGCGGCAATCAGGCGCAGGAAGCGCTCCGGCAGTTCGGTGCCGAGGCAGTCGAGCGCCGCACGGCTGAGCGCGAGGCGAACGCCGTTGCGCGATGCGATCGGTTCGGGAAACGGCAATCGCCGTTCGGCGCCGTACGCCGAGAGCAGCGCCATCGTCGCGTCTTTGGCCTGCTGCACGTTCGGTTCGTCGAATGGATTGATGTCGAGCAGGAGACCGGCTGTCGCGGTTGCCACTTCCCAACGAAAGAACTCGGCGCCAAGCGCAGCTGCGTCCGGCGTTCGAAGCGTGACAACCGGGGCGCCGGACTCCTGCAGTCGCTCGACGATCACCGCGCCAGGCGCCTCGTCGCCTTTGTGAACCACCACCGCCGCACGATCCTCACCGTAGCATGGGAGCGGTGATTCATTGGCAATGGGAACGATCCCCACCCCCTGCTTCCCGGTGCTTTCCGCGACGAGTTGTTCGACCCACAAACCAAACGCGGCCAGATGTTCGGGCACGACGAGCGTCAGCTTGTCGCGGCCGCTGCGCGCCGCGGCTCCCATGACCGAGCCAAGCGCCAGTCCCGGATTCACGCGGGGATCGGCCGTGCGACACGCGTCTGCCATGGCGCGCGCCGGGGAGAGGAGACGGCTGAGATCGACGCCCATCAGCGACGCCGGCACGAGACCGAAGAACGACAGTGCCGAGTAGCGCCCGCCGATGTCGGCGGGGTTGAGGAAGATGTTGCGGAAGCGCTCGGCGAGAGCGCGCCGGTGAAGCGCCGTGTTCTCGTCGGTGATCGCGACAAACCGCGAGCCCCACGGGCCGTGACCGGCGGCCTCGATGCGCCGGGCGGCCTCGGCAGCCATGACATTGGGCTCGATCGTCGTGCCGGACTTGCTGGCGAGGATGAACAGCGACGATTCGGCACGGGACATCGCCTCGCGTACGGCGCCCGGGTCGGTTGAATCGAGCATCCGGAAGCGTGGCCATCCGGGCGCGACGCCGAGAATCTGGTGCATCACCTCGGGCGCCAGGCTCGATCCACCCATCCCGAGCAGCACGACATCGGTGAAGGCCTCCTGGCGCACGCCCTCCGCGAACCCGCGCAGACGATCGAGCTGCGGCGTGACGAAGTCGAGCACGTCGAGCCATCCGAGCCGATTGGCGATGTTCTGCTGTGTTGCCGGATCGCTCGTCCATACGTCGAGACGCCGGCTCCAGAGAGCTTCGGCGAACTGCAGTTGCTCGAGCCGGGCGTACGCCGCGTCGATCTGGCTCCCCACGGTGCCAGGTTCAATCGAGAAAGAGTACGTCGATGTCATAAATGCGCGTGATGGCGTGATGGTAGGGCGAGCGCGAACCGTCTCGCGGCGGGCAACGTCTCAGTAAGCGACCATCGGCGCGCGGAGCGCGCCAGATAGACGCTGCAAACCAGCCAACGTCTCTAGCTACAGATGGCTCGCCGGGTATCAGGAAACAACGAGGGCAGAGACGTTGGCTGGTTTTATAACATAATGGGCTTGCGATCATGCTGAGGATTCCCCGCTGTGTCGTCCTGATTGCTGTGGCAACCGCGCCGGTCGCGTGCACGCAACCGGAACCATCGGCGGCGAGCGCGGTCGAGCAGACCCCCAGCCGGGCCGTCACGCCCGCGTCGCGCGCGGTCGAACCCCCGCGCGCCACCTCCTCTGACGCGGCGTCCGCGATTCCGAGAATCGTGATACTCGGCGACAGCCTGACCGCCGGCTACGGCCTCGACAGGCCGCAGTCGTACCCGGCGCTGCTGCAGAAACACCTCGACGAGGCCGGGTATCGATACGAGGTCGTCAACGCCGGTGTGTCGGGCGACACATCAGCGGGCGGCCTGCGACGGCTCGACTGGTCGCTCGAAGGAAATGTCCGGGTGCTGATTCTCGAGCTTGGCGCCAATGACGGTCTGCGCGGGCTCCCGGTCAACGAGATGAAGAAGAACCTCGGCGAGATCGTCACGCGTGCCAAGTCGCGCGGGATCAGAGTCATCCTGGCCGGCATGGAGGCGCCTCCCAATTACGGTCCCCAGTATTCCATTGCCTTCCACCGGGCGTTCCGCGATCTCTCGACCGAGCACAAAGTGGCGCTCATTCCGTTCCTGCTCGAGGGGGTTGCCGGCGATCGCGCGCTCAACATCGCCGACGGCATTCATCCGAACCCGGAAGGGGCGCGCATTCTCGAGCGGAACGTGTGGCGAACGCTCCAGCCCCTGCTTGATCCGCCCAGACCATGATCGAGCTCCGCGGCGTATCCAAGACGGTGATGAGCGGAGGCCGTCCGCTCACGATCCTTCATCCCCTGGACCTCTCGATACCCTCTGGTCAGTTCCTCGCGGTCGTCGGCCCCTCGGGCAGCGGCAAGTCGACACTGCTCGGTCTGGTTGCCGGCCTCGACTCGCCCACGACGGGGACGATCCTGATTGACGGCACCGACATCACCACGCTCGGCGAGGACCAGCTCGCCCGATTGCGCGGCGAGAAGATCGGGTTCGTCTTCCAGTTCTTCCATCTGGTTCCGTCGCTGACCGCCTTCGAGAACATCAGCATTCCGATGGAGATTGCAGGCCGACGCGACGCGGCCCCCCGCGCACGACGGCTGCTCGACGAGGTGGGACTGGCCGATCGCGGACACCATTACCCGTCGCAGCTCTCGGGCGGCGAGCAGCAGCGCGTCGCGCTCGCCCGTGCGCTGGCCAACGATCCGGTCATCGTGCTCGCCGACGAGCCGACCGGCAATCTGGATTCGACGACCGGCCGTCACATCATGGACCTGCTGCTGGGCATCCAGCGCGCGCGCCGCTCGACACTGCTGCTCGTCACTCATGACGCCGACCTGGCCGCGCTCGCTGACGTCCGCCTGGCCCTGCGCGACGGCCGGCCTGTCGGGCCACGCGCGGTACCCGTCGCGACGAGCGTCGAGGGGTCCGTGTCGAGCGGCGTCGAAGGACCCGCGCGATGAGATTCATCGTCCGGATGGCGTTGCGGGAGATTCGCGCATCGTGGCAGCGTCTCGTCTTCTTCTTCGTATGCATCGCGATTGGTGTCGCGGCAATCGTGGCACTGCGCTCCGTCATCCAGAGCGTGCGCGTGGCGCTGTCAGGGGAGGCCCGGGCGCTTCTGTCGGCCGATCTCGTCATCTCTGGCAACGATCCGTTCAACCGCACGGTGCGGGAGACCATTGCGCGTGAGGCGCGCGCCGGCCGGGTCACTGCTGAGAGCGAGGCGAAGGAGCTGCCCACAATGGTGCGGCCGGCTGATCCTGCCATTGTCGCCTCCCGCATCGTCGAGCTCCGCGCCGTGCAGTCGTCGTTCCCGATGTACGGAACGCTGCGGCTGCAGGGCGGCCACACGTACTCCCATGACTTCCTGCGCGGACACGGCGCGCTCGTGCGCCCCGAGCTGCTTGCCCAATTCGGCCTGGGCGTCGGCGACCGCATCATCATCGGCACGCAGCGGTTCCAGGTCCGGGGCGTCATCGAATCCGAGCCGGGCCGGCGACTGGGAGCGTTCAGCGTCGGACCGCGTGTGCTCATCGATTACGCGGATCTCGAGTCCACGGACCTGCTCACGTTCGGCAGCCGTGTCAACCACCAGCTCCTGCTCAAGGTGCCCGACGCTGCGCTAGCCGCCCTGACGATGGATCTGCGGCAGGCATTCGCGAACGAGTTCGTCTTCGTTCGCTCGTATCGCCGCAACGAGGACCGGATGAGCCAGGACTTCGAGCGGGCGGAAAACTATCTGAGCCTGGTCGGCCTGGTGGTGGTGATCCTGGGGGGAATCGGCGTCTCCAGTGTCGCGCGGGTGTTCGTACAGCAGAAGATTCGCAGCATCGCCGTTCTCAAGTGCGTCGGTGGCACATCGCATCAGATTCTGGCTGTCTACCTGGTTCAGGTTCTTCTGCTCGGCCTTGCCGGCAGCCTGCTCGGCGTGGTGCTCGCGGCCCTGGTCGTCGCGGCCGTGCCGTCTTTCGTACCGAACTCCGTGAACATGCTGCAGATCGACTACGGGTTGACACGAACGGCCGTTGCACAGGGACTGCTGGTCGGTCTGCTGGTGTCGTTGCTGTTTTCGCTCGTGCCGCTGTTGGAAGTACGGCATGTCAAGCCGTCACTGTTGCTGCGGCAGGACATCCCTCCGGCGCAGCGCGTTGACTGGGTCAAATGGGCCGCCACGGCGCTCGTGGCCGGTGCGCTCGTCGCGGTCGCTGCGTGGCAGGCCGGCTCGCTTCGTGTGGGGCTGATGCTCTCCGGCGGGTTCGTGTGTACCGCAGTCCTTCTGTACGTCGCCGGGCTCGTCCTCGTCCGAGCGGTCCAGCCGCTCCGGTATGCGCGGTCGTTTGCGCTGCGCCAGGCCGTGCTGCACGTCGCCAGACCGGGCAACCAGACGCGCGTCATCCTGCTGGCCGTCGGCCTCGGCGCGTTCTTCATCATCGGTGTGCGTGCCCTGCAGGCCAACCTGCTCAAGGACTTCGCCATTCAACTGGGAGAGAACTCTCCAGACATGTTCCTGATGGACGTGCAGCCCGATCAACGTCAGGCGCTTTCCGCGTTCATCGACGATCACAACGGCCCGAACGGACCGCCGAGAATGATTCCGGTGCTCAGGGCCCGCGTGGTTGGCGTCCGCGGGCGCGACGTGAGCCTCGATCGCTACGAAGACGTCCGCGGCCGCGGCTCGTTGTCGCGCGAGTACACGATTACCTATCGTCCGGCGCTCGAGGCGAACGAGCAGGTGATTGCGGGTCAGTGGTGGGATTCTTCGACCTCCGGAGGCGCGGAGGTCTCGATTGAGGAAAGCCTGCGCGACCACTTCCAGATCCAGGTTGGCGACCAGATGCGGTTCGACGTGCTCGGCCGCACGATCACGGCCACTGTCACGAGCGTACGTCGCGTCGAGTGGCGCGACTTCCGCGCCGGCGGCTTCATGTTCGTTTTCAGGCCGGGGACGTTCGACAACGCGCCGCACACGTTCGTTTCCACGCTGCAGGCCCCGCTCGACCCGGCCGCGCGCGCCCGCCTGCAGGGGGCGCTCGTGCGCGCCTTTCCGAACGTGTCGGTGATCGACTTGCGCGAGCTGCTCGACACGATTCGTCGCGTGCTGAACAACGTGACGCTCGGCGTGACCGTCGTCGGCGCGCTCGTCCTGCTGAGCGGCGCGCTCATTCTGGTGGGCGCGGTGTCGATGACGAAGTTCCGCCGTGTCTACGAGGCGGCCATCCTGAAAACGCTCGGCGCCAGCACGCGCCTGATCGCGACGATGCTCCTGCTCGAATACGGCGTGCTCGGCGCCATCGCCGGAACGATCGGCTCGGCTGGTGCGATGGTGCTCAGCTGGGCGGTTGCCACCTACGCACTCGACATGCCCTGGACGTCGGCACCCCTGCTGAGCGTCATGGGCATTGTTCTCACCGCGCTGTTCGTCGCGGCGGTCGGCGTCGCCGCGAGCCTCGACGTGCTCCGCCACAAGCCGCTCGCCACGCTGAGGGCCGAATAGTCGTGTTAAGATCGTGTTTTGTCCGGGCCCGGACGGGCCGTACCCCCTGGGAGTCTCAGCGATGGACGTCGCGATTTTTCGGGATGCGTTACTCCGGAAACGCGGTGAGCTGATCGGCGCCAGCTCGAAGCCACTTCAGTGGACGATGGAGAACAATTCCGGTCGCCAGGGCGACATGGCCGACCAGGCCAGCGGTAACAACGAGGTTCATATCCAGCTGAAACTGAAGCAGACCGAGGCCAAGATCCTCCAGGCAATCGACGAAGCCCTCCGGCGCATCGAGCAGGGCACGTATGGCATCTGCCGCGACTGCGGGGAGCCGATCGCCTCGGCGCGACTGAACGCCATTCCGTGGGCACGCGTCTGCGTCACCTGCAAGGAAAAGCAAAAGGCGTGAAGCATCCGGAACTCCGGCAGTTCCTCACGGAGTTTGCCGCCGATCGACTGGCCCTGCTGCAGCGTCACGAGGCGGGCGCGCGGGCGGTCGGTCACTACGATTTCAACAACACCTACCAGTACGTCATCAACCGCGAAGAGACGCACCTCGGGTGGCTGCAGAATGCGCTGGCCGGCTTCGGGGCGCCGCTGCCAGCCGCCTCGGCGGTGTTGCCCGTGCCGTCGGTTGATGGGCTTTCCCGGAAGCGGGGCTTCGGCCGGCGCGAGAAGAAGATCGATCCATCCGATTACAGTGGCATCCTCGAGGACGATGCGCGGCGCCTGTCGGAGTTCGTCGAGCGGTGGCGCCCGCGTCTCGACGAGGTGTCGCACGCGCGGCATCGCCTCATGTTGAACGTCGTGCTCGGCGAATCGCAGGAGCACGAGCGGCTCTTCGAACAGGCGGCCGCCGGTTTCGAGGACGTGCTGGGCCGCCGCACTGGAGGCGTGCCCCGTCAGGGCAGCGTGCTGCCCACCCGCTGGCTGGAATAGTGATCCCCGTGGCGATCGCCCTCGGGAGCAACCTGGGGGACCGCCAACGGCACCTGCGTGAGGCCGCGGTCCACCTCAGCGAGTACGTCACCGGCCTTCGCGTTTCGACCTTTCACGACACGGCACCGGTGGGCGTCGGTCCTCAGCCGCGGTTCCTGAACGCGGCAGCCGCAGGAGACACGGCACTCTCGCCGCGCGCCCTGCTCGAGGCGCTTCTCGCGGTCGAGCGCGCCTGCGGCCGCGAACGTCCATTCGCGGGCGCGCCGCGCACGGTGGATCTGGATCTGATCTTGTACGGCGACGCGATTATCAGCGAACCAGGACTCGTCGTGCCCCACCCGCGCTTCCGGGAGCGCCGGTTCGTGCTCGCGCCGCTGGCCGAGATCGCGCCGGAGTGGATCGATCCGGTGACAAGGCTGACGGTGGGGACCCTGCTGGAGAGACTCTCCAATTGTGAATTGTGAATTGTGAATCGTGAATTTGTGAATTTAAGGCCCAGCAGTCGCAATTCACGATTCACAATTCACAATTCACAATTCACTGCCGGTGGTGCGAGGCCCCCTTCAGGATGCCGCTCCAGCCTTCCTCGAAGAGCGTGTAGACCGCCGGCACCAGCACGAGCGTGACCATCGTCGAGGCCAGCAGCCCGCCGATGACCACGCGCGCGAGCGGAGCCTGGAGCTCGCCGCCTTCGCCGATGCCGATGGCCATCGGCACGAGGCCGAGCATCGTCGCGAGCGAGGTCATGAGGATCGGCCGCAGGCGCGTTCGTCCCGCGAGCTCGACCGCTTCGCGCAGCGCCAGGTTGTCGCGCCGGCGCAGCGTGTTGGTGTAATCGACGAGCAGGATCGCGTTGCTGACGACGATGCCCGCGAGCATGATCACCCCGATGTACGCCTGGAGGCTGAACGGCGTCTTCGTGCCCCAGAGCATGAGCACCACGCCGATCGCCGCCACCGGAATGGAGAACATGATGATGAACGGGTCGCGGAGCGACTCGTACTGGGATGCCATGACGGCGTACACGAGCACGATCGCGAGGATCAGCATGAGCTGCAGCTGACGGAACGCTCTTGTCTGTTCCTCGACCTCGGATCCGAAACCGACCGAGAAGTCAGGGGGGACGCGGATCTGTCCAAGCTCGTTCTGCACGGCCTCGACGGCCTCGCTGAGCGTCACTTCGGTTTCGGCGGTCACGCGGGCGATGCGCTCCTGGTTCTTGCGTTCGATCTCCACCGGACCGGTTTCACGGCCGACCACCATCAGGTTTTTCGCGGGCACCACCTGTCCGCCGGGCGTGCTCAGAAGCACGTCGCCAACGTGCGTGATCCGGGAGCGATCCTCTTCGCGCAGGCGGACGACGATCGGATACTCGTTGCCACGCTCGCGATAAAAGGCAGCCTGCGTTCCCGCGACGTTGGTCTGGATCGTGTTCGCCACGTTTGTGACGCTCAGACCGAGGAGCGCCGCCTTCGGCCGGTCGACGTGGATGGAGATTTCCGGCCGACCTTCCTCGCGGGCGATACGGACGTCGGCAATACCCGGCGTGTTCTGCATGATGCCCCGCGCACTCTCCGCGATCCGACGTGAATCGGCCAGGTCGTGGCCGCGAATCTCGAGCGCCAGGCGTCCGTCGCCGCCCCCGCCCAGCATGCGGTTCATCTGGAAGTTACCGCCCGACGGGCGCGCACGGATGATCGTACCGGGCAGCCCCGCGAGGCGGCGCCGCAGGTCCTGCGCGATCTCGTCGTTCGACCGCGTGCGCTCGCTGCGGGATGTGAGGCGGATCTGGATGTAGCCGCGGTGCGAGCTGCCACCACCGCCCGGACCGAAGCCGAAGCCGCCGCCACCGCGACCACCACCACCTCCTCCGGCCCTGACGATGATGAACTCGGCCTCGGGCACGCTCTGCTGGATCCGCTCTTCGAGCTGCAGCATCGTGGCCTCGGTCCGCTCGATTCGCGTTCCGACGGCCATCTCCACGTTGACCTCGACCTCACCCTCGTCGGTCTGCGGCACGAGCTCGAAGCCGAGCAGGGGGATCATGAAGACAGCCGTCGCAATCAGGCCGGCGCTCGCGGCAAACACCGTCGGACGATGGTTCAGCGCCCTGTGGACGATCCGTCGATACCGTTCGTCCATGCCGTCCAGGAACCGCGTGCTGAGCGTGTAGAACCAGCCCATCACGCCGCGCCGTCTCACGTGCTCGCTCGGCAGGTGCAGCCAGGTCGAGCAGAGCACCGGCACGATCGTGACCGCGACGAACAGCGACATCGACAAGGAGAAGATGACGACGATCGAGAGTTGCGTGAAGAGCACGCTCGATACGCCGGTCAGGAAGAGCAGCGGGATGAAGACGGCGATATGCGTCAGCGTCGAAGCCAGGATCGCGGACCAGACTTCCTCGCTGCCGTCTATGGCGGCGGTCATCCGATCCTTGCCCATCTCGAGGTGGCGGTACGTGTTCTCGAGCACGACGATGGCGGCGTCGACGATCATGCCGACGCCGAGGGCGAGCCCGCCGAAGGTCATCGTGTTGAGCGTGAACCCCGCGAAGTAGAGCAGCGCGAACGTGCCGATGACCGACACCGGAATCGAGGTGCACACGATGAGCGTGGACCGGAAGTCGCGCAGGAACGCGAAGATGATGAGGACCACGAGCGCCGCCCCGACGAGCGCGTGCTCCTGGACGCTGTTGATCGCCCGCTCGATGAAGCGTGACTGATCGTCGAGCACCAGCAGCCGGATGCCGGGTACCTCGCGGTTGATTCGTGCGATCTCGGCCTTGATGCCGCGCGCGATTGCGACGGTGTTCTCGCCCGACTGCTTCTGGACCCGCATCCGGACGGCCTGGTTCCCGTTGATGCGGAGGAACGAGCGGCGATCTTCGGTCGAGTCCCTGACCTCCGCGATGTCTCGCATGTAGACGGGCACGCCCGGCTTGGTCATGACGACGAGGGTGCGGATGTCTTCAAGGCTCGAGAACTGTCCCTGGCTGCGGAGCAGGAACGTCGTGTCGCCTTCATCGACATCGCCGAGCGGGATGTTCTGGTTCTCGGTTCGAAGCAGATTCACGATGCGGTCGACCGACAGGTTCAGCGCCGTGATCTTCTCGCGCGAGAGCTCCACATGGATCTCGCGACGGAGGCCGCCTTCGATCTGCACGGCCGCCACGCCCGGCACTCGTTCGAGCCGCGGCGACAAGTCGTTCTGCGCCATCTCACGCAGCGTCACCCCATCGTAATCGCCCTCGACCCCGATGCCCATGATGGGCATCGACGTCGAATCGAACTTGAAGATGATGGGGGGTTCGGCGTCCTCGGGCAGCCGGTTCCGAATCCGATCGATACGGCTCCGCACGTCGTCGGCAGCAGCGTTCAGGTTGGTGCCCCACACGAAGTTCATGCGGATGAAGCTCGAGCCTTCGCGGGAGTTGGAGTTGAGCTGCTCCAGTCCGGCGACCGCGCTCACGGCCTGCTCGAGCGGCCGCGCGACGAGCTCCTCCATCTCGAGCGGTCCGACACCCGGATAGTTGACGCTCACGGTGATGCTGGGCAGCTGGACGTCCGGCATCAGATCGACCGGCAGCTTTGAGAGGGAAATCACCCCGAGCAGGGTGATCACCGCGCAGATCATGAACATCGTGATCGGGCGGTGGATGGCAAGGCGAGGAATGCTCATCGTTGCTCCTTCGAGCCGGGTCGCGGCCGTGGCGGGGGACGCGCGCCATCATGTGCATCGCGCGGCGCGCCCGCGCCGCCCGGATCGTCCGTGCGGCGCGGCAGGAGAATGCGATCCCCATCGCGCAGTCCGGAGGCGCCGGTCGTGATGATGTCGTCGTCGTCCTGGAGCCCGCTCAGGATCTCCACCCGCGTCGGCTCTTCGATGCCGGTCTCCACCGGCTGGAACGTCGCGGTCTGCTTGTTGCGCGTCAGGAACACGCCGCGCTTGCCCTCGAAGTCCACCAGGGCGTTGTTCGGCACGACAAGGGCATTTGCATGGTGCTCGACCGTGAGCGTGACGCGCGCGTACATGCCCGGCTTGAGCCGGAACGCCACATTCGGAATCTCCACCTCGATCTGCGCGGTCCGCGTCTGCGGATCGAGCACCGGCGCCACACGGCCAATCCGCCCCTTGAACGTCTCGCCCGGGAAGGCGTCGACCTCGACGCGCGCCGACTCCCCGACCTCGACGCGTCGCAGATCCTTTTCCACGACGTTCGCCACCATGCGGACGCGGCTGATATCGACGACATCGGCAATGGGCTGGTTCGGAGACACGAACGCGCCGGGGTCGACCACCCGTCGCGCAACGAACCCGTTGACCGGGGAGACGATCAGCGTATTGGCCAACGTGATGCGGAGCTCCTCGAGCCGGGACTGTGCCTGTACGAACTGCGCCCGGGCCAGGTCGAGCTGGGCGTCGTTGGCCTGATAGCGCGCCTCCGCATCCTCGAGCGACTGCTTCGGCAGCAACTGGCGGTCGAACAGGTTGCGGGATCGCTCGACGTTGGTTTCCGCGAACTTGAGGTCCGCCTCGCGCTGCCGGATCGTCGCACGGGCGACCTGGAATGCCGCCTCGGCCTGCTTCACCTGCTCACGAATCTCACGATCCTCGATTCTGGCGATCTGCTGGCCACGCGAGACGCGGTCGCCAAGCCGTACAAACATTTCCTCGAGGCGACCGGCGGTCTTCGGCACCACTTCCACGGTCGTCTCGCCGATGAGGTTGCCGACGACGATCAGTTCTTGTGTGACATCGGCGCGCGTGGCGGAATCGAGCTCGACGGTCATCGGCGGACGTGCCCCGAAGCTGCCGAAGCCACCGCCACCGCCGCCGGGGCGGCGCCGCGGGGTATCACCGGCAGCTTCCGCCGGCTCCCGGACGAAGAAGCCCATGTAAAAGGCGACCCCGGTGAAGGCAACAATCAGGATGACCGCAACGAATACGAGTTTTTTCATCGACGACTCAAATGCCCTTCCTGCGTCTCGGGTCTCCGGCGCTCGGGTCCGTGGGTCGGGTTCCTGTCGTTCGCGGGTCTGACCAGTCACGGGCCGGTCTAACCGGGCAAGGGCTCTGCCGGGCTCTGCGCTTGATATCCCGGCAGAGCCCTCGCCGATTCGGTCCGCCATTAGCGAGCCGTTGTCTATGGGGCTCCACCCTGGCCTGTTCCGCCTGTCCCACCTGTCCCACCTGTCCCACCTGTCCCACCTGTCCCACCGATACCACCGATAGCGGTCGCTGCTCGCGGCAGGCCGGTCGTGGTCCCGCCGGTGAGAGTCGTTATTCCATTACCCCGCGACATAGGGGCTTCCTGCGAGCGATCGAAGTCC